>DATMWH010000314.1:0-3258 GCA_035562615.1 Pseudomonas sp. | reverse complement strand
ACCTCGATCTCGGGCAGGGTTATTCACGATATTCGGCTGAATGGCAGTTGACTGGCTCATTACCGCCCTACACCCCCTTCAGGCCAACGGCAGGTCAGGCCGAGCATCGGTCTCATGCAAGAAGCAACAGACGACAATTCGGCCAGTGCAGAAACGACCGAAACGGCAAAACTGCCATCCAGTGACGGCGGCCGCAACGACCAACTAGTGAATCATCTGTTTGGCCAGTCGCCCTGCCAAATCCAGTAGCTCGCCGCTATTTTGCAGACCATCAAGGAAGCGCTGTGGAATCCCTGAGAGTCCGGTTTGAGCCCCGGTAAGGGCGCCGGCAAGAATAGCGCGGGCTTGATTCTGACCGCCACCATTGACCGCATGGAGTACGGCAGACTCAAAATCATCATGAAACCGTGCTGCCAGATAATACGCCGCAGGAAACTGGTGATAGATCGCGCAGGGCATGCCATACACCAGAGAAACCTTCCAGGCAGGCTCGATGCGGATATCGGGATCAATCGCAGCCATGGCAATTGAGGATTGGCTAAGCAATGCATCCGGCGAGGGAAAGCGACCGGCTGTCGGTGGTTCCGCCTGACCAGATCGCGGCACTTGCAGATTGCCACTGGTGACGGCGTGGAAAGGCAGTTCACCCGATTTGACCCGGGCCATCAGTTTGCCCGAGATGCTTGAATCCATTGCCTGCCCTTCAACCAGCATGCCGAGTACAGCTCCGAAGGCGACGGTCATTGCCACGACCGTTCCATCGGTCTGAGTCAGCACCGTATTCCGGATAATGGCCGAGGCGAGTTCAGCGGGTTGCAGCGCGTAGCGGATAGCGATGGCGAGAATGCGCTCAGCGGCTTCGGTGGTGTCAGCGTTTCCCGCCACCTGTCCCCAAGGCAATCCGGACCCAACTCGCTTGCGCCACGCCGCCCTGATTGATTGACTGGTGTAGCCGCCCGGTCCGTTCATCGGCGTCCCATCAAGCAGCGGGAACAAGTCGGTGTCCATGCGACGGCAAAAGTCGGCTTCATCGTAGCTGCCGCAGTCCACCAGAGACTGGACGGTCAGTCGCAGCAGCACCCCCGCTTGCGAGGGCTGCCCCGCAACCATGCCCGCGTGATAGCGCCCCGGTTTGGGCGTAGTGTAGTCGCTGATCCACTGGCCAAAATCGGCATGAAGTTGATCCAGGTCGTAGTACCAATGGGGGCCCAGCGCCAGTGCATCGCCGATGAAGGCACCCATCAAGGCGCCCATGGCGCGATCTTCAAGGGAATGTGAGGGCATCATGGCTCCGTTCAGATCCGACAATAATTATTTCGGCCAACAGGATGCACGCGCTGCGCGGGCAGGGCACGCTCACACAATCGTAAAGGGTGATCATGATCATGCCTTTAGCTTGTCTTGCGTCCGGTTGTCGAAATCGCTTGGGTCGTGGCGCTCGTGTAGCTGGCTCTCCAGCGGCCCCGTCACCCGGTTGACCATGCGCCCCCGTTTCACTGCTGGGCGCTGGGCAATTTCGTCGGCCCAGCGAATCACGTGGATGTACTCGTTTACCTGCAAAAATTCACCCGCCTCGTACAACTGACCTTTGGCTAGTGCCCCGTACCACGGCCAAATGGCCATGTCGGCAATCGTGTATTCATCACCACCGACATAGGGGCTTTCAGCTAGCCGCCGGTTAAGTACATCCATCTGGCGCTTGACCTCCATTGCATAGCGGTCGATCGCGTATTCGATCCTGGTCGGCGCATAGGCATAAAAGTGGCCGAAGCCACCACCCAGGAAGGGCGCGCTGCCCATCTGCCAGAACAACCACGACAGGCATTCGGCGCGCCGGGCCGGTTCGGTGGGCACAAAGGCGCCAAATTTCTCGGCCAGATAGAGGAGAATCGATCCGGATTCAAAAACCCTTATTGGTTCCGGACCGCTGCAGTCCAGCAGAGCAGGGATCTTGGAATTCGGATTTACCTCGATGAAGCCGCTACCGAACTGATCTCCCTCGTTGATGCGAATCCGCCAGGCATCGTATTCAGCGCCGGCATGGCCGAGTGCCAGCAATTCTTCCAGCATGACCGACACCTTGACGCCGTTGGGCGTCGCCAGCGAATACAGCTGCAACGGGTGTTTGCCGCGCGGCAATGCATGCTCGTGGGTGGGCCCGGCGATCGGCCGGTTGATGTTGGCGAATTGCCCCCCGTTGGGCTTATCCCAGGTCCAAACCTTGGGCGGGGTGTAACTGTTCGAGTCGGACATGAGAGATCTACTGGGGGGAACGTGTTGATCGAAGGTTTGGCTGCAGCCTTCACGAAATCGAGCGACGTGATCCGCTTTATTGGCTCAGCATCTCTCAGCGAAAATCCTAGGTCAGGTGGCCACGATAATGGGAAAGTTGGCCCTCAAGCCGTCGCTGTCCGGCACGAAAGAAACCGTCAAAGCGGCCCGCTCATCGGTGCTCAAGCTGCGCCACAGAAAGTCGCGTGGATTGCCGGGGTCGCCCGCGACATACACTTGGGTGGTCAGCAATTCACGCTGACCGAGCCTGACTTTAATATGGATATGCGAAGTTCGGCCGCTGTACGGCACCGGCCGGATGGTGCGAAAGCGGTACAGGCCGTCGGCGGCGACCATGAACCGGCCAAAACCCTGAAACCGGCTGTCCGCCCTGGCACCGTCTCCGGGGTGATGGTAATGGCCGGCATGGTCGCATTGCCAAATCTCGACCTGGGCACCGGCAACCGGCCGGCCGGCGAGGTCGCTGACACTGCCTTCGAGCCAGACGGCTTGTCCTTCTGGATAAGTCAAGGCGCCGTTACGCAGCAAGTCATGATCACTATCGTCAGGAAAGACCACCGGGTAAAAAGGGCCTTCGGTTTGGGCTGGTGTGGCTCGTCGACTAGCGCCCGGTTGGGCGAAGGAATCCAAGCACCATACCGGCGTGCCCACGAGGATGGCGGCGACCACCCGGCGGCGCATACGCCTATGGTGCGTTGACAAAGGTAAAGTGACAGACCGCATCAAAAGTCTCCAATCTCATATTTGGAGGCGATGAGTGTGACTAGGTTCCGGATTTGATTGCCTGAAAGGCGTTGCGCCAACTCACCGATGGCTCTATCCGTGGGTACCCAGATTTCTATTCGTCGGCAACTCGGCCACTGCTGCCATTGGGCGTGTGGCGAAACTCGGGCAGCAATGAGCCGGATACCTGTCGATCAGCCACGTATGGAAGTCAATGACTGCTTGTCGCTACGGGTTACAGCC
>DATMWH010000313.1:0-4790 GCA_035562615.1 Pseudomonas sp. | reverse complement strand
GACCTTGATGATGCTGTCACTGGCCGGCATTCCACTAACAGCCGGTTTTATCGGCAAGTTCTACATCATTACCGTTGGCGTGCAGGCCCAGTTGTGGTGGCTGCTGGGTACCCTGGTACTGGGCAGCGCGATTGCCGTGTTCTATTACCTGCGGGTGATCGTTACCCTGTTCATGCAGGAGCACACCTCACTGACCCATGACGCGCAGCACGACTGGGGGCAGCGCGCAGGTGGCATCATGCTGCTGGCGATTGCCGGCGTTACGTTTTTGCTCGGGGTGTACCCGCAGCCGTTGCTGCAACTGCTGCAAAGCACCGGCCTGGGCCATTAAGCCAACGCTTCAGCTCAACGCCCTGAGCCACGCAGGGCGCTTGATGCCCACTTTGCTAACGGCATGGGCCGCCCGAGGGCCAGGCTCTGCAACGCATTGAGCCGGACAGCAGCGCGGTAGCGGGGCAAATCAGGCTTGCGCTTGATTTTTCTTGTGGCACTGCAAGCCTTTGGCTAGCCTGCAGTGAACCTCTTAAAGGAATAAAACCCATGCTCTGTATAACCTTGGTAGCTGGCTCAAGCCGCAGCCCCAGTCAATCGGCAAAAGTGGCCCATTATCTGCGGCAACGCCTGATTCAACTGGGGCACAGCAGTGCCGAGCAATGCCAGGTTGTGGGCTTGGGCGCCACCCCACTGCCGCTATGGCCGGCCGCTGATAGCGGGCCTTGGCCAACCATTCAGCAGCAGCTGGCTCAGGCAGACGCACTGGTGGTGATTGCTCCTGAATGGCATGGCATGGCGTGCCCGGCGATCAAGAACTTCTTTATCTATGCCAGCAAGGCGGAGTTGGCGCACAAACCTGGATTGTTGGTCGGTGTCTCTTCCGGCGTTGGCGGTGCTTATCCCATCAGTGAGCTGCGCGCCTCAAGCTACAAGAATTGCCGGCTTTGTTATGTACCTGAGCACCTGATCGTGCGGCATGTTGAGCAGTCGTTTAACCCAGGTGAGCCGGGCGACGACAATGATCGACGCATCCGCGAGCGCGCCGATTACGCGCTGGATGTGCTGATCAAATACGCCCATGCATTGAAACCGCTACGGGCGTCGATTGACCTGAGCAACCCGGCCTTTGGCAACGGCATGTAAGCATGCGCAGAAGCAGATTCGCATGCTCCGCGCCACAGGTTGAGTATTCAGCAGGCTGAATACACTTGGCCTGGCAAGGCCGCCCCTTATAATCGCCAGCCTCTGCAAGGGAGGCCGGTATGCCCGCAATCCAGATCAAACACTCAGCACTCACGCTACGCGCCGGTAAGCGCGCCATGGCTCATATTGAGCAAAATGGCCTGCAGCCCGCCGATATCGCGACTCTTCCCGGCGCCGCTGGCGGCCCCAAAGGCCTAGGCCTGCAAGGCCTGGATCTGGCCCTGTTCGGCGACTGGCTGCCCAGGGCGCCGCGAGTACGCACCCTGGTGGGTGCTTCGATCGGCTCGTGGCGCTTCGCCAGCGCCTGCTTGCCCGACCCGGTGGCGGGCATTAAACGCCTGGGTGAGTTGTACACCAGCCAACGCTATGCCAAGGGCGTGAGCATGCAGGAGGTCAGCCTGAGTTGCCGCAAGCTGTTACATGACCTGCTGCAAGATCAAGACGCCGACATCCTGGCCAACCCGCTCTACCACCTGAATATCGTGGTGGTGAAAAGCCATGGCTTGATGGTTCACGATCGCAAAGGCGCCCTTGGGCTGGGCTTGTCAGCTGTCATCGGCAACAACCTGCTGGGGCGTAAACGACTGGCACGGCATTTTGAGCGGCTGATTATTCATGATGCGCGGGCACAGCCACCCTTGGGCCAGCTTGAGGACTTTCGCTCGCACTTTCATCCGCTGGCCACCGGCAATCTGCGCCAGTCGCTGCTCGCCTCTGCTTCAATCCCGATGGTCATGCAGGCCATCAGAGACATTCCCGGGGTTGGGCATGGCGCATTTCGCGATGGTGGCCTGCTCGATTACCACCTCGACCTGCCCTACGCCGGTGACGGACTGGTGCTGTATCCGCACTTCACCGACCGCATCATCCCCGGCTGGTTCGATAAGTCTCTGCCGTGGCGCAATGGCGATGCCAGCCGCCTGCAGGATGTCCTGCTGGTAGCCCCGTCCGCGCAATACCTGGCCAGCCTGCCACACGCAAAGCTGCCGGACCGCAAGGATTTCAGCCGCTACATGGGCGACGATGCTGGCCGCGAGCGTTATTGGCGCAAGGCTATGGCAGAAAGCAGCCGCCTGGGTGACGAGTTTCTCGAGCTGGTCGACAGCGGGCGTATAGCCCAGTGCCTGCAGCCGCTGCGCTGACCAGTCAGGGCGTTCGCGTGCGCAGAGTTTTCGCTAGCGCCGGCTAAGCTGATAAACTGCTGGCACTGCAACGCCCGACGGGCGTGCCTTACAGAGCGTCGTACTGTGGAACTGTTCAAGGAATTCATCTTCGAGGCTGCGCATGTTCTGCCGCATGTCCCTCAAGGGCATAAATGCGGGCGTCTGCATGGTCATTCGTTTCGCGCAGCGATCTACATCGAAGGGGATGTCGACCCCCATACCGGCTGGATTCGCGATTTCTCCGAGATAAAAGCGATATTCAAACCGATCTACGACCGACTGGATCACAACTTCCTGAACGACATTCCCGGGCTGGAAAACCCTACCAGCGAAATACTCGCCAAATGGATCTGGCAGGAACTCAAGCCACTGCTACCGGAGTTGTCGAGAGTTCGCATTATGGAAACCTGTACCAGTGGTTGCGAGTACCGCGGCGACTGATTTAGGCAAACCGCAACCTGCGCCTCAGATCCGACTGTGCAGGCCCTCGTCGAGGAATCGCGGCGCGATGTAGCGCTCATAATGCGCAAGTGACAGGAGAAAGAACTCGCGATCAATAGCATCGCGCAGTTGCGGTAGCTCCCAGCCCCGAAACTCCGGTAGCAAGCTCATTCCGTAAGCATCCAGCTGGTTGATCTGGCGCGCACCACGGGCGATCAACTGATAAGCCCAGCAGTACTCCGACTGCTCCGGCAGATAGCGAATCTTGCGCTGATCCAACTGCTCGCGCAGTCGGGCAGGATCGAAAACCTCGAGCTTGGCCGCCATCACCTGCACCAGCAAAAGCTCCAGACGCAACCAGACAGCCCGTTTTTCCTGCTCGCCGTAGGCGTTCCAGTTGATGATTTCATGGTGAAAGCGCTTGCAGCCACGGCATACCAGATCGCCGTAAACCGTAGAACACAGTCCAACGCATGGTGTTTTGATGGTCTGCCTGGACATTCCGGGAAGTGGTTAGCCGATAGATGACGAGGCGGCCAATCTTAGACCTTTGTCGAAGCGCGGTCACCTTGGCAAACCGGCCGCTGCGCTTAACTTTGGCGCGTTAATCCTTTAGACTCGACCAGCCGCTTAAGGCATCTACAGTCAGTTGGAAGCTGTTTTCAAAGCGTCACGGTTTCCTTTGTCACCGCCAAAGCCTGTTTGGCCCGATTTTAAAGCCACACACTCCTTGACTGCGACACAGGCAACACTCGTCTGTAACGTAAAACTTTGAAAGCAGCTTCTGGTTGGGAACCTCCAAAACCCTGGCTGAGGGGCTCAAAAAGCCGCAAAGCGCTTGCGTTTGGAGAATCATTGGTCATATGTCCCGGACAATCCCACGGGGCCATTTAAGAGGGTAATAATTGTGCTTGAAGCCTATCGCAAACATGTAGCAGAGCGCGCCGCGCAGGGCATCGTGCCCCAGCCGCTGAACGCAGAACAAACTGCAGGCCTGGTCGAACTGCTGAAGAATCCGCCGGCCGGCGAAGAAGCCTTCCTTCTTGACCTGATCACCAACCGTGTTCCGCCAGGCGTTGACGAGGCCGCTTATGTCAAAGCCGGATTCCTCTCTGCACTGGCCAAAGGCGAAGCCAGCTCTCCGCTGATCAGCAAGACTCGTGCAGTCGAACTGCTGGGCACCATGCAAGGTGGCTACAACATTGTCACGCTGGTTGAACTGCTGGATGACGCCGAACTGGCCGTCACCACAGCCGAACAACTCAAGCACACCCTGCTGATGTTTGATGCCTTCCATGACGTCGCCGAAAAAGCCAAAAACGGCAACGCACACGCCAAAGGTGTGCTGCAGTCCTGGGCAGACGGCGAATGGTTCAAAAATCGTCCAACCCTGGCAGACAAGATCAGCCTCACCGTGTTCAAGGTGACCGGTGAGACCAACACTGACGACCTGTCACCCGCTCCAGATGCCTGGTCGCGCCCGGATATTCCGTTGCACGCTCTGGCCATGCTGAAAATGGCCCGTGACGGTATTACGCCAGACGTACCCGGTAGCATCGGACCGTTGAAGCAAATGGAGGCCCTCAAGGCCAAAGGCTTCCCGGTTGCCTATGTGGGTGACGTGGTAGGCACCGGCTCCTCGCGCAAGTCCGCCACCAACTCGGTGCTGTGGTTTTTTGGCGATGACATCCCGAACGTGCCGAACAAGCGCGGGGGCGGTTTCTGCTTTGGCAGCAAGATCGCTCCGATTTTCTACAACACCATGGAAGATGCCGGCGCCCTGCCGATCGAATTTGACGTTGCCAGGCTGAATATGGGCGACGTGATCGATGTCTATCCATATGCAGGCAAAGTCTGCAAACACGGTACAGATGAAGTACTGGCCACCTTTGAAATGAAAACCCCGGTTCTGCTGGACGAAGTCCGCGCCGGTGGCCGCATTCCGTTGATCATCGGTCGCGGTCTGACAGACAAGGCTCGTGCTGAACT
>DATMWH010000312.1:0-6657 GCA_035562615.1 Pseudomonas sp. | reverse complement strand
CCGCCGCAGGAAGTCATCACTGCCGACAACGCCACGGTGCAGATCGACGCCATCTGCTTCTTCCAGATCATCAACGCTGCACAGGCTGCCTATGAGGTGAACAACCTCGAACATGCCATCCGCAACCTGGTGATGACCAATATCCGTACCGTGCTCGGCTCGATGGAGCTGGACGCCATGCTCGGCCAGCGCGACGCAATCAACGAGCGCCTGCTCAAGACCGTGGATGAGGCTACCGCGCCCTGGGGCAGCAAGATCACCCGTATCGAAATCAAGGACATCAGCCCGCCCGCCGACCTGATGGCGGCCATGTCCGGCCAGATGAAGGCCGAACGGATCAAGCGCGCGCAGATCCTTGAAGCCGAAGGCCTGCGTGCCGCCGCCATCCTCACCGCCGAAGGCCAGAAACAGGGCGATATCCTCAAGGCCGAAGGCCAGCGTCAGGCCGCCTTCCTCGAAGCCGAGGCCCGCGAGCGGGCAGCACAGGCGGAAGCCGAAGCCACACGCATGGTCTCCGAGGCAATCGCCAGCGGGAATGTGCAAGCGGTCAACTACTTCGTGGCGCAGAAATACATCGAAGCGCTTGGCCAGCTGGCCAGTGCCGACAACAGCAAGGTGATCCTGATGCCGCTGGAAGCCAGTCAGGTGATCGGTGCGGTCGGCGGTATCAGTGAAATCGTCAAGGCCACCTTCGGTGCAAACAAGGCTTAAAAGGTTTTAACCGTAGGTTGGGTTGAGCCGCGCAGCGGCGAAGCCCAACGGGATTCTGCGCATGGCCAACGCCCTGTTCGTTGGGCTTCGCTGCGCTCAACCCAACCTACCTGCACAGTTCGCAGAATGGGTTGAGCGTAGCGATACCCATCAAAGGCATTAACGAGGTTCATATTCATGTGGGACTACCTGCAACACCTGACGTTCTGGGACTGGCTGGCGTTCGGCAGCATCCTGCTGATTCTTGAAGTATTCGGTGCCGGCGGTTACCTGCTGTGGACCGGCATCGCGGCGGCGATTGTCGGGGTACTCACTTACCTGTTTCCCGCCATGGCCTCGCCCTGGCAGTTTCTGCTGTTCGGCTGCCTGTCGGTCCTCACGGCCGTCTTCTGGTGGCAGCGGCAGAAAGCCGCTGCCAAGCCTTCAGACCAACCCGGACTGAACCAGCGCGGCAGTGAGTTCTTCGGTCGCGAGTTTGTCCTGCATGAAGCCATTATCGGTGGCCGCGGCAAGATCAGGGCCGGCGATACGTTGTGGCTGGTCACCGGCCCGGAATTGCCGGCGGGCAGCCAGGTCCGCGTCAGCGGGCAAGAAGGTGTACTGCTGAAGGTCGATCCGCTATGAGCAAGCAAACAGAAATCCTTGGCGCGCTGCCACTGCATGCGGAAAACGGCCTGCTCAGCCAGGAAGGCTGGGCGCGCCATCCTTACTGGCGCTACCGGCGCAGCGCCGTGCCCGCCAGCGCCTGGAAGATCAAGGAATGGGACTACTACGCTGTGATGTCCGCCGACCAGCAATTCGCCATCGGCCTGACTGCCAGCAATCTCGGCTATGCCGGGCTCTACGCCATCTGTTTTGTCGATCTGGCCAGTGGCCACAGCTATCAGACCGATGCGCTGCAAGCTCTGCCGCTGGCGCGACACGCATTTCCCGAGCAGGCCGCCGACGGTGAAGTCCGTTTCGACAGCAAACAACTCTCCCTGCACTTCATCACCGAAGCCGGACAACGGCGCCTGCGCTTCGCCAGCCCGACCTTACAGGGCCCGAACGGCCGCGGCATTGAAGGCGAAATCTGCCTGACCCAGCCGGCCGGGCTGGAGTCGATGAACATCGCCACCTCCTGGGCCGAAAACCGCAAGGCGTTCTACTACAACAGCAAGATCAACTGCCTGCCAGCCAGTGGCGGCTTTGACTTTGCCGGCCAGCACTATGCGCTGCAGCCCGAACGTGAACTTGGCGTTCTAGACTGGGGGCGTGGCGTCTGGACCTACAACAACACCTGGTACTGGGGCTCGGCGTCCGGTTATCTGGATGGCGTGCCATTCGGTTTCAACCTCGGCTACGGCTTCAGCGACCGCAGTCCGGCCACCGAAAACCTGCTGTTTCACGACGGCCGGGCGCACAAGCTGGATCAGGTGCAGTTCCACTTCGACCCCAGCGACTGGCTCAAACCCTGGCGTGTCAGCAGCAATGACCAGCGTCTGCAGCTGAGTTTCCGTCCGGCAGTGGATCGCAACAGCCACGTCAACCTGCTGGCGATCGCCTCGGAACAGCATCAGGTATTCGGTTACTTCAGCGGCAGCGCCGTGCTCGACGATGGCCGCGTGCTGCAACTAGCGGACTTCCCCGGCTTCGCCGAAGAAGTGCGCAACCGCTGGTAAGCCCGCGTACCGTTGCGGGCTTTTGTAGGGTGGTGTCAGGCCGCAGGCCGTGACCCACCATGCCGGTCACAAGACCGGCCACTTTGGGAGTAAACGCCGGATTAACAACAGAATGCCCAAGGCATCCATGGTGGGTTACGCCTCTGGCTAACCCACCCTACGCACGGGCAAACGCTCAGCGTCCAAATGCCACAAATCGCTCGATCAGCCAGTAGGTAGGGTGGAAAACTGCGCCGAATTTTCCACCGCCGCGCTGCCCGCTCAGCCCCAGAACGCCACGATGCGCTCAATCAGCCAGAAGCTCGCCACGCCACCAATCAGGTAGGCCTGCAACGGGGTCGCCCAACCTGGTTCGAGCGCCCCGCGCCATAGCCGGCGCAGCAACGCAGTCACCGCCAACACCGCTGCGATAAAAACCAGCTGCCCCAGCTCGACCCCGACATTGAAAAACAGCAGCGCCAGCGGGATGGCATTGTGCGGCAGACCAACCTCGGCCAATGCGCCAGCAAAACCCAGCCCGTGCAACAAGCCAAAGGCGAACGCCACCAGCCACGGCTTGCGCGAAGCCAGCCCCGCATGACCGTGCTGGCGCTGGATGACTTCCTGCGCCACAAACACAATCGACAGCGCGATGATCGCCTCCACCGGCGGGCCCGGTACATGGATCACTCCCAGCGTCGCCAGCGCCAGTGTGATCGAGTGCGCCACGGTGAAGGCCGTGACCGCCAGCACCAGCTGGCGCGGGCTGCGCACCACCAGCATCAGGGCAAACACAAACAGCAGATGATCCAGGCCACTGAGAATGTGCTCGAAACCGATCAGCGTATACGCGAACACCACCTCCAGCGGTCCCTGCGGCGGCTTGAGCACGAATTGCGGATCGACCGGCAGGATGCGCAGCAGCTGCTCGCTGCCATCCAGGCGCTCGGCGCGCACCAGCACATCCAGCCCCAGTGCCGACAAACCGCTGAACACTATGGGTCGCCCTTCCAGCCCGCCCGGCAAATGAATTGTCCAGCGCTGCACCAGTGCACCGCCGGCAAAGCTCGAGGAGCGGCTGGAGGTTTCGCGGGTTTGCTCGGGGAACAGCGGCCGCACTTTCAACGTGGTCTGTTCGTCGAGGGCCGGCACCTTCCACAGCACCTGATAATTTTCCGCATCCAGCTGCTTGAGCTGCAGATAGGCGGGACGGAACACATCAGCAATTGCCGGCAGCGCCAACAGGCCCAGCAGCAGGATCAGCCAGCGCGCAATCACTGCGCCGCCCCGGATGAGGGCTCGATGATCACCTCGTACTTGTCTGCCAACTGGTCGTAGAAGGTCTGCCGGGCGCTCTGGCGGCGCTCGTTCTCCCAGTCGCGCTCGACCGCCTTGCGCACCTCGTTCAAGGTCGCAGGGCGCCCCGGCGTGACGCTCTGCAGGCGCACCAGATGCCAGCCAAAACCGGAGGGCACGGGGCCAGCCCAGACACCCACGGGCAACTCGCTCAAGGCCGCCGCAAAAGACTCGCCAAAATCACGCGCCAGCAGATCTGCCGGGGTAGCCTCTACCCGCGCCGGCAACTGGGTGCGATCGCCGATCTGGCCGGCAGCTGCGCCCGCCTGCAAACGTTGCAAGCCGGCGCTCAGATTCGCCTGCAGGTTATCGCCATGCCGGTTTGGATCAAACAGCACCTGCTCGAAAGCGACCTCGGCCGGCAGCGCATAACGCGCTGCATTGCGCTGCAGAAAATCCTCCAGCTGGCTGTCACTGGCAGCATCGACCAGCGCCGACTCTTCGGCCAGCACATCGACCTTCTGCGCGATCCGCCGGCGGATCACCGGATCGTCCGCCTCCAGCCCCAGCGCGAGGCCCTCACGGAACAGCAACTCCTCGCGCACCCTCGCCTCCAGCAAGCCCTGCAGCTCCTCGGCCGATGGCGGGCGCTGCCAAGTGCTTTGGAAGCCCTGGGCGATTTCGTTGATCATGGCGCTGCTCAGCACAACCTGCCGCTCGCTGCCGCCCTGTTGCGCAGAAATCAGGTTGTAGAGCACAAACAACAGCCAGCCGATAAACAGAAAGTGCACCAGCGGTTCTCGCAGAATCCTACGCAGCAAAGGCATTACCCCTGAATAAGAGCGGGCAGAAAAACTCTGCCCGAAAGATGGAAACGGCGATCTGCATCAACTCGGGTTGTACCCGATCGGCGAGGTCACTACGCGCTTCTGCTGAAGCATCGGCATCGACAACTGGAAGCGCAGCGCATCATAAGCGCTCCAGCGCGGTGGTGGAATTTCCTAGTGGCCCGGGTTGGGTCAAGAACGTTGCACGGGGTTCCCCCCAACTGTCTAGATCCGGAAACTGTCTACCAGCTGTTTGAGCCGACTGGCCTGAATGTCCAATTCGCGGCAGGCATCCTGCGTAGTGTGCAGATTGATCAAGCCCTGCTGGTTGAGGGTGTTGATTTCATTGATGTCCATGTTGAGCGATTCAATCACTGCCGTTTGTTCTTCGGTGGCGGCAGCCACGGATTGGTTCATGCCATCAATCTCGCCAATCCGCTCGGTGACACTGCCCAACTGCTCGCCGGCACGATTGGCTATACCCACACTGTCCTCGCTGTAACGCTGGCTCTCGACCATGGTGCCTACTGCGCTTTGTGCTCCGGATTGCAGCTCGTCAATCATGCTGTGAATTTCCTGGGCCGACTCCTGGGTGCGATGTGCCAGGTTGCGCACCTCGTCGGCCACTACGGCAAAACCACGCCCGGCATCGCCCGCGCGCGCAGCTTCGATCGCCGCGTTCAGCGCCAGCAGGTTGGTCTGTTCGGAAATGCTCTTGATCACTTCGAGAATCTGCCCGATGTTGGCTGTTTTGCTGTTAAGCGCCTCAATGTTGCCGCACGAGGCGCGCACCTTGCTGGTCAATTCACCCAAGGCATCAATGGTCTGTTCAACCACCTGCCGCCCGCTTTCCGCCAGACGGCGCGCATCGGTCCCTGATGCGAAGCGCTGGCGGCATTCTGCGCAATCTCCTGTGCCGCAGCGCCCAGCTGATTGATCGCTGCCGCCACACTGTTGGTACGGCTGGCCTGCTCATCGGAGTTTTGCATCGATGAATTCGAGGCCGACATCACCTGCAAGCTAACATCGTTGACTGCTCTGGCGGCAGACGCCACCTCGCTGATGGAGGCGTGAATGCGCTCGACAAAACGGTTGAAGGCGCCCGCCAGGCGACCGAATTCGTCTTGCGAATCGATCTGCAGACGCCGGGTCAGGTCGCCTTCACCGGCGGCAATGTCATCCATGGTATGCCCCAGCACCCGCATGGGCTTGAGCAATACACCGATAAGCATGCCCAGCAAGCCGATGATGCCCGCCACGGCGATCAGCGCAGCCACCAGCGCCGACCAGCGGAACTCATCGAGCATGGCAAAGGCCTTGGCCTTGTCTATCGACAGTCCGACATACCATTTCGCCCCAGGCAGGTTCTTCACCGGCGTAAAGGTGAGCAGGCGTGTAGAACCATCCACCTCCACTTCGGTCAGCGCGGCGGTCAGTTCGGGCGTTGCCTGCGGAAACAACTCAGCCAGGGTTTTCATCGCCAGCTTGCTATCGGGATGGGCAAGAATGGTGCCGTCCTCGCTGACCAGAAAGGCGTAGCCGGTGCCATTGAAGTCCAGTGCGTTGATGGTTTCCACCAGCGCTTTGAGGCTCAGATCACCGCCCACCACGCCTTTGCCGGGCACCGGAGCAGCCAACGTCACAATCAAGGCATTGGTATTGGCATCCACATAGGGGTCGGTGATGGTAATGCCGGAGGCAGCGAGCGCCGCCTTGAACCAGGGGCGCTGGCGCGGATCGTAATCAGCCGGCAACTCATCCTTGGGACGCATGGCCATACCGCCGTCTTCGCCGCCCATGTAGATGTAGTCGAAGGTCTTGGTCATCACCGGCTGCTCAATCAGCCGGGTCACCGCCTCCGCACTGGCGTCGGCAGCCAATGCCTCAGCCGCCGCCGAAATCAGCAAGGCACGACCCGACAACCAGCTCTCGATATTGGTCGCCGTGAGCAAGCCCATATCCTGCAGATAGTTGTCCAGACTGTCGCCGATGCTCTTGCGTTGCAGGCTGTCGTTGTACAGCGCAAACAGGGCAAACGCGCCGATGACCACTGCCGCAGCAGCGATGAGGATTTTCTGGCTGAAGCTGCGATTGGCGAACATGGCAGGGACTCCCGGCTGCTGTTTTTTACTGGGATGAACTGACAGGTTAGCCGAGTTATCCCGCTGCAACCCGGAACATGA
>DATMWH010000311.1:0-9843 GCA_035562615.1 Pseudomonas sp. | reverse complement strand
AGCTGGGTGATTTCGATCAGGTCAGGCGACATGGTAATTCGCAGGTGGATAATCAGCCGACAGCATAAGCAAGATTCTGCAGCTTGTCGGCTGCTGGGTTCGGTTAAGGGCGCGAACGGTGTTTCGTTGGCTTTAGAAGCTGATCGAAGGACTGGCAGCCGTCAGTTCTGCGCCTTGCTGACCATTGGGTCCAATCAGCTGGACAGCGATTTTTGTGGTGCCGGGGAACGCCTTGAAGAACGGCGCGAGACTCAGCGAGTCGAGTGCCTCCGGCTTGCTGCAGGTCAGTTCGTATTCGGCGTCTATATCGCTGTGGCTTTCACTCTTGGCGTCGGAAGGTGCGTGGTCATGCTCATCATTGCCAAACAGCGGACTCTCCACCTCTGCTTCGGTGACAACGCATTGCGCTGCTGCGGGCAAGCGGAACAGGCTCAGCGGCTTTTCCAGTGCGGTTCGCGCAGTGGCTGCGGTGGCTTGGTCCTGCGCGCTGCTGGCCATGTGCTCGAAGCCGACGATGTTCATGGCCGGGCTTTCCAGCTCGATTTCCAGTGTGTTGCCTTCCAGCGCGACATTCAGTGAGGCTGCTCCATGCTCGTGCTTGTCGAGGCTGTCATGATCATGCTCACTGGCCAGTGTCAGTGACAGAGGCATAAGGGTGAAGGGCAGAGCGAGTAGCAGAGCGCGCATGGGAATATCCTTTCAGGCGTAAATCGTTACCTTATAACCTTTCATGGCGTGCCGGCAAGCACTTCCCTGCCGGCACGCCATTGCCTGAGGCTCGCACTCAATAAATGGCCTGATAAAGCCGCCGGCGGTACTGCGTCACCAGCGGGTGGCCTGTGCCGAGCAGATCAAATACCTGCAGCAGGGTTTTATGCGGCAAGCCATCGGCGTAACTGCGGTTGCGGACAAATACGCGGAGCAAGGCTTCCAGTGCGGGTTCGTATTGCTGGCGGGCCAGCTGATGAATCGCCAGTTGGTAAGCGGCTTCATCGTCCTCGGGGTTTTGTGCCAGCCGGGATTTCAGCAGGGCCGCTTCCGGCAACTCAGCCACCTGGCGCAGGAAGGTCAGCTGGGCACGGGCGCCGGCCAGCGCCTGCTTGTGTTCATCACCTTTGACCGCATTGAGCAGCGTTTCTGCTTCACCCAGTTCGCCGCGCTCGGCCAGGCAGCGAGCATACAAAATCAAGGCGGCTGCATGCTGGTTGTTCTCGCCGAGAATGCTTTTGAGCAGTGCTTCGGCCTCCGCCAGGCGACCGTTGCTGAACAGTTCTTGCGCGCTTTCCAGCGGATCGCCCACCTCGGGCGCCGGATCGGCAACGTGAGGCTTGAGCAGGCTGCGGATCGCTGACTCGGGCTGCGCGCCGGTGAACCCATCGACCGGCTGCCCATTCTTGAACAGCACCACGGTGGGCAGGCTGCGGATACCGAAGCGCGCGACAATGTCCTGCTCGATATCGCAGTTGACCTTGGCCAGCAGCAGCTCACCGCGATAGTCCTCGGTGATCTTGGCCAGCAGCGGCATCAGCGCCTTGCAGGGCGCGCACCACTCGGCCCAGAAATCCACCAGCACCGGTTTGTGAAAGGAGTTCTCGATCACCAGTTGTTCAAAACTGGCTGTTCCTGCGATGTCGAAGATATAGGGGCTGGCGCTCATGGCGGGTCTCGTTGTGCGTAGGTGGTGCGACTATAAATGCGGGCAGCGCTGGCAGGATACAAGGCGCAGTCCGTTTTATAGAGCAGACTCGCGGTGTAGGAGCTGATGCTGTTGACGCACTGAATCGCCAGCAAGCTGACTCCTGCAATGGCGCGGTATTCACCTTAGCGTTGGGCGTGATACAGGCTGACGTTGCGAAATTCAGCCGGCTCGCCCAGGTCTGGCCAGGTGCGCGCGTGCAGTGTTTCAAGCCTTGTGTAGCGGGGATGCTGGAAGTCTTTCACTCGTGAGTCGGCGACCAGCGCCTGCTGTCCGCGACTGAGGAACTGATCCAGCAATGGCAGGTTGGCGCGATCATAAAGCACGTCGGCAACGATGATCAGATCGAAGCGATCCTGCTCTGCAAAGAAGTCCGCACTGTAGCCAAGCGTGACCTCGTTCAGTTCGGCATTCGCCCGGCAGGCACTCAGTGCCAGTGGGTCGAGATCGCAGGCCACCACCTCAAGGGCGCCGGCTTTGACCGCCGCGATGGCCACCACGCCGGAGCCGCTGCCGAAATCGAGCACGCGCTTGCCGTGTACCCAGTGCGGGTTTTGCGCGATCCAGCGTGCCAGTGCCAGTCCGCTGGCCCAGCAGAAACACCAGTAGGGCGGATCGGCCAGGATGCGCCGGGTTTCCTCGGCATCAAAGGCCCGGTCCATGTTGTCGATATCGATCAGCCAGAGCTGCAAATCGGTCCCCGGCAGATGGCAGGCGTTCAGGCGTGCATCACCGAGCAGCTGTTGCAGCGGCAAGCTGAGCTGCTCAGGCGCGTTCATGGCGCGCTGACCAACTGCAGGGCGCCCAGATTCTGGCTGTGCAAAGTGGCGATGGGTTTGCCGGGCAGGCGCTGGGTCAGTTGGCCGGAAAGGCTGACACGCACGCGCAATTGCGCGCTCAGATCGGCGGGTAGCTGGTCGCGGGAAAAGCCCAGTGTAAATGGCAGGGATTGGCCGGTGCCGGTCAGCGTGGTGCTGCCGAGCAGACCTTTCGGGCGCCCCTTGGGATCGACCAGGAGCAGCGCCAGTTCTACCACGCTGCCGGCTGGCGGGGTCAGCAGTGCGCCGCTGAGTTGAAAGCGCTCGACCGGCTGCTCGATGTGGGCCCTGGCAGGCGCGGGCTGCTGGGGTGAAACCGGTAATTTTGCCGGCGGTTCAGCTGGTGTCGAAGAACAGCCCGAGAGCAGGCAGCCAATCAGGCTCAGGGTCGCAAGGCGCATAGAGATTCCTGCAGGTGCGTGGGTCGAAATTCGCGCCTGTATAACGCAAAGTCGCTGGCTTGTCTTGCCGGCGTGATGCGCTCTACCATGAATGCCCGATTTCAGCAGTAAACCGCCATGCATTGTCCGTTCTGTGGTGCCCATGACACCAAAGTCATTGATTCACGCCTGGTCGCCGAAGGTGATCAGGTGCGCCGGCGGCGTGAGTGCATGGCCTGTGAAGAGCGTTTCACCACCTTCGAGACTGCTGAACTGGTGATGCCGCGCCTGATCAAGACCGACGGCAGTCGTCAGCCCTTCGACGAAGAAAAACTGCGCGCTGGCATGCAGCGGGCGCTGGAGAAGCGGCCGGTGAGCGTCGAGCGCCTCGAAGAGGCCATCGTGCATATCAAGCATCAATTGCGCGCCACCGGTGAGCGCGAAATCAAGTCCCGCGTGCTCGGTGAGCTGGTGATGGTCGAGCTGCAGAAACTCGATGAAGTGGCCTATATCCGCTTTGCCTCGGTGTACCGGCGTTTTCAGGATCTCAACGAGTTCCGCGAAGAGATCGAGCGCCTGTCCCGCGAGCCGGCCAAGCCGTGACTCAAACCGATCAGGCCTACATGGCCCGCGCGCTGGAGTTGGCACGTCTGGGGCTGTACTCCACCCACCCCAATCCGCGGGTCGGTTGCGTGATCGTGAGTGATGGGCGGATTGTCGGCGAAGGCTGGCATGCCCGTGCCGGTGAGCCGCATGCCGAAGTCTACGCACTGCGTCAGGCCGGAGCGCTGGCTGCCGGCGCCACGGCGTATGTGACGCTGGAACCCTGCAGTCACCATGGGCGCACCCCGCCCTGTGCCGATGCACTGATTGAGGCACGCGTCGGACGGGTCGTGACGGCCATGCAGGACCCGAATCCGCAGGTAGCCGGCCGAGGTCTGCAGCGCTTGGCGCAGGCGGGAATTGAAGTCTCTTGCGGAGTGCTGGAAAGCGACGCGCGCAGCCTGAATGCCGGCTTTATCAAGCGCATGGAACAGGGTTTGCCGTTTGTGCGGGTCAAGCTGGCGATGAGTCTGGATGGCCGCACGGCCATGGCCAGCGGTGAAAGCCAGTGGATTACCGGGCCGGCGGCGCGCTCGGCGGTGCAGCGCTTGCGCGCCCGCTCCAGCGTGGTACTGACGGGCGCCGACAGCGTGCTGGCGGATGGCGCGCGGCTGACGGTGCGTCCTGATGAGCTGGGCTTGAATGCCGAGCTGAGCGCGCTGGCCATGACCCGGCCGCCCCTGCGGGTGCTGGTGGATGGCCGGTTGCGCGTGCCGTTGGAGGCGCCGTTTTACCAGGTCGGTAAAGCGCTGGTGGCGACCTGTGCCGCCGCCACAGCCCGCGAGCGTTTTCTGGGTGATGGCCATGAATTGCTGGCCATCCCCGGCAACAGTGGTCACGTCGACCTGCGCAAACTCTTGGTCGAACTGGCATCGCGCGGTGCCAACGAAGTGCTGGTCGAGGCCGGTCCCCGCCTGGCGGGGGCATTTGCCCGGGCCGGACTGGTCGATGAGTATCAGCTGTTTGTCGCGGGCAAGTTTTTCGGTTCCAGTGCCCGGCCTTTGCTGGACTGGCCGTTGGGACGCATGGCTGAAGCGCCGCAGCTAAAGATCGTTGAGATGCGCGCGGTGGGCGATGACTGGCGAATCATTGCGGTGCCTCTGCCGACTTAGTCAGCGCTGCATGCAGGGGGCTGGTAAATAGGGTTAAAATGCCATCCGCAGTCATCCGTGGCTGTAACGTTCTCAGGGCGGGGTGAAATTCCCCACCGGCGGTGATGCTGCATCAGGCAGCCAGCCCGCGAGCGCTTGCCGGCAGCCAGGCAAGGTCAGCAGATCCGGTGTGATTCCGGAGCCGACGGTTAGAGTCCGGATAAAGAGAGAGCGGGATCGCCTCGTCGGGCGTGCTTTGCGCGCCTGCGCCAATCCCTTTCGATCAAGCCCTGTTTTTAATCAAAACAGGAGTTCGACCATGCGTATTTACAGCAAAAATGACCGGGAGGCGGCATGTTCACCGGCATAATCGAAGCCATCGGCAGCGTTCGCGCACTCAGCCCCAAGGGTGGCGATGTGCGCGTTCACGTGGATACCGGCAAGCTTGACCTGGGTGATGTGAAGCTGGGTGACAGTATTGCCGTGAACGGTGTTTGCCTGACCGCCGTGGCATTGCCCGGTAACGGGTTCTGGGCCGATGTCAGCCGGGAAACGCTGGCCTGTTCGGCGTTTATTGATCTGAAGATCGGCAGCAAGGTCAATCTGGAGAAGGCACTCACGCCCAGCAGCCGCCTCGGCGGTCATCTGGTCAGCGGGCATGTTGACGGTGTCGGTGAAGTGGTCGGCCGCGAAGACAATGCCCGCGCCGTGCAGTTTCGTATCCGTGCACCGCGCGAACTGGCCAAATACATTGCGCTCAAGGGTTCCATTACCGTGGATGGCGTCAGCCTGACAGTGAATGGCGTGAACGGTGCTGAGTTCGAGCTGACCATCGTGCCGCACACCTTGGGCGAAACCATCATGGCCGACTACCACCCCGGCCGGCAGGTCAATCTGGAAGTGGATCTGCTGGCGCGTTATCTGGAGCGCCTGTTGCTCGGCGACAAGGCGGCAGATGGCAAGTCTGGTGGTCTGAGTGAAAGCTTTCTGGCCGAACACGGCTATCTGAAGAATTAAAGGAACAGCCCCATGGCTCTTAACAGCATCAAAGAACTGGTCGAAGACATCCGCGCGGGAAAAATGGTCATCCTGATGGATGACGAGGACCGCGAGAACGAAGGCGACCTGATCATTGCCTCCGAATGCGTGACGGCCGAACACATCAACTTCATGGCCAAGCATGCGCGGGGTCTGATCTGCATGCCGATGACCCGTGAGCGCTGTGAAACGCTCAAGTTGCCACTGATGGCGCCACGCAACGGCTCTGGCTTCGGCACCAAATTCACCGTTTCCATCGAGGCCGCGGAGGGTGTGACCACTGGTATTTCGGCGGCCGACCGTGCGCGCACCGTGCAGGTGGCGGCGGCGCGCAACGCCAAGGCCGACGATATCGTCAGCCCCGGTCATGTGTTTCCGCTGATGGCCCAGGCCGGTGGTGTGCTGGCGCGTGCCGGCCATACCGAGGCCGCCTGCGACCTGGCGCGCCTGGGAGGTTTCGAGCCCAGCGGTGTGATCTGCGAAATCATGAATGATGACGGCAGCATGGCGCGACGCCCTGAGCTTGAAGTATTTGCCGCCGAGCATGGGCTGAAAATCGGCACCATCGCCGATCTGATTCACTATCGCCTGATCCATGAGCGCACCGTGCAACGCGTCAGTGAACAGACCATCGACAGTGAGCTGGGCCAGTTCAATCTGGTCAGCTACCGCGATGCGCTGGATGACAACGTGCACATGGCGTTGACCCTGGGGAGCATTTGCGCCGAGGAGCCGACGCTGGTGCGGGTGCACAATGCCGATCCGCTGCGGGATCTGTTCATGGTCCGCCAGGCAGGACGCTGGAGCCTGCGGGCGGCCATGGCCGAAGTGTCCCGCGCCGGTAGTGGTGTGGTGCTGCTGCTGGGGAATCCGATCAACGGTCCGCAGCTGCTGGCTCAGCTTGAGCGTCCGCAGGGTGGCGAGAGCAAGCCGGCAACCCCCACGACCTACAGCACGGTGGGTGCCGGTTCGCAGATCCTGCGCGACCTGGGTGTGCGCAAGATGCGCCTGATGAGTTCGCCAATGAAGTTCAACGCGATATCCGGTTTTGACCTGGAGGTAGTAGAATACCTGCCCGCTGAGCAAGCAGCGGCCGCAGGCAGCATCTGATGTCCCTCGCCCCTTAGGGGGAGAGGGTGCCCGTAGGGCGGGAGAGGGGTGGTCGCACTCACCCTCTCCCAGCCCCTCTCCCGCGCGCGGGAGAGGGGTTAGCTAACTGTATATCGGGGCGTCCGAGAGGCGTCCCGGCTCTTTACCCAGACTGAGACCCGTCACATGACCCTGAAGACCATTGAAGGTACCTTCATCGCCCCTAAAGGCAAATTCGCCCTCGTGGTAGGCCGTTTCAACAGCTTTGTCGTCGAAAGCCTGGTCAGTGGCGCCGTTGACGCCCTGGTCCGCCATGGTGTGAGTGAAAGCGATATCACCCTCATTCGCGCGCCGGGCGCCTTTGAAATTCCGCTGGTGGCGCAGAAAGTTGCGCAGCGCAGCGAGTTCGCCGCGATCATTGCTCTGGGTGCCGTGATCCGTGGCGGTACCCCGCACTTCGAATACGTCGCCGGTGAGTGCACCAAGGGCCTGGCTCAGGTGTCCATGGAGTTTGGTGTGCCGGTTGCATTCGGTGTGCTGACGGTCGACTCGATCGAGCAGGCCATTGAGCGTTCGGGCACCAAAGCCGGGAACAAGGGCGCCGAAGCCGCACTGTCAGCCCTTGAGATGGTCAGCCTGCTGGCCGCGCTGGAGGCCAAGTGAGCTTTAACAGCGATATCGACAACCCGCCAGAGCCTGACGCCAAGCCGGCCAAGGGCAAGACTGCAACCCGCCGCAAGGCGCGTAGTCTGGCCATGCAGGCGCTGTATCAGTGGCATATGGCCGGTCAGTCAATCAATGAGATCGAAGCACAGTTTCGCGTCGATAACGATTTCGCCGGGGTAGACGGTGCTTACTTCCGTGAGCTGCTGCACGGTGTGCCGAGCCTGAAAAGCGAGCTGGATGAACTGCTGGTGCCCTGTCTGGATCGTGCTCTGGAAGAGCTGGATCCGGTCGAGCTGGCCATTCTGCGGCTATCGGCCTTCGAACTGCACAGCCGGGTGGATGTGCCTTACCGGGTGGTCATCAACGAGGGCATCGAGCTGGCCAAGGTCTACGGCGCTACTGATGGGCACAAGTTCGTCAACGGCGTGCTGGACAAGCTCGCACCGCGCCTGCGTGAAGCTGAAGTGCGTGCCCACCAGCGCTGATTCGCCGGGGCTGGGTGAGTTCGAGCTGATACGCCAGTTCTTCGCCTCCGCGCGGT
The DNA here is from genome assembly GCA_035562615.1 of Pseudomonas sp. Lineage (GTDB taxonomy): Bacteria > Pseudomonadota > Gammaproteobacteria > Pseudomonadales > Pseudomonadaceae > Aquipseudomonas. Next base: position 1,921 of record DATMWH010000311.1, on the reverse strand, counting down.
GTGCGCAAGCATCTGCCGGTGTCGAGCTGGGTATCGGTGACGATTGCGCGCTGCTGGCGCTGTCCGCCGGTGAGCAGCTGGCGGTGTCCACCGATACGCTGGTCGCCGGTGTGCACTTTCCGGAGGGTGCAGATGCCTTTCTGCTTGCCCAGCGTGGGCTGGCAGCGGCGGCCAGTGATCTCGCCGCAATGGGTGCCGCCCCCCTTGGCTTTACCCTGGCGCTGACCCTGCCGGCGGCTGATCCTGTCTGGCTCAGGGCGTTTGCCCAGGGGCTGGATCGCATGGCGCAGCTCTGTGGGCTGGCGTTGGTGGGTGGCGATACCACCCGCGGACCGCTGAGCCTGACCTTTACCGTGATCGGTTGTGTGCCCATCGGGCAAGCCCTGACGCGCAGTGGCGCGCAGGCCGGTGACCTGCTGTGTGTGGGCGGCAGTCTGGGCGATGCGGCGGCCGCCTTGCCGCTGGTGCTGGGGCAGGCCACTGCTGAGCCGGAAATTGCTCAAGCCCTGCTGGCGCGTTACTGGACGCCACAGCCGCAACTGGCGCTGGGTCTGGCGCTGCGCGGCAAAGCCACGGCGGCGCTGGATATCTCCGACGGCTTGCTGGCGGACTGCACACACCTGGCGACGGCCTCCGGGGTAGCTGTGCATATCGAACTGCCTCTTCTGCCCATCGCCAAAGCAGCGCTCGCCTTGCTCGGTGAGGCGCGTGCGCAGCACTGTGCGCTGGCCGGTGGCGACGACTATCGTCTGCTCTTCAGCTTGCCGGTCGATCAGCTGCAAAGCCTGCAAGGCCAGTGGCCAGAGGTGAAAGTGATTGGGCATGTCCTGCAGGGCTCGGGGGTTCAGGTCTTCGATGCTTCAGGTCAGCGGCTGCATCTGTCAGTCGGTGGTTATCAACATTTCGGGAGTGCCCATGGCTGATTCTCGCAGGTCACCGTCATCGGTATGGCGCAATCCCTGGCATTTTCTGGCTTTCGGTTTTGGCTCGGGCACCCTGCCCAAGGCACCGGGGACCTGGGGTTCTCTGGTTGCGCTGCCCTTTATTCCGCTGTTGCAGATGCTGCCGGACTGGGGTTACTGGCTGGTGCTGGGTCTGACCATGCTGTTCGGCTTCTGGTTGTGCGGGCGTGTGGCAGAAGATCTGGGGGTGCAGGACCATGAGGGGATCGTCTGGGACGAAATGGTCGGCATGTGGATCACCCTGTGGCTGGTGCCGGAAGGCTGGCAATGGCTGTTGCTGGGATTTTTAATTTTCCGCTTTATGGATATTCTCAAACCGTGGCCTATCCGCTGGATTGATCGTCACGTCCATGGTGGGCTTGGGATTATGCTTGACGATGTGCTGGCGGGCGTCTTTGCTTGGTTGGCCATGCATGGATTGCTCTATTTCCTGAGCTGAAAATGCGGCTTGGGGATAAAACAGGCGGGAATTGACAATGCGCTCTGGCTGGCTGGTTGGCCTGTTGCTTTGCGGAATCATCGGCACTCTGCCTGCCTCGGCGGCAGAGGCTTTGATTCCGGCTGAAATCCGCGCAGTCAGTGAAGTCTGGGATGACCACACCAATGCAGATGGCACTGGCCTTGGCTGGGATATCCTGCGCAAGGTATTTGAGCCGGCAGGCGTCAAGGTGCTCGCTAACACCGAACCCTACACGCGCTCGATCGGCCTGGTGATGCGCGGCAAGGCGGATGTCTGGCTGGGTTCCTATGCGGATGAAGTCGACGGCGCGGTGTATCCGACATGGCATTACGATGTCGATCGGATCTACGCCCTGGGGCTGTCCCAGGCCCCGCTGCCAAGCAATGACAGCATTGGTCAATACCGCTTGTTCTGGGTGCGCGGTTATGACTTTCAGGACCAGTTGCCCAATATATACACCTACCGGGAAATCCAGCGCCGCGATGGCGTGCTGGAGATG
>DATMWH010000310.1:0-41212 GCA_035562615.1 Pseudomonas sp. | reverse complement strand
CTGTTTGTCAGTGCGAGCGCCCAGGCTGCAGAAACCGTGCGTATCTATAACTGGTCTGACTACATCGCTGAAGACACCGTTGCCAACTTCCAGAAAGCCACTGGCGTGGAAGTGGTGTATGACGTTTTCGACAGCAACGAGACGCTCGAAGCCAAACTGCTGTCCGGCAACTCCGGTTACGACATCGTGGTACCGACTGCGCACTTCCTGTCCAAGCAGATCAAGGCCGGCGCGTTCCAGAAGCTGGACAAATCCAAGCTGCCGAATCTGGTCAACCTCGACCCAACCCTGATGGCCCAGCTGCAGAAGGCTGATCCGGGCAACGAATATGCAGTTCCCTACCTGTGGGGCACCAACGGCATCGGCTACAACGTGAAGAAGGTCAAGGAAATCCTCGGCGATGACGCACCGGTCGATTCGCTGGATCTGATCCTCGATCCGAAATACGCCTCCAAGCTGGCCAAGTGCGGGATCGCCATCCTCGACTCGGGCGATGAAGTGTTCCCGATGGTCCTGAACTACATCGGCCTGCCACCGCAGAGCACCAACCCGGCTGATTACGCCAAGGCGGCCGACAAGCTGATGGAAGTGCGTCCGTACATCACCTACTTCCACTCCTCGCGTTACATCTCTGACCTCGCCAATGGCGACATCTGTGTAGCCATCGGCTACTCCGGTGATGTGTTCCAGGCAGCGGCGCGTGCCGAGGAAGCCAAGAACGGCCACGAAATCGCCTACAGCATTCCCAAGGAAGGCTCGGCGCTGTGGTTCGACATGCTGGCGATCCCGGCTGACGCCAAGAACCCGGATGCTGCCCTGCAGTTCATCAACTACATCCTGGAACCCAAAGTCATCGCACCAATCAGCGATTACGTGGCCTACGCCAACCCGAACAAGGCAGCCACCCCGTTGGTTGACCCTGAAATCACCGGCAACCCGGGCATCTACCCAAGCCCGGAAACACTGGAGCGCCTGTGGGTAGCTGACGTGCTGCCACAGAAAGTCCTGCGCACCATGACCCGCTCCTGGAGCAACGTCAAAACCGGCAAGTAAGCCCGTCGCGACAAACAAAAAGGCCAGCGCATTGCGCTGGCCTTTTTGTTTGTGCGGCCCCGTCGGGAACGGCAAATGGCAGGATCGGTGAGCAGTGAGAGGCTTAAGGCCAGAAACTGAAAGTGGTGGACAAGTAAACGTTGTCCACCCTACGTAATTAGGTAGTCAGCGTAGGGTGGAAAACCGCGAAGCGTTTTCCACCAAGCAGATATCCAGGCTACTTGCTGGTTTATGTTGTACGTTTGGGCGTGAAGGTTACCGGCGACAAGCAGCTTCTGGCCGCTTTCTGCCAGTCGTCACTACAACGAGCCATGTTCAGGCCGAAAGCACGTGACCGGTCAAAGGCAATGCCCCTGACTGACAACAAACCCGGTCAATCCAGCACCCCCGCCGGCACCGCCACCGGACGCCGCCACTGGCTGATCACCACACCGGCAAACACCAGCCCGGCAGCAGCCATTTGCATGGAGTTGAGGCGTTCGTCCAGCAACAGCACTGCGAAGATCAGGGTAAACACTGGGATCAGATTGACGAAGCCCGAGGCCTGACTGGCCGGCAGACGGCTGACACCGAAATTGAACAGCCCGTAGGCCAGCACGGTCACCACCACGCCCAGATAAAGCACCGCCAACAGCCCTTGCAGGCCGACTGAGGTAGGCAGCGGTTCCTGCAGCAGGGCCAGCGGAAAGAAGAAGATCGCGCCGATAAACGCCTGCATGGCGGTGAGCATGAAGGCCGAATAACGTGTCGACAGATGCTTGAGCAGCAGCGTGTAGCCCATGGCACAGAGCATGGCGAGAAATTCGAAGAAATTGCCCAGCAGCGGATTGGGCGCCGAGGCATCGGCAGCGCCGGCCAGACTCATCCAGATGGCGCCGGCCACGGCCAGCAGAAAGCCGATCAGCGTCAGCCGGGTAATACGCTCTCCCAGGGCAAAATAGGCACCGACTGCGACCAGCAACGGCATCAGCGCGGTAATCATGCCCGCCTGGGCGGCCGAGGTATTTTGCAGGGCGATGGCTTCGAAGACGAAGTACAGGCATGGCTCGCAGACCGCGAGGCCAAGCAGGTATTTCCAGTCACCGGCCTGATAACGAATGGTCCCGCGCCAACGCCAGGCCAGCAGGAAGATCAGGCTACCTATGGCCATACGGGCGAAGATCACCCACATGGCCGGAATCTCGGCGAAGGCGAACTTCAGCGCAATAAACGAACTGCCCCAGAGCGCCATGGCCAGGGTCAGGCAGCCAACAGCCAGCCAGCGCTGTATCAACATGAAAACCTCTTATTGATCCGGCCTGCTGAAGTTTGAACTATCAGCCGGCGGTTGTAGGAAGGGTTAGCCGCTCGCAGCGTGTCGACGCCCGGCGTGTCGGCCCCCGGCGTGTCGACGCCCGGCGTAACCCGCCACCGATGCCAAAAACATCGCCCTTGCCAGCCTCACGGCCGGTTGGCGGGTTACGGCCGTTGGCCTAACCCACCCTACTGCTGCCAAGGCTTTCCCGTGGTGCCGGGCTTGATCGGCAACTTCTGTTGCAAGGCGGCCTTGGCCAGCATGTGACAACTGACCGGTGCGGTGATGAACAGAAACAGGGTGATCAGCAACTCGTGCAGGCTGAGACTGCCGCGCACCGCGCTGAAATAGATCATCGAGGCAATCACCATGCTGCCCACCCCCAGCGTGGTGGCTTTGGTCGGACCATGCAGGCGGGTAAAGAAATCCGGCAGGCGATACAGGCCAATCGCGCCAATCAGGGTAAAGACGCTGCCCAACAGCAGGAAAAGCGACACCAGTGCTTCAATCCACAGACTCATGCTTGCTGCTCCGCGCTATTCAATGATGTCGCCCCGCAGCAGGTTCTTGGTCAGCGCCACCGTGCCGACAAAACCCATCACCGCAATCAGCAGGGCCACTTCGAAAACGATATCCGAGCCAAAGGAAATCCCGTACAGCACGATCAGGGCGATGGCATTGATGTACAGGGTATCCAGCGCCAGGATGCGATCCGGCAGCGAAGGCCCTTTGAACAGCCGCGCCACGGCCAACAGGAAAGCCACGGCGACCAGCGCCAGACAAACGGGAATCACGAATTCGAGCATGGGAATATCTCCAGCAACGGTGCCTCGTAGCGCGCCTTGACCTCTGCCGCCAACGCTGCAGGATCTGCCACATCCAGACAATGCAGCAACAGACGACGGCGGTCATCGGACAGATCGGCCGAGACGGTGCCTGGAGTCAGCGAGACGATGCTGGTGAGCATGGTCAACGCCAGCTCATCGCGCAGCTCCAGGGATACCTCGACAAAGCCCGGACGCAACTGCCCCATCGGCCCGAGAATGCGCCGCGCCACTTCAAGGTTGGCCACCACGATATCCAGCAGCACGCGCAGCAGAAAGACCGCCAGCTTGAGCGGATGCGCCAGCGGCGGCGCATCGATCCAGAGCATGCGCGACAACACGGCAATGCCCCAACCGAGAAAACTGCCGAGCAAGACCTGCCCCACGCTTACCTGATTGACCAGCAACAGCCAGACCAGTAACAGGCTCAGACTGAGCAACGGATAAGGCAACCAGCGACTGCGCTTCATCGGGCCCCTCCCACCAGCGCCAGATAGGCGCTCAGGTTCAGCAGTTGCTCGGCGGTGGCGCGGGTGTAGGCCAGTAATGGCGACGCAAACAGCAGCAACAGCAGGCTGGCCGAGAGCAGTCCGGCGCACGCGACGGTGCGCCAGCCATCACTGACTGCGCTGTCGAGCTGGTGCTGGCCGACCTTCCAGAAAACCATGCTGCCCGCCCGGCTCAGGGCCACCAGCACGACCAGCCCGCCGCCGAGCAGGATCGGCCAGAGCAGCAGTGCCTGCCAGCCGGACACCGACTGCAGGATCAGCAACTTGCCGAGAAAACCCGACAGTGGCGGCAGCCCGGCGACGGCAATAGCCGCCAGAAAAAACAGCCCGCCCAACAGTTGCGGCTGCATCAATCGGGGTCCCTGCAGCAGATTATCGACATGCTCGCCGCGCTGCCGCGCAATCATGTCGACCAGCAGAAACAGCCCGGCAGCAATCAGCGTGCTATGGATCAGGTAGTACAGACCGGCACTCAGTGCCTCGACGCTACCGACCGCGAGCGTCGCCGTCAGCGTACCGACCGACACCACCACCAGATAACTCACCAGCATGCCCAGACTCTGCGCCGCCAGCACGCCGGCAAAACCGGCCACCAGCGTCAACAGCGCCAGCGGCCAGAGCCAGTCATGGGCGAGATATTCCAGTGCGCCGGCAGCACTGCCAAACACCAGTGTGTAGACCCGCAGAATCGAGTAGAAGCCGACCTTGGTCATGATGGCGAACAACGCTGCCACCGGCGCAGTCGCCGAGGCGTAGGCGCGGGGTAACCAGAAATACAAGGGCAGCAGCGCCGCCTTGAGGCCGAACACCACCAGCAACAGCAGGCCGGCAGCCGCCAGCAATGGCTGCTGCTCTGCGTTGGCTTGCGCAACCTTGTGCGCCAGATCGGCCATGTTCAGGGTGCCTGCCACGCCGTAGAAAACTCCCAGCGCGATCAGGAACAGCGCCGAACCAAACAGGTTGAGCACCACATAATGCAGCCCGGCAGCCACCCGCGGCCGGCCATTGCCATGCAGCAGCAGGGAGTAGGAGGCGATCAGCAGGATTTCGAAAAACACGAACAGGTTGAACAGATCCGCGGTAAGGAAGGCGCCATTGATCCCCAGCAGCTGAAACTGGAATAACGCATGAAAGCTCGGGCCACGCTGATCGTCACCGCGACAGGCGTAGATCAGCGCAAACCCGGCCAGAACGGCGGTCAACAGCAACAACAAGGCGCTGAGCCGGTCGAGCAGCAAGGCAATGCCGAACGGTGCCTGCCAGTTGCCCAGCGCATAACTGAACAACAGCCCGCTGTCGGCTTTTTGCACCAGCAGCACGGCCAGCGGAATCAGCAGAAAGGTCGCCACACAGGAAAACACTCGCTGCCAGCGCAGCGCCACCTGCCCGCCCATCAACAGCAGGCTGCCGGCAAACAACGGCAGCAGAATCGGCAGGATCAACAGATGATTCATTCGTCGCTTTCCTTGCCATCCACATGGTCCGTACCCTGTTCACCAAGGCTGCGCAGGGCCAGCACGATCAGGAAGGCGGTCATCGCAAAGCCGATCACGATGGCCGTCAGCACCAGCGCTTGCGGCAGAGGATCGGCCGCCTCGGCAGCGGCACCGATCACCGCCGGCGCACCGGATTTCAGGCGGCCCATGGCAAACAGGAACAGGTTGACGGCATAAGACAACAGCGTCAGCCCCAGCACCACCGGAAAGGTGCGCGCGCGCAGCAGCAGAAAAATCCCGCAGGCACTGAGCACACCCAGGCTGATTGCATACAGTGCTTCCATCAGAGCATCTCCTGCGCAGGGGCATTGCGGTTGAGCTTGCCGAGGCTGGCAAGAATCAGCAGCGTGGACCCAACCACCGTCAGGTACACGCCCAGATCGAAGAGCATCGCGGTAGCCAGCTCGAACTCACCCACCAGTGGCAGGGAAAAATGCCCGAAAGAGGAAGTCAGGAAGGGATAACCGAAGTACCAGCTACCCAGCCCGGTCAGCCCGGCCACCACCACGCCGGTGCCGGCCAGCCGGTGGTAATCCAGCGACATGCGCTGGGCGATCCAGACCGAGCCCTTGGCGATGTACTGCAGGATCAGCGCCACGGCGGTCACCAGCCCGGCGATGAAGCCGCCGCCGGGCAGATTGTGGCCGCGCAGGAAGATGTACACCGAGATCAACAGCGCCATGGGCAACATGACCCGCGACAGGGTGGAGAGAATCAGCGGGTGGCGATCGCGCGCCCAGCCCTTGCCCTGCCCGTCCACACCCGGCTGGAACAGGCTCAGGCCCTGCAGCATGGCAAAGATACCGGCCGCGGCAATCGCCAGAACGGTAATCTCGCCCAGCGTGTCGAAACCGCGGAAGTCCACCAGAATCACGTTCACCACGTTCTTGCCACCGCCGCCGCTGACACTGTTATCCAGAAAGAAACCGGAAATGCTCTCGAACGGCCGGGTCATCACCGCAAACGCCAGTATCGCCACCAGCACGCCGAAGCCGGTCGCCAGCCCGAAATCGCCCAGGGTGCGCAGGCTGGTGGACTCCTGACGGCCATCATTGGGCAGAAAGTACATCGCCAGCATCAGCAGGATCAGCGTCACCACTTCAACCAGCAACTGGGTCAGCGCCAGATCCGGCGCGGAAAAGCGCACAAACATCAGCACCACCAGCAAACCGGAAAGCCCCACCAGCATCAGCGCGGCCAACCGGCGATGGTGCAGGAAGGTGGTCACCAGCGCCGAAACCGCCAGCAACAGCAAGCCCAGCGCGGTGATGGCATCGGGCGTGCTGACTCCCAGGCTGCCGCTGAGCTTCGGCAACTGGTACAAACCGACCAACACCACCAGCAGAGCGGCCGCCACCATGCAGCCCAGATAATGCTGCAATGAGCCGCTTTCCAGCAGGTTGGTCAGCCGGCGCGCGCGCCCTGCCAGGCGCACTACCCGCTGTTCGAATACCGCTTTGGCATCCACCTCTGGCAGGCCGGCAAACCAGCGAAACAACGGCTTGCGCAAGCAATAGAGAACGCAGCCTGCGACCAACGCCAGACCACTCATCAACAACGGCAGATTAAAGCCATGCCAGATCGCCAGACTGTATTCCGGCAACGGACCGTTCAGGCTGGCACCTGCCGCTGCCGCCAGCAGGGGCGCAACCGTATAGGCCGGCAGAATGCCCACCAACAGGCAGATGAACACCAGCACCTCGACCGGAACCTTCATGTAGCGCGGCGGCTCGTGCGGTGGAAACTTCGGCAGGTTGATCGGTTCGCCATTGAAGAACACGTCGTGGATAAAGCGCAGTGAATAGGCCACTGCGAAGGCTCCGGCGAGGGTCGCACCGGCCGGTATCAGCCAGCCGAAACCTCCCAGGTGCGTGGAGCTGAGGGTTTCCGCAAAAAACATCTCTTTACTCAGGAAGCCGTTGAGCAATGGCACGCCAGCCATGGCCGATGCGGCCACCATCGCCAGCACCGCGGTATGTGGCATGTAGTGCCACATACCGTTGATGCGGCGCATGTCACGGCTGCCGGTTTCATGGTCGATGATGCCGGCAGCCATGAACAGGGACGCCTTGAAGGTGGCGTGATTGATGATATGGAATACTGCCGCAACCGCTGCCAGCCGCGTATCCAGGCCAAACAGCAGGGTGATCAGCCCGAGATGACTGATGGTCGAATAGGCCAGCAGCCCTTTCAGATCATGCTGGAACAGCGCCATTACCGCACCAAACAGCAGGGTAATCAGGCCGGTAAAGCTGACCAGATAGAACCACAGGTCGGTTCCGGAAAGCGCCGGGTACAGCCGCGCCAGCAGAAACACCCCGGCCTTGACCATGGTCGCCGAATGCAGATAAGCCGATACCGGCGTCGGTGCCGCCATGGCATGCGGCAACCAGAAGTGGAAGGGAAACTGCGCTGACTTGGTGAAGACCCCGAGCAAGACCAGCACCAGGATCAACGGATAGAGCGCATGGGCCCTGATCAGGTCACCGGCCGCCAGCACCGTAGCCAGATCAAAACTGCCGACCACCTGACCGATCAGCAGAATCCCGGCCAGTAACGCCAACCCCCCGCCGCCGGTCACTGCCAGCGCCATGCGGGCGCCGCGACGGGCATCCGAGCGGTGCCCCCAGAAGCCGATCAGCAGAAAGGAGGACAGGCTGGTCAGTTCCCAGAACACCAGCATCTGCAGGAGATTGGCCGAAAGCACCAAGCCCAGCATGGCGCCCATGAACAGCAGGAGGAAAGCGTAAAAGCGCCCGACTGGCTCGTCTTCACCCAGGTAGTAATGGGCATAGAGAATCACCAGCAGGCCGATGCCAAGTATCAGCAGGGAGAATAGCAACCCCAGACCATCGAGTCGTAACCCGGGGTTCAGACCGAGGCCAGGCAGCCACTCGAAGCCCGCCTGCAGAACAAGTCCGGACAGCGTGGCATCTGCCAATGTGAGCAACAGCGCCAAGGCCACCAGCGGTGCCAGCGCCGCCAGCAAGGTGCACAGAGCCCGCCTGCCATGGCCCGCCAGCAGCGGCAGAACAAGGCCGAGAAAAGGCAGCACGACAATCATCAACAGCAACATGCTCAAACCCTTTTCTGCTGGAAACGGCGACAGACTGACATAGCTTGGCGAAGCAATAATGCCATGCACTGCGAGCAAAGCAGGGCATCACAGCCATTAAAAAACCGCTGAAAAGCGGCTTTTTAAAACACCTGCGGTGATTAAGGCGTCACACGACTGGTGCCGTTGACCGTCAATATGCGCACACGCTGGCCAACCTGGAACACCTGATTGGGTTCCACTTCCTGCACATAGGCACGCAAGCTGCCGTCGTCTTCACGCACAGTGATTTCCACGCCCTGGGTACGCGTCAGTCCCTCTTCGGCAGCGGCGCCCAAGAGGCCACCGGCCACTGCGCCAATCACCGCCATGACATAGCTGCCCTTGCCGCCACCGACAGAGCTGCCACCGATACCACCTACAGCAGCACCGGCAATCGAGCCAACCGGGCTTTTGGTACCCTCGATCTGCACTGGCCGCAAGTACTCAATCGTCCCCATCCGCACGTTCTGAACGGTCCGCGCTTCATCACGGGAATAGCTGTCTCCCGTCAGATTGGAGGTACAACCGCCCAGCACCAGCGACAGGAACGCCAATGTGGTTACCAGTAAAACGGGCTTTCGCATGAGAACTCTCCATAAACAAGTGATGCAATTAGAGCGCGCAAATCAGCAACTGTCACTCGCTGACTGAATTTCTTGTGCGACAATTTTTGACGCCCACTTTCGACCCAGAGTTCCCCATGGATTACTTCATCATTGCCTTTCTGACCTTTACCGCCATTTATTTCCACTGGTGGCTGTTTGTGCGCTTCAAGCGCTGGGGCGACCGCGACCTGGCCTTGTCCATGGCCAATGATGACCCTGGCAAAAAAGCCTACATGCTCGAACAACTGGCAAAGGCCCAAAGCCAGAAAATCAAAGGCAAGCAACTGCAAGCCTGGCTCGAGCAAGCCGCCAGCAACTATCGGTGAATGCCCGGTTTCAGGGTGCCAGCCGCTCGCGCACCCAGCCACCGGACTCCAGGCGGTAATTGAGCCGGTCATGCAGGCGACTCGGACGGCCCTGCCAGAATTCGATGCGCTCCGGCAACAGCCGGTAGCCGCCCCAGTGCTCCGGGCAATGCGGTGCCTTGTCGAGAAAGCGCAGCTCAGCACTGGCCAGCAATGCCTCAAGCTCGGCACGATCACGCAGCACCCGGCTCTGAGGCGAAGCCCAGGCACCGAGCCGACTGCCCAGCGGGCGCACCTGGAAGTAGGCACCCGACTCCTCGGCCGTTACCCGCTCCACACGTCCCTCAATGCGCACCTGACGCTCGAGGCCCGGCCAGAAAAACGTCATTGCAGCAAAAGGCACAGCCCTGAGCTGATCGCCTTTGGCGCTTTCATAGTTGGTAAAGAAGGTAAAGCCGCGCTCATCCAGCGCCTTGAGCAACAACACCCGGCAATGCGGGCGCCCCTGACCATCCACCGTCGCCAACATCATCGCATTGGGCTCAACCGGTAACTGTTCGGTCTCCCGCGCCTGCGCAAACCAGTGATGGAACAGACTCAACGGCTCATCGGGAGCCTGGGTTTCGCAAAGTCCTTCACGGGTATAATCGCGCCGCATATCGGCAATGGATTGGGTCTTGCCTGACTGAGGCACACCTGACTGGGTCTCACCTGACTGGGTCATCAAAAGTTCTCCTGTTGCTGGCATTCTCAGCTTAACCACTCCACGGCCCGCGCGCTTGACCTGAGACAAGCCGCAAAGATGCCGGATTAATGACGTCAATTGTGCGCCACTTCACTTCCAAGGCCTTGCGATAGCCACCAAATGGGACAACTCTGCGATCAGACTCAACAAATTCCGGACATTGCATTGGCTACCACTGGCATCGACACGCTGACAGGCTTTCTTGATCGGCATGGTTGTCTGCGTAGCGCGACCCGCCTGACCGAGCATGCCCAGCGCAACCGTCAGCCGCTCACCGCGCTATGGCTGAATATCGATCGCTTTCGCAAAATCAACGGTTCGCTGGGAATTTGCGGTGGCGACACGGTTATTGCCAAGCTCGCCAGTCGCCTGCAAAACCGCCTGCAACACCGTGCGCACCTCGCCCGCATGGGCAGTGATGATTTTCTTCTGCTGGCCAGCGGTTATGCCGCCGATGAAGCGCAATTGCTGGCCAACGAGGTCATGAACCTGATCAAGCAACCGATGGAAATCGGTACCATTTTCCTCCATCCCACCTGCTCGATCGGCCTGGCCAGCCTGGAATACGCAGAAGAAACCGAAACCTTCCTGCAGCGCGCCGAACATGCCATGTTTGAAGCCAAGCGTCAGGGCGGAGATCAGCTGGTGATCTCCGGCGAAGAGCAGCTGCCCGGACGCCTTGGCATCAAGCTCGCGCGCGAAGAACTGGAAGTCGAACACAAGCTGCATGCCGCACTGGAAATGGGCGGCCTGTATCTGCAGTACCAACCGATCCTCGGTTTTGACGGCAAGGTTGAAGCCGTCGAAGCCCTGATGCGCTGCGAGATCAATGGTGAACTGGTGCCACCGGTGCAGTTCATTCCGGTTGCCGAGAAAACCGGGCTGATCGTTCGCTTGGGCGAGTGGTGCCTGCTGCGCGCAGCCATGCAGGCCAAGCGATTGGCCGAAGCCGGCATGAATACCAAAATCGCCGTCAACGTTTCACGCGCACAACTCACTGCACCGAAGTTCTCTCAGGCCTTGTACACCGCCCTTCTGTGCAGCGGCGTAGCCCCGCAACTGATCGAACTGGAAATCACCGAGTCACTGTTCATGGACGTGTCCGAGCTGGTGCAAAGCCATTTGCGCGCCGCCATTGATATGGGCGTAAGTCTGTCAATCGACGACTTTGGAACAGGCTATTCGTGTCTGGCCACCCTCAAGGACATACCTGCCAGCAAACTCAAGCTGGACCGGGCCTTTGTTGCGCCATTACCCGGCGATCGCCGGGTATTTGCGGTAGTCAAAGCCATCACCCAACTGGGCCGTGAACTGGGCATGACCGTTGTCGCAGAAGGCGTCGAGAACCACGAGCAACTGGACATGCTGCAAAGCGCCGGAGTCGACGCCATACAAGGCTTCCTGCACGCCCGGCCGATGAACGAAGATGAACTGGTTGGCTGGCTTTTACGTCAGACCCAAAACCTCGCAGGTGCACCAGCATGAGCAACGATTCAGCCCTGGATGACCCCCTCGACAGCCTGCTGACCCGCAGCGTGATGGATATCGGCATTCCTCCGCGACCCGCCATTCTGGATATGGTCGCCCAGGAACTGCGCAGCTCTGCGCCAGATTTTCGCCGTATCGCCCTGTATATCAGCACGGACGTTGCACTCTCCGCCGGCCTGATCAAGACCGCCAATTCGCCCTACTTCGGTTACCGTCTGCGCGCCCGCACGGTGATCCAGGCTCTAAACATGCTCGGCATTGAGGTGGCGGGAAAAGCCCTGGCCGGCGTTGCCCTGCGCCGCGCCTTTCCTGCATCACCGAGCATGGAACGGTTCTGGGATGCCTCTGCGCGCATCGCCGAGTACTCCGGGCTGCTGGTCAATCTGCTGGGCAGCAAAGGCGGCGTCAGGGCTGATGATGCCTATACCTACGGCCTGTTCCGCGACTGCGGCGTGCCGGTTCTGCTGTGCAAGTTCCCGTCCTACCGCGACACGCTGGCCAAAGCCAACACAGAGCCTTTGCGGCGTTTTACCGAAGTCGAAGAAGACGATTTCCCGACCAACCACACCATCGTCGGCTGCATGCTGGCGCAAAGCTGGTCATTGCCGGAAGAGATCTGTCTGTCGATACGCCAGCACCACGACTTCCTGTTGTTGCGCAGCGGCGCGGAATCCCTGCCAGTGGCTTCGCGCAGGCTGATCGCCCTGACTCAAGTGGCCGAACATATTCACCAGCAGCAAAGCAAGCGCAGCACCAACCACGAATGGCAGAAACTGGGTGAAGCCTCACTGGAGTTGCTGGATATCGACGAACTCCGACTCAGGGAGCTGGTGGCAGAGGTGACCGCGCTCAGCCACAAGAAGGACTGAGCAGGCACACCCGCTGCCGTTTGATGGCAGCCGCGAAGGAGCCTAGAGACAGGCTTTAAGTATCCCTGCCAGCCGTTGCGGACGCGGATCCATCAACACGTACGGACCCAGGCTGTTGGTCACAAAACCAAAGGCCACATCGCGTTCGGGATCGGCAAAACCGACTGACCCACCGGCACCCGGGTGCCCGAAACTGCGCGGCCCCAGTCCGAACGTGGCATTGGCAACCTCTGGCTGATCGAGCATGCAGCCCAGCCCGAAACGGGTACCGGTGAGCAGGGTCAGATCTTCCCCGTGAGCATGCTCGCGCGTCATCTCTGCCAGCAACTCGCTGGTCAGCAAACGGCCATCCAGCAGCCCGGCATAGAAGCCGGCAAGACTGCGCGCATTACCATGCCCGTTTGCCGCTGGCTGCTGGGTGCGTCGCCACTCCGGCCGGTTGGAACTGGTCAGAATCGACGGCGGGTTGGCAAATGCCAGCGTGGTCATTGCTGAGGGCTCGGTGAAGCTCACCTTGAGCAGACGCTGGGCCGCCGTATCGCCCAGAATGCCTTTACCCCTGGACAGATGAGCGACGCGATCAAATTCGGCATCATCCAGCCCGATGTGAAAATCCAGCCCCAATGGCAGACTGGTGCGCGCAACAATTTCGTCACCGGGCAGCGTCCCGGTGCATCGGCGCAGCAGCTCGCCGACCAGCCAACCATAGGTGATCGCCTGATAGCCATGGGCCGTACCCGGCGCCCACCAAGGCTCTTCAGCAGCCAGCGCCGCACACATCTGCGGCCAGTCATACAAGGCCTCTGCTGGCATCAGTGTGCGCAGCGCCGGCAAACCCGCCCGATGCGACAGCACCTGGCGCAAACTGACCGCCTGCTTGCCGGCCGCCGCAAACTCGGGCCAATGCAGCGCCAGCGGCGCATCCAGGTCCAGTCGCCCCTCGCCGACCAACTGCAATGCAGCCACCGCAGCAAAGGTTTTGGTGCAGGAAAACAGATTCAGAATCGTGTCGCTATGCCACGCCTGAACACCCTCCCTGTCAGCCACGCCGCCCCATAAATCAACAACAGTCTTACCACCGACCTGCACGCAAAGCGCGGCCCCGCGCTGCTCCGGCTCGCTCAACAACTGCGCAAAGGCATCACGCAGCGCCTCAAAACGAAGATCGAAGAACCCTTGAACCTGCACCGATGCCTCCACAACAGTCTCCCCCCATCTACTCACGGCGTTACCGGCGCGCTGCCCTTGGGGGCTTTCAGCCACTGCTCAGGCATAGCCAGATTGGCCTTGCGGACCGCCTCGACAAAACCGCGGAAAGGCAAATCGGTTATACCGACCAGCCCCAGATGGCCGTTTTCACCATCCAGCAACCGACCGGTGACCGGCTGATCGATATACTGAAACCAGTGCACTCCGACCAGTTGCGGCTCGTTGAGTGACGCGCGAAGAAACTTCGCATAGGCCGGACCACGGTCTTCTTCCCGGTAGACTTCACTGACACCGCCCCAGAACGGACCGCGATCACGGGAACCGAAGTGGAACTCACTGACCAGTATCGGCTTGTCCAGCTGGCGAAGCAGTTCCCAGTCATAACCCTGCTGCGGCGTTGTGCTGTAGAAGTTGAAGCTGAGCACTGCGCAGTACTGCGCACAGGAGGCTACCGCCTCAGGCGTGGTAATGGCGAAGCGACCACCGAGTAACAGCTGATTCGGCGCATGCCACTTCAAGGCATCGGCAATGGTCTTGAAATAGGTATCGGCATACAAACGCAGGAATTTCTGCAGATCGCGTTCAATCTCGGGGTGAGCAGGGTCAGGCAGTGGCGCCTCAAAGCCCGGATCCTCCATCAATTCCCACGCCTGCAAATCGATACCCCAGGCCTTGGAAATGCCATTCTGATTGCGGTACTTGTCACGCAGTTGCTTGAGGAAGGCGCGTTTGGCCGGAACATCGGTGGTCAGACGCAACGTGGCATAGGCCAGCGCATACCGGGCGCGCGCATCGGCACCGGGTGCAGCCCAGGCCAGCTCATTGTCAGCGAAATAACCGATCAGCCAGGGATCATCCCGCAAGTCCCGGCTGGCGATGGCAATCGCCCGCTCAGCGGCCATGGCAAAGCGCGGGTCGAACGGATCGGGCATACCTCCCCACCAGTCCTGACCGGTACTGATTGACGCAAAATCGCCCCTGATCGACAGCGGCAGGGTATAGGGAACCCGCTTGTTACCGGCAAAGGCGGAATCACTCCAGTTACCCAGGGTATTGAAACCCCAGGCTTGCAGGCGGTCGAGACTGCGCTGAGGCCATGCCGAAGAATTGCCCTGACCATCAATGCGCTGCAGGTTGGCATTGTAAAAATCAAACCAGCGCCCGTGATCAAAGGCGCGCCCGCGGTTAGCGCCGCTATCGCTGCGGTTATCGCCGGTACCATAAAAAGCCGCCAGCGCCTCACCCTCTGCTGGCAACGCATTAAACATGCGCTCGCGGCCTTCGACATAGGTCTTGCTGTGCGAGGTTGTCACCGTATTCACGCCCAGCGAAAAAAACGCATTCCCTTCAGGCGTCACCAGATACCAGCGGCCATCCTGTTTTACCGCCTGAAAAAAGCCACTGGGCTTGAACACCGGCCCATTGAGTAACCCACCAAACTTGTCGGTCGCCGGCCGCTTGGCCAACCAAGCCTTGAGTTGCTCCTGCTCCTGCCTTGCAGCGGCAGTCAACTGCGCCTGATCCTTGACCTTTTCCGGCCAGCTGGCACGGGTGTACTGACCAAAATCGTCTACCAATCCTTCATAAAGCGGCTGCAGCAGGTCGCTCTTGCGCGTCCCGAAGCGGCCCAGCAGGATGCTTTGCGGGCTATCCGGACGCGGCATGGAGATGCTGACAGCCAGTATCTGATCGGCAACCAGCTCACCCGTGACAGTCTCTGCCAGTATTAGCCGCTGCCCCTCATGGGACCAGGGCATGGTGGGGCCAGCGCGCATACCGTGCGCCAGGGGCGAGGTCGCCTTAAGCGGCACCACGAGGGTTTGCGCCGGGCCTGACGGCAGCGCCAGCCGGGTCTGCAGAACCTTGCCGCCAGCACTTTCGATGCTGACATCCAGCGTGACGGCCCAATCCATCGCGTTCTGAATACGCAGCGTCATGGCGCCTGCAGCGGACCAGTCCCAACGCCCGGATTGCGGCACCATGCGCAAGGCTGGCTGTGCGACTGACTTGAAAGTCAGCCTACGCAAGATCTCGCCAGAGGCCGTTTCTTCCGCTGTCTGACTGGGAAGCACAGTGTCTTGCAGTTCGAGCTTGACCAGATCAAGCGGCTTGACGAAGCTGTATATATCCGTAGCTTCAGCTGCCGACGCGCGGCCGGTCGCGCTACAGAACAAGGAAAGGAGCAACAACCCCTTCAATACCACGCTATCTAGCTTCATTTGCTTCCTCTAGTATCCAGTAACAAGTCCAGCACCATCTTCAAGTCGCCCTGCAATTTGCTATAAAAAACTGCTCGGCAATGACAAAAGCACTCAACAGAACCACAAAAGCGGAGAGCTTCTCATGAATATCAACAGCCTGTTTGATCAGATTCAAACCCTGCCTACCATTCCCAATGGTAGCTCAGGAGCTGATCCAGCAGTTCGACAACCCCAATACCAATATCGACAGTGTCGCGCGCAACATATCCCTTGATCCAGTGATTGCGGTCAAAGTTCTGCGCCTGGCCAACTCGGCACGTTTCCGCGGCGCCCGTGAAGCAGCCAGCGTCGAAGACGCTGCCATGCGTCTGGGCTTCAACACCTTGCGCACCCTGGTGCTGGCGTCTGCCGTAACCGGCGCCTTCAAAACCGATACCGGCTTTGATCTGAAATCCTTCTGGCTGCAGAGTTTCAAGGTGGCCAGCCTGTGCCGCCTGCTGGCGAAAAACACCAGCGTCGCCACTGAAACCGCCTTCACCTGCGGCATGATGCACAACATCGGTCAATTGCTGATCCAGACCGGCTTGCCCGAACTCGCCAGCCAGCTCAACCGCAGCGCCAAGACCGACGCAGCCAGCCAGGTAGCCCTTGAGACCCTGCAACTCGGGTTCGGTTTCCCCGAAGTCGGCGCGGAACTGGCTCGCCGCTGGCAGCTACCTGCCGTTATCCAGCAAGGCATCGCCTTTCAGGCCAAACCCCTTCAAGCGCCGGCCGACCAGCCCCTGGCCGGCATCGTAGCGCGCGCAGTGCTGATTGCCGAAGCACTGGCCAAGCATGAAGGCATCAACGATCAGTCGCGCGCCGCATTGACCGGCCCGCTGTTCGAAGGCACCGACATGGACAAGTTGTTCGCTGCACTGCCCGAGGTTCTGGAAGCCGACAAGGCCTTCACCGAACTGCTCAACTGAACCTGATCCAAAGCGCCCTGCAACGGGGCGCTTGCGGGGTCTGCAGGTGAATCAATCAATCTGCCGACGGAACGGCGGCAAGGCATTCAGAATGGCCTTGCCGTAACGCTGCGTGACGACCCGGCGATCCAGTAACGTGATGGTGCCCCGATCCGCCTCGGTTCGTAGCAGGCGCCCGCAGGCCTGAATCAGGCGCAACGAAGCATCCGGCACAGAAATTTCCATGAACGGATTACCACCACGGGCTTCGATCCATTCGGAAAGCGCTGCTTCAACGGGATCGTCGGGGACCGCAAACGGTATCTTGGCGATCACCACGTGCTCACAGTAAGCCCCCGGCAGGTCAACACCTTCGGCAAAGCTGGCAAGCCCGAAAAGAACGCTGGGCTCACCCTCATCGACCCGTGCTTTGTGCCTGGTTAGCGTTTCCTGCTTGGACAGGCTGCCCTGTATCAGCACGCGACGCCGCCACTCCCGATCCAGCCCATCAAAAACGCCCTGCATCTGTTTGCGCGAGGCAAACAGCACCAGCGTCCCGCGCAAACCATCCACAATCGCCGGCAGGGCCCGCACAATGGCCGCGGTGTGTGCCACGGCATCACGCGGATCAGCCTGCAAATCCGGCACGTGCAACAGACCTGCCTCGGCATGCATGAAGGGGCTTGGCACCACGGCGGTAACTGCACTCCTGGGTAAACCGGCACGCATGCGCAACCGATCAAAGCTACCCAGTGCAGTCAGGGTTGCCGACGTCAGCAAGGCCCCATGGGCCACATTCCACAAGTTGCGCCGCAGGGTTTCGGCCGCCAGAATCGGGCTGGCGTTGACTTCGATATCGAAAATCGCCCCGCTGTCAGCCAGGCTCAGCCAGCGTGCCATGGGCGGAGTGTCAGCAGGGTCCTCGGCAGTAAACGCACACCACAGCTCCCAGTTACCCTGCGCGCGCGTCAGCAGACTGCCGAACAATGGGTACCACTCTTCCGCCTGAAGATTGCTGATGCCCACGCCAGCCTCTCCGTCCATGGCCTGTTTGAGCATTTCAGCCAGCCGGGTAAACAGATCATTGAGCCGCGCAAAGCCTTTTTTCAGTTCAACCGCCATTTCGACCAGATGTTCCGGAACCACGCCACCCGGAAAGCGATGCCTGGGGCGCTCGCGCCCTTCAACATCTTCACCGGTGCGAAAGTCGGCCAGTTCTTCACAGGCACTGAACATGAACTGCTGCTGGCCGCGCAGCTCGCGCGCCAACTCCGGAACGGCGCCAATCAGCCGCCCCAACTCTCCCGGCAACGGATGCTGGGCCAGCAGCTTGGTGAGATTTTTTTCCACCTGCCCCAACCAGTCGGCCGTCGAGCGCAGACGGGTAAAGTGCGCAAAGTGACCAATTGCCTTGTCCGGCAGATGATGGCCTTCATCAAACACATACAGGGTGTCACGCGGATCAGGCAGTACAGCTCCGCCTCCCAGCGCCAGATCGGCCAGCACCATGTCGTGGTTGGTCACGATCACATCAACCTTGGTCATGCCTTCGCGCGCCTTGTAGAAGGCACACTGCTGAAAGTTCGGACAATGACGGTTGGTGCATTGACTGTGATCGGTCGTCACTCGCGCCCAATCAGCATCCTCAATGGCTTCACTCCAGGAATCACGATCTCCATCCCAGCGATTGCCGGCGAGCCGCTCCATCATCTGGTTCAGCAGTTTCTGGGCACTTTCATCCACGTCAATTCGAAAACCTTCTTCGGCAAACATCTGCGCAGTACTGCTCTGTGCCTGCCCTTCCTGCAGCAAAAGATCCAGCTTGGACAAGCACAGATAGCGCCCGCGCCCCTTGGCCAGCGTAAAACTGAAATTGAGCCCGCTGTTTCGCAGAATATCCGGCAAATCCTTGTGGACGATCTGCTCCTGCAAAGCCACCGTCGCGGTGGCAATGACCAGGCGTTTGCCGGCAGCCTTTGCCGCAGGAATGGCGGCCAGACTGTACGCGACCGTCTTGCCAGTACCGGTTCCGGCCTCGACGGCAACTACTGCCGGTTCGCCGCAACGACGCCCTTCCTCATCCATTTCAATGCCGCCGAGAACCTTGGCGACCTCGGCGATCATCAGGCGCTGGCCGTAGCGTGGCTTGAGTCCCTTGGCCTCCAGAAAACGGCTGTAGGCACCCTGGATATGGGTCTTGAGTTCATTGCTGAGCATGCAAAATCGCTTTCGGGAAGATTCGATGAATATTCAGCCGAGCGGCTGGGCGGCTATCATAGCGCGACACCCGCCCCTGCGCTGTCCGGAGTTATTCATGACCCTTCACGCTTTGCCCTATACCCTGCACGTACTGTGCGCCCTGATCTGGGTTGGCGGCATGTTTTTCGCCTGGATGATCCTGCGCCCTGCCGCCGTCAACACGCTGCAAGCACCGCAGCGACTGTCACTGTGGTGTGACGTGCTACCGCGCTTTTTTGCCTGGGTCTGGTTAGCCGTGCTGGTGTTGCCGATTACCGGCTTTGGCATGCTGCACCTTCGTCAGCAAGCGATACAAACTGCGCCCTACTACATTCAGGTCATGACCGGACTGTATCTGGTGATGCTCTCACTGTTCCTGCGCGCCCAATTGCTGCAACTGCCCGCGCTGCGTAAAGCGGTCGCCAGTGAAGACTGGCCCAGTGGCGCAACGGCACTGGCGAATATCCGCCGGCTGGTGGGATTCAACCTGTTGATCGGACTGACGCTAGTCAGCCTGGCCGCTGCCCGGCCGACCTTCTGACGCCTTAGCGGACAGGCACTGCACAGCGGCGGGTGCCGCAGCAAAACCGTACAGGTGAAAAGCGCCGAACAGCAACAGTTGCAGTCGATCCCACCAGACAGACTGACGGCCTTTCAAGGCTGAGATGCAGAACAGCAGCGTCACGCCATGCAGCAACAGTAGCAGTACCGCTACGCCGCCCAGCAACTGGGCAAACGGCTTGGCCAGCGGAGTCTGTACAACCAGCAGCAGGGTCAACCAGAACAAGAGCAAAATCAATTTTGCTGTCAACAACATGAATTGCACGCGCATCACCCGCAGCTCGGTTTTAAGGCAGGCGCAAATAAATCGGGGAGCAGCGCTCCCCGTTAGTCACCCCTGGACGGATCTGATCAGCGATCAACCGAGATTTCTACCCGACGATTCGCTGCACGACCTTCTGCGGTTGCATTGTCACCCACAGGATTGCTTTCACCCATTCCCTGTTGTGTGAGCTTGTCAGCCGGCACGCCCTGACTCTCCAGGAAGTTAGCCACACTGCTTGCCCGGCGCTCCGAAAGTGCCTGATTGGACGCCTCCGAGCCAACGCTATCGGTAAAGCCCACTACCTTGGCCGACACCAGATTCTGACTGGTCAGCCGATTGGCGATATCGGCAAGCAAATCTTTACTTTCAGCCGACAGTTCTGCCGAACCGGTGGCGAACAGGACGCCACCCAGATCACTCAGGACAATGACTTCGTCCTGCGCAGGCTCTGGTGCAGGGGCTACTGCTTCAGCAACAACGGGGGCCGCGACTACCTTGACAGGGCAACCGTTGGGGAAGACGGTACTTCCAGAGGCTGTATCCGGGCAGGTATCTCGCCGGTCGTGAACGCCATCCGCATCCTGGTCACCATCCAGTGTGTAGCAGATAAGGCTACCCACGATCGCACCAAGACCCGCACCGATGCCCGCAGCCGAAGAGCTTTCGATTGCGCCCAAACCGCCACCAGCGGCAGCACCGATTAATGTACAGAAAGGCCAGTTCTCTTGGTTCAGCACCGCGTCTCCCTTACTGGCAGTCGAGGTACAACCTGAAAGAACACTGCTGACCAGAAGAAAGGGCAATGCAGCCCGAGAGAGGGAATTTCTCATTTTGAATCTCCTGTGTCACCGATTGAATACCGGTGACACAGGAGTTAAGACTGTTAAACCGCTATGCACAAGCTGTGCATGGCAATTTAACCAACCGCTTAGTTGCGATCGATTTCTACTTCTACGCGACGGTTCTTGGCACGACCTTCAGCAGTGGCATTGTCTGCAACTGGGTTGGTCAGGCCTTCGCCCGATACAGCAATGATGTTGGCCTGAGGCACGCCCTGGGCAACCAGATGGTTGGCCACTGCTACGGCACGACGCTCGGACAACTTCTGGTTGTAAGCAGCAGTACCTACGCTGTCAGTGTGACCAGTGATGGACAGAGTGGCATCCGGTGCTTCAGCCTTCAGCTTGGAGGCCAGTTCATTGAGGGTGGCGATATCGCTATCCAGCAGAACGTCGGAGTCAAAGGCGAACAGCAGGTTGTCGATAACCAGAACCACGTCGACTTCTTCTACAACAACAACTTCTTCAACGACTTCTTCCGGAACCGGGCAGCCGTCAGCATCTACTGTGGTGCCTTTTGGTGTGCCTGGGCACTTGTCATTCTTGTTGGTTACGCCGTCGCCATCTTCGTCGCCATGCACCCAGCAGTAAGCAGCAGCGGTCAGACCAAAGCCCAATGCGCCCCAGCCAGCAACGGCGGAGCTTTCAGTGGCGCCCAAGCCACCACCAACGACACCACCAATAGCGGCGCAAAGTGGAATGTTGTCACCACGCTCGAATGTGGAACAGCCAGTCAGGGCCGTCGCCAGCAGAAGCACGGACAGTGTTTTTTTCATCATGCTCATTTGTTATCTCCTTAGGTGAATCGGCCAGTAACCGATGACATGCAGTTAAGCCGTCGTCGGTAGAATACGCCAGAGTTCTGCAGCAAACCAAGCGTAAATCCAGCAAAATCAGACCTTAGGATGATTTTTACAGCCTCCGGATAGTGGTTTTGTCACAATAAAGCCCCCCAAGCCTTGCGGGAGAATATAAATGACGGCATCCAAATCGACTCGAACACCGCAACAGGCTCTGGCTGCCCTGTTGGAACTGCATAAACCAGCGCACTTGCTGCTGCTGGGTGAAAGCGATTTACCGGCGATTAGTGCCTACTCGGCCAATCATCCTGAGAGCCGGGTATTCCAGACAACCGCTGACAGTTTTCAAGCCGATCTGGCTGCCCAGCGCTTCGATCTGGCCATTATTGCTGACTGCCTTGAACATTTGCCCAAGCGCAAAGCGCTGGAGCTGATCGGCGGCATCCGCAACCTCAACACCAATCGACTGGCGGTGCTGGTAGACCTGAATGCCTGCGACTGGCAGGAGGCGGACTTCTTCTCACTGGCGATGCAGGCCAGCGAGTGCTTCAGCCGCGATGAGCAAACACTGACCCTGTTTACTTATGACCTGCATAGCTACAAACAGATACCTGACTGGCTGAACGCGAAGTTCTGGGCTAATCCGCAACATTTCGGCAAATACTGGTGGTGAGCTGATGTCACAGCCATGCCCCTGTGCAAGCGGGTTACCTCTGGAGCAGTGCTGTGCACGCCTGCATGCCGGAGAGCCGGCAGCAAGCGCTGAATGGCTCATGCGCTCGCGTTACAGTGCTTACGTGCTGGGCAATATCGACTACCTGATAGCCACCACCCTGCCCGTACAGCAAGCCAGTCTCGACCAGCAGGCAATCCGTCAATGGAGCCGGCAAAGCACCTGGCTGGGGCTCACGGTTGACCGCTACGAACCCGCCACTGATCTGCACGGGCACGCCAGGGTGACGTTCAGCGTGCGCTGGCAGGATGCCGAAGGGCCGCACACCTATCAGGAGTGTTCCGTCTTTGTGCAACGGCAGGGGCGCTGGTACTTCATTGATCCGGGGGTGCCGCTGGCAGCCAGGCGCAACGACCTTTGTCCGTGCGGCAGCGGCGGCAAATTCAAGAAGTGCTTCGCCACTTATTTATAAGCGCAAGCAAATAGCCCTACGCCAGCTGCACAGCTACTCAACCAATTTAAGATGCGATACGTCCGGCGGCGGAGCCGGCGGCTGGTTTTTCTCCTGCCCCATATCACTGCCGACTGGCGCCAGGCTGAACTGACTCAAGTCCACCTTCGGCCCGGCAATAATCGCCGGCTCATCCTGCAAATCAGACCCCAGCGGCGCAATACCAAAATCCGGCGCTTGCACATCAACAAAAGCGGCCATGTATTCATCCCGAGGCGTGACGCTGAGTTTGCCGACCGGGGTAGCAGCAGCCTGCGAGGTTGCTGGAGCAATTGCCTCAGCAGGCAATGTGGCAGGCTCCTCGCCGGCCTGTCCGTCATCCAGCGCACGCAACTCGGCGACCGCTCCGGCACGCGCCAGTGTTTCGCGATAGCGTTGCGCACCAGCGGCATCGAGGTTGCTCTTGATGACGATTCGCCGGCCGGAGAACAGCAAGGCAATTCGCTGCTCGTCGGCCTGAAACAGTTTTGCCACATTGGCCTTTACCAACTCCAGCTGGGCCCCGGCCACCAACTGCCCTGAGAACGCGACTTCGTAAAGGCTCATGACTTAACTCCATTCAGATACAGCGTTCAGTATGGCGCAATTTTTTTTTAGCAAACAAGCGATTGCATGGCATTAGTGGCTTGTTACACTGAGCCGTCTTTCGGAGCATCGGCATGTTTTCCCCCGCCACAAGAAAAGCCCTAACGCGCCTCGCAGTTCTGAGCGTGACACTCTTCCTGTCAGCCTGCTCCAGCCTGTTTTCCAACGATTTCCGCGACCCGAGCATTCACCTGATCCGGGTGGAAGTGGTTCGCGCCAAAATGCTGGAACAACGATTCAATCTGTACTTTCGCGTCGACAACCCCAACAGCGTCAGTCTCGATATTCAGGACCTCAGTTACAGCGTCTTTCTCAACGATATCAAGCTGGCAAGCGGACAGAGCAATATCAGCTTCACCCTGTCCCCCAACAGCACGACCGAAATCAAGGTTCCGGTTCGCTCCAACCTTTGGCGCAACCTGAAACAGGTCATCAAGATGCTGAAAAACCCGCATGAGCCGATCACGTATCGCCTGGAGGGCCAGGTTGAAGTCGGCTCATGGTTTGGCCGCAACGTGCAACTGCAACGCAGCGGCGAGATCATTCCAGGCAATTTCATTCCGGAGTAACACCCCATGTCCAAAGAACCACACGTCCACGGCCCTGACTGCAACCACGAGCACCACCATGAGCATGAACATGAACATGTGCACGGCCCTGACTGCAATCACCACCATCAGGATCCTGTGCGCAATCCGCTTAAGGATGTAGGCCGAAACGACCCTTGCCCATGCGGCAGCCAGAAAAAGTTCAAGAAGTGCCACGGCGCCTGATGATCTGACCACTGCTAATTGACTGCTGGCGCTTGCAGCCTTTGCAGGGAGCACTCCATGCCTTTCATTTCTGCGCGAAGACCTAGCCTGTGCCTAGGCGCGCTGGTTGTCGGTGGCAGCCTTTGGCTTACCGGCTGCGAGGCGCTTCTGAACAGCCAGTATGCCGACAGCGTGCCGCCAGCGACCGGCGTAGTACGCCTCAGTGGCGTGGCACAGAGCGCCGAAATCCGACGTAACGAGTTGGGCATGCCGCTGATCCAGAGCAGCAGCACCCATGATGCACTGTTTGCCCTGGGTTATGTGCATGCCAGCGACCGCCTGAGCCAGATGGTCGGCATGCGCCTGATGGCCGAAGGCCGGCTGGCCGAAATGGCCGGCCCTGGCGTGATTGAAATCGACCGCTTCATGCGCGCCATCAACCTCAGGAAAAGCTCGTCCGGCATGTATCGCAGTGCCTCCCCGCAGATCAAGAAGGCTTATGAAGTCTATGCGCGCGGCGTTAACGCTTATCTGTACCGCAATCGCGACAAACTCCCGATGGACCTGGCCGAATCCGGCTACAAGCCTGCCTACTGGACCCCGGAAGACTCGGCGCTGGTTTTCAGCCTGTTGAATTTCGGTCTGTCCATGAACCTGCAGGAAGAGATCAACGCGCTGATACTGGCGCAGAAAGTGGGTAGCAACCAACTGGCCTGGCTGATGCCCACCTACCCGGATGAATCACTGCCGTTCGACGAAACTGAAAAACTTCAGGGACTGCGTCTGGATGGAAAGATTCCGGGAATTGCCCAGCTGGGACGGACCATTGAGCAAATCACCACCCTCGATATGCTCGGCGTGGCCGCCTCCAACAACTGGGCCATTGCCCCCGCGCTGAGCAAGGGCGGCAAAAGCCTGCTGGCCAACGACACGCACCTGCCGCTGTCGATGCCGTCGGCGTGGAATTTTGTGCATATTCGCACCCCCAAGTATCAAGCGGCGGGCGTCAGTCTTGCCGGAGTGCCGACGGTGATTGCCGGCTTCAACGGCAAGCTGGCGTGGGGCATGACCATGGTCATGGCTGACAATCAGGATATCTTTCTGGAAAAAATCAAACGCGAAGGCAAACAGACGCTCTATCTGGCAGACGGGAAATGGCTTCCAGTCAGCCAGCGCAGTGAAACCTTCTTCATCAAGGGTGAACGGCCGATTCACGAAACCATCTATGAAACCCGCCACGGCCCGTTGTTGAACTCTGTACTTGGCGAGCGCAAGAGCCCCTTGCAGCCGATGTCCCTGAGCAGTGGGCTGGGTCTGGCCTTCAAGAGCACACTGTTCGAATCCGATCGCAGTCTGGACGCCTTCTTTGAACTGTCGCGCGCCCAATCGGTGGACGAGGCTCACGAACCCGCCCGCAACATCCGGGCTGCCGGCCTCAACCTGCTGTATGCCGATCAGCAGCACATCGCCTGGCAAGTCAGCGGCCTCTACCCCAACCGCCGCGGCGGTCGCGGCTTGCTGCCTTCGCCGGGCTGGGACAGCCGCTACGAGTGGGACGGTTTCGCCGACAGCATGCTGCATCCCTATGATCAGGACCCGCCGCAAGGCTGGCTGGGAACGGCCAATCACCGCACGGTGGCCAGCGGCTATGCAGTGCAGATGTCCAACTCCTGGTTTTACCCGGAACGTGCAGAACGCATTGCCCAACTGGCGCCGGCTGGACGGCACGACACGCAAAGCATGATTGCCATGCAATACGATCAGACCTCCCCCTTTACCGGCAAACTGCAGTCGATGCTGACCGCGCCGGAAATGGCGGCGGACCTGCAAAAGGCAATCACCAAACTTTCCGTCAACCAGCAAACACAAGCCAAAGCAGCCTTGGCGCGAGTGCTGGAGTTTGACGGGAAACTGTCAGCAACCTCGGCGGATGGCGCGCTGTATCAGGCATTCCTGCAGGAAAGTGCCAAACAGA
The DNA here is from genome assembly GCA_035562615.1 of Pseudomonas sp. Lineage (GTDB taxonomy): Bacteria > Pseudomonadota > Gammaproteobacteria > Pseudomonadales > Pseudomonadaceae > Aquipseudomonas. Next base: position 15,371 of record DATMWH010000310.1, on the reverse strand, counting down.
TCTTTCTTGACGAACTGGGCCCGACGGACTCGCCTGGCTGGCAGGCGCTGGTGCATAACGCTGACATGTCCTATTCAGCGCAGGCCGACCACCTGACCGGACGCAGTGACAGCCCGTTCTGGGATGATATCGCTACCGCGCAGAAGGAAGACAAGGCCGCCATTCTGGCCCGCAGCCTGGCGGCTGCCCAGGCGTACTGTGAACAGCGGATGGGGACAGACTCGCGCAACTGGCAGTGGGGCAAACTGCACACCTACCGCTGGACCAGCGATGCCACCCTGATGGCGCCCTTCATGAGCAGCAGCGAACGCGCCAGTATTGCCGCGATCAAGAACTACCTGGACCGAGGACCGTTTCTGGCGGGCGGCGACCACACAACGCTTAACGTGTCGGCCTATCATTGGGGCGAGAACTTCGACACCTGGTTGATTCCGGCCATGCGCATCATTGTCGACTTCAACCGCGAAGAGCCGATGATCGGACACAACAGCTCAGGCCAATCCGGCAATCCGGCCAGCCCGCATTATGCTGACGGCATTGATGCCTGGCGCACAGGCCAGTACATGAGCTTCCCCATGCAGGCAAAGAATCAGGACAGAGTCTATGGCAAGCGCGGGTTACTGCTGCTGCCAGAACAGTAACTGACCGTTCGTCGGGACAAAGGGAACGAATCCAGCTTCATTCGACTCACAGTAGCGGACTTACTCCATAGATATTTTTAGGGCGCCATTGGCGCCCTTTTCTTTGTCCGGCGCTTTCCCACGCCTTGCTCAGAGTGAGGTCCGGTAATACAGGCTGTAACTTTCGACACCATCGTTGGGCGTTTTCAGGCCGGCGTTGGAATAGTGCATCGCCCGCACGCCGACTTCCTGCCCGGAAAAACGCAATCCCAGTCCGATACGATCTTCGAACTGGAGGGCCGAACCCAGATCATTGCCATCCACCTCAGTGTCGGCAAACGCCGCGACACCAATTCCAGCCTCGATAATCGGACGCACTGTCTGACCCGCGAATTCATAGACAAAGACCGGTGTGAAGGACAGGCTTCCATTCGCATCACTGTCATTTCCCGAAGACCAATAGGTGTAACCGGCATCCCAGTAACCGGACAGATGCCCGGTATCACTGCGCCACCAACTATTGGAAAACGGCAACTGTGCTCCCATCCGATAGACCATGCTGCCATCATCGGTGGCACCAGCCGCAGCGGATAGCTCAACCGCCTGGGCAACACCCGTCATCGTCATGCACAGCAGCAATGCTGCACTCAGGCCTGAAAATCTGTTCATCTGTCTGTCCTTAGTCTTGTTATTAAAATCGCAACACAACTGAAATTAGCAAAGCTGTCCGCACTGGGACAAGCTGCGTACTACAAAGCGCATCAATCGACCAACGCCAGAACGGGCTCAGATTGCCCCCACAACGCGGGCAAGACAGCTGCCAGACGCTGAATGTCGCCGCTGGACCAGAAGATGTCTGGCCCGCAGCGGCCGGCAGACAGCAGGCTGCGCTCACTCAGAACCCGCTGCAACTGCCGCGCCACGGCCTCCCCGGTATCGATCATACTGACTGAGGATGGAACCAGCTGTCGCAACAGCGGTTTGATGAACGGATAATGCGTGCAGCCCAGAATCAGTGTGTCGCAACCAGCGTCGAGCAAGGGCGCGACCAGTTCCTGCAACAAATCCCGCGTAGCCGGGCTATCCAGCTCCCCCGCCTCGATGCGCTCGACCAACCCCGGACAGGGCTGCATCACCACCTGGACATTACTGGCAAAACGATCAAGCAACGCGGCAAACTTGGCACTCTGCAGGGTCCCGGTGGTCGCCAGCACACCCACTACACCCGAACGGGTAGCCGCTGCCGCCGGTTTGACTGCGGGTTCCATGCCGACAATCGGTACCTGCGGAAATTGCTCGCGCAAACCGCTGACCGCAGCCGCAGTCGCCGTATTACACGCCACAACCAGTGCCTTGGCACCCTGCCCAAGCAGGAATCCGGCAATCTTTTGACTGCGCAGGCGGATGAATTCAGGGCTTTTTTCGCCATAGGGAACATGCCCACTGTCGGCCACATACAGCAGCCGCTCAGCGGGCAATAACTGACGAATCGCGCGCAACACCGACAGTCCGCCCACTCCGGAATCAAACACCCCCACCGGCGCATCACTGTGCATGCATGCCCCCACAGACGCTGCATGCCGGGTCACGCTTGACGCGCAATTCGCGAAACCGGCTGGTCAGCGCATCAATCAACAGCAGGCGCCCCACCAATGGCTCGCCAAACCCGGCCAGCAGCTTGAGCGCTTCAAGGGCCTGCAGACTGCCAACCAGCCCGACCAACGGCCCGACCACACCGGCCTCGCTGCACGTCAGCCCGGCCTCCGTGCCATGACCATACAGACAGTGGTAACAGGGACTGTCACTGCGGCGCGGATCGAACACCGACAACTGCCCTTCAAGACGGATCGCTGCGCCGCTGACCAGCGGCCTGCCCGCGGCTACACAGGCGGCATTCACCGCTTCGCGGGTACTGAAGTTATCCGAACAATCCAGCACCAGATCAACTGCTGCAACCGCAGCGCCCAGCGTGTCGGCATCCATGGCCTGCTCGTGCAAGTGCAGTTCCAGTCGCGGATTGATCTGCTGCAGACGATGTGCGGCTGACTGCACCTTGAGCTGACCTATGCTGCGCATGTCATGCACGATCTGTCGCTGCAGGTTACTCACATCCACCCGGTCGAAGTCGGCCAGATGCAGTGTTCCCACACCAGCAGCAGCCAGATACAGCGCCACCGGTGAACCCAGTCCGCCGAGCCCGACAATCAGCACGCTGGACTGTTGCAGGCGCAGCTGTCCGGCAACGTCGATTTGCGCCAAGAGAATCTGCCGACTGAAGCGCAGCAGCTCTTCATCACTGAGTTCTGGCGTCATGCCTGCCATTGCCCCATGGAAATGCGTTGATGACCACCCAGGTCGCAGCGGCTTTCTACCGCAGCAAACCCGCGCCCGATCAATAGTGTGCGAACCGCGTCAGCCTGATCAAACCCATGCTCGAGCAACAGCCAGCCGCCGTCATGCAGAAAGTCCGGCGCCTGGTGGATGATTGTGCGGATATCGTCCAGACCATCCTCGCCGGCCACCAGCGCACTGCTAGGCTCGAAGCGCACATCACCTTGCTGCAGATGCCGGTCGCTGGCCGCTATGTAAGGCGGATTACTGACAATCGCGCTAAAGGATTGACCGGTCAATTCGGAAAACCAGTGCCCAAGGGCAAGACAGACATTTTCCAGCCCCAGACGCTGGCGATTTCGTTCGGCCAGTTGCACGGCCTGAGGTATCCGATCAACGCCCATAACCTGCCATTGCGGCCGTTCTGCCGCGAGCGCCAGTGCAATGGCGCCGCTGCCGGTGCCCAGATCGAGAACCCTTGAAGCCCCCTCTGGTAGTAATTGCAACGTGGTTTCCACCAGTAACTCGGTGTCGGCCCGTGGAATCAGCGTATGCGGCTCAACCTGCAGATCAAGACTCCAGAAACCTTGATGGCCGAGGATATAAGCCACCGGCTCCCCGGACAGTCTGCGCTCCAGCATTCGGTAAAAAGCGGTCTGCTGCTGCGGTTCGGGGGCGCGCTCGGGCCAGGTGTGCAGGAAGCTGCGCGGTTTGCCGAGCGCAGCCGCCAGAAGCAGCTCTGCATCCAGACGCGGGGTTGGTGAGTCGGGCAGCACGGCAGCCTGCAGCAAATCCTTAATCGAAGACATAAACGCGCCTAGCCTCCCAGCCCGAGGAGCCGGACATCACAAGCGCACAACAGGTTAATCACCCAGCGCCGCCAGCTGATCAGCCTGATACTCGAGCAACAGCGGGCCGATGACTTGCTCGCAATCGCCCGCAATGACCTCATTCAACGAGTACAGCGTCAGGTTGATGCGGTGATCGGTGACACGACCCTGGGGAAAATTGTAGGTGCGGATGCGTTCGGAACGGTCGCCCGATCCGACCAGCAACTTGCGCGTCTCGGAAATTTCCTTGTGTGCGGCTGCATCCTGCTGATCCTGCAGCTTGGCCGCCAGCCAGGCCATGGCTTTGGCGCGGTTCTTGTGCTGCGAGCGCTCTTCCTGACACTCCACGACGATACCGGACGGCAGGTGGGTGATACGGATCGCAGAATCCGTCTTGTTCACATGTTGGCCGCCGGCGCCGGAGGAGCGATAGGTATCCACCCGCAAGTCGGCCGGATTGATTTCGATGGCCGCCTGCTCATCCGGTTCCGGCAGCACCGCCACGGTACAGGCCGAAGTATGGATGCGCCCCTGGGATTCGGTTTCAGGCACGCGCTGCACACGATGCGCTCCGGACTCGAACTTCAGCTTGGCATACACATTGTCACCCTCGACGCGGGCAATCACTTCCTTGTAACCACCATGCTCGCCGGGACTCTCGGAGAGTATCTCGACCCGCCAGCCGTTTTTCTCGGCATAGCGCGAATACATGCGAAACAGGTCACCGGAAAAGATCGCTGCCTCATCGCCGCCGGTGCCGGCGCGCACCTCGAGAAACACGTTGCGGCCGTCATTGGGATCCTTGGGCAGCAACATCCGCTGCAGATGATCCTCAAGTACCAGCAATTGCTCGCGCGCACTGGCCACTTCCTCTTCGGCCATTTCACGCAGATCCGGATCACTGTCCTTGAGCAAGGCTTGCGCCCCCTGCAGATCCGACTGCACCTTGCAGAATTCACGAAAGGTCGTGACCACCGGCTCCACTTCAGCATACTCGCGCGAGTAGGCACGAAACTGCGGCTGGTTGCTGATCACCTCGGCATCCCCGAGCAGGGCCGTCAGCTCTTCGTAACGGTCTTGCAGCATATCCAGCTTGTTGATCAATGACGCTTTCATTGCGGGTTCTTGTCCGAGGCCGGGCGCTCATCAAGCGCAAACAGTTCCGAAGCCACGGCCAGGGCATCCTGACGGCCGGCGGCAGAAAATTTCTTCAACTGCACGCTGGGTGCATGCATGAGCTTGTTGGTCAGGCCACGCGCCAGCAATGCCAGCACTTCGTCAGCCGGCGCTCCGTTGTTAAGCAATCGCAGCGCCTTGGCCAGCTCTTCATCGCGCAGCGCTTGCGCTTGCTGACGACAAGCCTTGAGCACGTCTACCGCCGCCAACTCGCGCAAGCGCAGCATGAAATCCTGCGCGCCCACCGTCACCAGCTTTTCAGCTGCTGCGGCAGCCCCCTGCCGGCTCTTCAGGTTCTCCGAAACGACCTCGTGCAGGTCATCGACGCTGTACAGGTAGACATCTTCCAGCTCACCGACCTCAGGCTCGATATCACGCGGAACCGCTATGTCAACCATGAAGATCGGTTTGTGCCGACGCTGCTTCAGCGCACTCTCGACCGCACCTTTACCCAGAATGGGCAGTTGGCTGGCCGTGGAGCTGATGACGATGTCGCTATTGACCAGCTCCTGAGGAATATCGGCCAGCAATATGGCATGCGCCCCAAATTGCTCAGCCAGCTGACTGGCCCGCTCCAGGGTCCGATTGGCCACCACGATGCGCTTGATGCCTTGCTCGTGCAGATGGCGCGCAACCAGCGTAATGGTTTCCCCGGCCCCGATCAGCAACGCCTGACTGCGGTTCAGGTCACTGAAAATCTGCTTGGCGAGGCTGACGGCGGCAAAGGCTATCGATACCGGATTTTCGCCAATCGCCGTGTCGGTGCGGACACTTTTCGCGGTGCTGAAAGTGGCCTGAAAAAGTCGACCCAGCAGCGGCCCGATGGTTCCGGCTTCACGCGCAACGGCAAATGCAGACTTCATTTGCCCGAGAATCTGCGGCTCGCCCAGCACCATCGAATCCAGCCCGGACGCTACCCGCATCATGTGCTGTACGGCGGACTCATCGGCATGCACATAAGCGCAATCGCGCAATTCGACCAGGCTCAGGCGATGAAAGTCAGCCAGCCAGCGCAACACTTCATCGCTGTCCAGCGTTTCCTGTTCGAGATACAACTCGCTGCGATTGCACGTCGACAGAATGGCCGCCTCGCGACTGCCAGTCGCCCTGCATAACTGTTGCAAAGCATCCACCAGCAACTCAGGGGTGAACGCCACGCGCTCGCGAACCCCAACAGATGCTGTTTTGTGATTGATGCCTAACGCCAGAAAAGCCATGAAAATCGCTGGGAGAATGGAAAGCGGGCAATTGTCCTACGTCACCCGACGCAGGACAACCACCAAAGCACCGACCGTTACTCGCGCGCACGTACGCACAGAGCCCGGCTTGTGTCATCATGTGCGGCAATTGCAGGTCAGTACGTCTCTAATACCCTCCCATGAAAAGAATTTTCGCGCTTTACGCCACACTTGCGCTGGTTAGCGGCTGTCAGAGTGCGCTCAGCACCCACCCAGCCGTACCCGCACCCACCGCAAAAACCAGTCAAGCACCTGCAGAAAAACCGGCCCCGGCGGCCTCGTTTTCACAGGAAACCCTGTTTGCCCTGCTCAGCGCAGAAATTGCCGGCCAGCGCGATCAGTACGACGTTGCATTGAATAATTACACCGCCCAGGCAAGAACCACCCGCGACCCAGCCGTAGCGGAGCGCGCCTTCCGGATTGCCGAGTATCTGAACGAACAACCCGCCAGCCTGGAAAACGCGCTGCTGTGGTCCAGCACCGCACCGGACAGCGTCGAAGCGCAACGCGCCGCAGCCATCCAACTGGCCCGCTCAGGGCGCTATGACGAATCCATGCGCTATATGGAGCAGGTGCTGCAGGGTCAAGGCGACACCCACTTCGATTTCCTCGCCCTGTCTGCCTCCGAATCGGATGTGCAAACCCGCGCCGGGCTGATGCTGAGCTTCGATCGCCTGCTGCTCAAGCACCCGGAAAATGGCCAACTGCTGTTTGGTAAAGCCTTGCTGCTGCAACAGGACAACCAGAGCGAAGCCGCGCTGGAGCTACTGGAAAACCGGTCAGATCTCAGTGAAGAGCTGCCTCCGCTGCTCCTGCTGCGCGCGCGCCTTCTGCAAAGCCTGAACCGCAGTGAGGAAGCCCTGCCGCTGCTCGAGGATGGCCTGGAGCAACACCCGAATGACTTACGCATTCGACTGGCCTACGCCCGCACACTGGTCGAGCAAGGACAGCTGGATGCGGCCCAGCTTGAGTTCACCACACTGCTGCAACAGAACCCCGAAGACGATGACCTGCGCCTGTCGCTGGCACTGGTCTCGATGGAAGTCAAAGCCTGGAATGAAGCCCAGGCCTATCTGCGCGACCTGATCGACCGCGAACGCCACCTGGATATCGCGCACTTCAACCTTGGTCTGATCCACGAAGAACTCGACGATAACGAAGGGGCGCTGATCGAATATTCACTGGTCGGCCCGGGAAATGAGTACCTGCCCGCCAAGGCCCAGCAAACGAAACTCCTGCTTGAAGAAAAGCGCACAGACGATGCTCGCCAGCGCCTTGCACAGGCCCGTGGCGAGCAACCCGAATACGCCATCCAGCTCTATATGCTGGAAATTGAAAGCCTGTCCGAACACCAGCTCCTCGAGCTTGCCTGGCAGACTTCCCAGAAATCCCTGCAGCAGTTCCCCGGCGATCTGAATCTGCTGTATACCCGCGCCATGCTGGCCGAGCAGCGCAATGACCTGGGCCAGATGGAGCGCGATCTGCGCCACGTGATCAAGACCGACCCCGACAACGCCATGGCCCTCAATGCGCTGGGCTACACTCTGGCGGACCGCACCACCCGTTATGCCGAAGCAAAATCGCTTATCGAGCGTGCCCATCAGCTAAAGCCGGAGGATCCGGCAATCCTCGACAGCCTTGGCTGGATTAACTATCGCACCGGCAACCTGGTTCAAGCCGAAACCTACCTGCGCCTGGCACTGAAGCTGTATCCCGACGCCGAAATTGCCGCCCACCTGGGCGAAGTCCTATGGGCCCAGGGCAGGCAGAGCGAGGCCCGGGAAGTATGGGGCGAAGCCTACCAGCAGCAACCCGACAACCCCATTCTGCGCAGCACCCTGCAGCGCCTGACCGGCCGCGAGACACCCTGACCCATGTTGATGCGCACCCTGTTTCTAACCTGCGCCATGGCCCTGCTGGCGGGCTGCGCAGGCTTAACCAGCAAGGAATCCGTTGAGGGCACGGGCAATCCGACAGACTGGAAAGCCCACAAGGAAAGGATCAATGCCATTGATGGCTGGCAGATCAACGGCAAGATCGGCATCCGCGCACCCAGCGACTCTGGCAGCGCCACCCTGTTCTGGCTGCAACGTCAGGGCTACTTCGACATCCGCCTGGCCGGCCCGCTTTCGGTGGGCTCGGCGCGCATCAGCGGGCGCACCAACGATGTCGTACTCGACCTTTCCGCACAGGGCCGTTTCCAGTCGAACTCGGCAGAAGACCTGCTGGAAAAGGGGCTGGGCTGGAGACTGCCACTGACCCAGCTATTCTGGTGGGTGCGCGGCCTGCCGGCACCTGACAGCCCCAGTCAGGTAATACTCGACAGCGACAGCCACCTTAACCAGCTGGAACAGGATGGCTGGCACATCCAGTACCTGAGTTACATCGAGCAGAATGGCTACAGGCTGCCGGAGCGCATCAAACTCAAAGGTGAGAACCTGCACATCACCCTGGTGATCAAGGACTGGCAGCCGCGTCGCCTGGGGCACCAGACCGAGTGAACAGGAACCTGCCGCCAATGAGCGCTCACCCCGCCAGCATGCCCGCTGCAGAACTCGTCCTGCCCGCCCCTGCCAAGCTCAATCTGATGCTGCACATCCTCGGACGCCGTCCTGACGGCTACCATGACCTGCAAACACTTTTCCAATTTCTCGAATTCGCCGACCAACTGGGCTTCGCCACCCGCAGCGATGGCGAAATCCGCCTGCACGATCAAATCGGCGGCGTTCCCCATGACAGCAATCTGATTGTGCGCGCCGCAAGGCAGCTGCAAAAGGCCACCGGCTGCCAGCAAGGTGCGGATATCTGGCTCGACAAGCGACTACCCATGGGCGGCGGTCTTGGCGGTGGAAGCTCGGATGCCGCCACCACCCTGCTCGGTCTGAACAAATTGTGGCAACTGGGTTGCAGCGAAGATCAGCTGGCCCTGCTGGGACTTGGCCTGGGCGCTGATGTACCGGTGTTTGTTCGCGGGCACGCCGCGTTTGCCGAAGGCGTCGGGGAAAAACTGCAGCCAGTGACATTGCCCGAACACTGGTTTCTGGTTTGCATCCCAGCCGTTGCAGTGAGTACCGCCGAAGTATTCTCAGCGCCGGAGTTGACACGCAATACTCCGCCCATTAAAGTGGCCGCCGTTCTCGAGCAGGGCGGTCGAAATGACTGCCAGCCGGTGGTCGAGCAGCGCTACCCAGCTGTACGTAACGCTCTGATCTTGCTGAATAAATTTGTTCAGGCAAAACTAACCGGAACGGGTGGTTGTGTGTTTGGGTCCTTCCCAAACAAAGCCGAAGCTGATAAAGTCGCGGCCCAACTTCCAGCCACACTGCCAAGTTTTGTAGCCAAAGGCAGCAACATTTCGATGTTGCACCGAACCCTGCAAAGCTTGACCTGAGAAGCGGATGCCAAGCATCCATACACGTTACAGGGGCGTCGCCAAGCGGTAAGGCACCAGGTTTTGATCCTGGCATGCGTTGGTTCGAATCCAGCCGCCCCTGCCATATTCCGACCAGCAGAACCAGCTTCTGCTGGTCGACAGATACATCAGGTCAAACCTAAGCCGGCAGGTACAGCTCGTGTCCAAGATGATGGTGTTTACGGGGAACGCCAACCCCGATCTGGCTCGTCGTGTAGTTCGTCAGCTGCACATTCCGCTGGGCGAAGCTTCCGTTGGCAAGTTCTCCGATGGCGAGATCAGCATCGAGATCAACGAGAACGTTCGCGGCAAGGACGTGTTCCTGATTCAGCCGACCTGCGCACCGACCAACGACAATCTGATGGAACTGGTGGTACTGGCTGACGCCTTCCGCCGCTCCTCCGCCAGCCGCATCACGGCAGTGATCCCCTACTTCGGCTATGCCCGCCAGGACCGTCGCCCACGCTCGGCCCGGGTGGCCATCAGCGCCAAAGTGGTTGCTGACATGCTGACAGTGGTCGGCATCGACCGCGTACTGACCGTTGACCTGCACGCTGACCAGATCCAGGGCTTCTTCGACATCCCGGTAGACAACATCTACGGCTCGCCGGTCCTGATTGACGACATCATCGAACAGCGCTTCGACAATCTGATGATTGTCTCCCCGGATATCGGTGGTGTGGTTCGTGCGCGCGCGGTGGCCAAGACACTGGGTGTTGATCTGGCGATCATCGACAAGCGCCGCCCCAAGGCCAACCAGTCGGAAGTGATGCACATCATCGGTGATGTGGAAGGCCGCACCTGCATTCTGGTCGACGACATGGTCGATACCGCCGGCACGCTCTGCCACGCCGCCAAAGCGCTGAAAAACCATGGCGCGGCCAAGGTGTTCGCCTACTGCACGCACCCCGTGCTGTCCGGCCGCGCCATAGAAAACATTGAAAATTCCGTACTCGATGAACTGGTGGTTACCAACACCATTCCCCTGTCCGCCGCCGCGCAAGCGTGTGCACGAATTCGCCAACTCGATATTGGCCCGATTGTCGCTGAAGCGGTTCGCCGTATCAGCAATGAAGAATCGATCAGCGCGATGTTCCGCTAAGCGCGAAACACCCCTGATTGAACTGTGCCCCGCTGAGCGGGGCTTTTTGCCTAACCGTCTGGATGCTGGTCGCAAGCATGAAGGCCGGTCGGGTTTATTGGAGAAGTGAAATGACTGATTTTACCCTGAATGCCGAAGTGCGTTCCGACCTGGGGAAAGGTGCGAGCCGCCGCCTGCGTCGTAATGCCGCCCTGGTTCCAGCCGTGATTTACGGTGGCGAAGCCGCTCCTGAATCCATCAGCATCCTGGCCAAAGATCTGGCCAAAATGCTCGAGAACGAAGCCGCTTTCAGCCATGTGCTGGCCCTGAACGTTGCCGGCACCAGCCAGAACGTGCTGATCAAAGCCCTGCAGCGTCACCCGGCCAAAGGCTTCGTGCTGCACGCTGACTTTGTGCGCGTAGTTGCTGGCCATAAACTGACCGCACACGTTCCCCTGCACTTCACCAACGAAGCCACCTCGGTTGGTGTGAAGCAGCAAGGCGGCGAAGTGTCCCACACCATCGCTGAAGTTGAAGTTTCCTGCCTGCCGAAAGACCTGCCGGAATTCATCGAAGTTGACCTGGCATCAGTTGAAATCGGTCAGATCCTGCACCTGTCCGACCTCAAGCTGCCAGCTGGCGTACAACTGGTAGCCCTGGCTCACGGGAACGACCTTGCTGTTGCCAACATCCACGCTTCGCGCGTGAAAGACGAAGGCGCTGCCGAGTAATACTCGTCAAGCCTGACCGAGGGCTCCTGTCGTGACTGCCGTTCAACTGATCGTTGGCCTGGGAAATCCAGGCCCGGAATACGACCAGACCCGGCATAACGCGGGAGCCCTTTTTGTTGAGCGCCTGGCAGCCCAGAAAGGCGTAAGCCTCAGCGCAGAGCGCAAGTATTTTGGTCTGTGTGGCAAATTCAGCCATCAGGGCCGCGATGTGCGACTGTTGATCCCGACCACCTTCATGAATCGCAGCGGCCAGGCGGTGGCGGCATTGGCCAATTTTTTCCGCATTGCGCCGGACGCGATCCTGGTGGCCCACGACGAGCTCGACATGCCGCCCGGCGTGGCCAAACTCAAACAGGGTGGCGGACACGGCGGACATAACGGGTTGCGCGACATCATTGCCCAACTGGGCAATCAGAACAGCTTTCACCGCCTGCGCCTTGGTATAGGCCACCCCGGACACAGCAGCCTGGTTTCAGGCTTCGTCCTGGGCCGTGCGCCGCGCAGCGAACAGGAACTGCTCGACACCAGCATCGACTTCGCCCTGGGAGTACTGCCGGAAATACTTGCCGGCGAGTGGAGCAAAGCGATGCACAAATTGCACAGCCAGAAGGCTGCCACCTAATTCTTATCCGCCACAGGGCGCAAGGGACACATCATGGGATTCAATTGCGGCATCGTCGGCTTGCCAAACGTCGGCAAATCCACACTGTTCAACGCGCTGACCAAATCCGGCATCGCTGCGGAAAACTTTCCGTTCTGCACCATTGAACCCAACAGCGGCATCGTACCCATGCCCGACGCCCGTCTGGCGGCGCTGGCCGAGATCGTCAAACCCGAACGTATCCTGCCGACCACCATGGAGTTCGTTGACATCGCCGGACTGGTAGCCGGCGCCTCCAAAGGTGAAGGGCTGGGTAACAAATTCCTGGCCAACATCCGCGAGACCGACGCTATCGCCCACGTCGTACGCTGCTTCGTCGACGACAACGTGATCCATGTCTCCAACAGTGTCGATCCCAAGCGCGACATTGAAATCATTGATCTGGAATTGATCTTCGCCGACCTCGATAGCTGCGAAAAGCAGCTGCAAAAAGTCACCCGCAACGCCAAAGGCGGCGACAAAGAAGCCGTGGCACAGAAAGCACTGCTGGAACAACTGATCAGTCATTTCACCGAGGGCAAACCGGCACGCACACTGCTCAGAACAATGGGCGATGACGACCGGCTGCTGGCCCGCAGCTTTCACCTGCTCACCAGCAAGCCGGTGATGTACATCGCCAACGTCGCCGAAGACGGTTTTGAAAACAACCCGCTGCTTGACGTGGTGATGGGTATTGCAGCTGCCGAAGGCGCCATTGTGGTCCCGGTATGCAACAAGATCGAAGCTGAAATCGCCGAACTGGAAGATGGTGAAGAGAAAGACATGTTTCTCGAGGCCCTCGGACTGGAAGAACCGGGCCTTAACCGGGTTATCCGCGCCGGCTATGAACTGCTGAACCTGCAGACCTACTTCACCGCCGGCGTCAAAGAGGTTCGCGCCTGGACCGTGCGCGTGGGCGCAACAGCCCCTCAAGCAGCCGCCGTGATTCACACCGACTTTGAAAAAGGCTTTATCCGCGCCGAAGTCGTCGCCTACGACGACTTCATCCAGTACAAGGGCGAAGCCGGCGCCAAGGAAGCCGGCAAATGGCGCCTGGAAGGCAAGGAATACATCGTCAAAGACGGTGACGTGATGCACTTCCGCTTCAACGTCTGAGCCATTTCAGGCACCTGAAGCCTACAGAAAGCCGCACTTTGGTGCGGCTTTCTGCTTTCTGGCCATTAAGGATTTCTCCCTTAGCTGGCCAAAGCCGATTCAGCTAGAGTCATAGCCATCTTCAACGCAAGCATTTTTCTGGGAGAGAGCTCATGGAGCAGCTATCCGGCGCTGACAATGTTTCGCTGCTGGGCGAGCGCGGAAATGTCTACAACCATGTAGGCATTCTGATGATCTATGACGTATCCACGGCTCCGGGAGGGCAAGTCCGCCACAAGGACATTCTCAGGCATTTCGAAAGGCGCCTGTACCTGAATCCAGTCTTCCGCCGCCACCTGGCGACAACGCCCTTCGGTCTGGATCGTCCGTATCTGGTTGCAGACACGCTGATCGATACCGAATACCACATTCGTCATATCGGCCTGCCCGAGCCGGGCGACTGGCGGCAACTGATGATCCAGATCGCCCGCCTGCACTCGCGCCCACTGGACCGCACACGCCCCTTGTGGGAGGTCTATGTGATTGAGGGACTGGACAATATCCCCAACCTGCCCAAAGGCGCCTTTGCCATCTTCCTGAAGATCCACCATGCCGTGGTGGACGGCATGGCAGCCATCCACTTGCTGACCAATCTGCATACCCAGACACCGGAGCAGATCGACCCGATCAACATTCGACCCACCATTGACGGCGAATACAACCCCAGCAGCTATGAGTTGCTGACCCGCACACTGGGCAATACTGCTGTCCGGGTCGGCAAACTGGCCAAGTTCACCCTGAAGGGCTCGCTGAAACTGATCGCCGCTGGAAAACACCAGCTCGCTCATCTCGGCGAGCTTAACGCCGACTCGCTGAAAAACCTGACCAAAGACCTTCTGCCACAACGCGCGCCGCACACGCGTTTCAGCCAAAAGGTTTCCGGCAACCGGGTCATGGAAGGTTTCGGAATGCCGCTGTCACGGATCAGGCGCATCCGCGAGAAAGTACCCGGCAGCAGCCTGAACGACATTTTCATCTGCGTTGCCAGTGGCGCGGTGCGCAAGTACCTAGAGCGCAAGGGCGAGCTTCCCGACCAGCCCCTGATGTCTCTCATGCCCATCTCCCTGCGCACCGACGCCTCCGCTGGCGGCAATGATGTCAGCGGCGTACAGGTGAACATCCGCAGCGACCTGGCCGACCCCATCGAACGACTACATGCGATCCATCACGAGACGCGAAAAAGCAAAGCCCAGGCAGAGAAAATGGGCCTGGACATGCTGAAGAACCTGTTCGAAGTGATGCCCGGCGCACTGGTCGATGCCTTTATGCGCAGCGTTATTCTGCCCTCGATCAATCTGGCTACTTCCAACGTTCGCGGACCAGACAAACCGGTTTACCTCGCCGGCGCCAAGGCCATGTGCATGTACCCGGTGAGCATTCCGGCGGATGGTGCCGGCCTGAATTTCACCGGCGTCAGCTACAACGGCGTGATGTGGGTATCGATGGTCTCGTGCCGCAAGATGCTGCCCGACCCCGGGCTGATGCTGGCCTGCATGAACGAGGCCTGGACTGAGCTGCTGCAAGCGGCGGACGCACTACCCAGCCCGCACACACCGTCGAAAAACAAGCCTTCGAACACGGTTTCGGCACGGAAAAAGCGCACCTGAAAGCACTTCAGTGCCTTCTCTAACCGGTTGAATGTCAGAACAAATTCAGCCCAATGGGTTGACACAAAGAGGCCTCGCTAGAATAATGCGCGCCACAAATGGCAACGTAGCTCAGTTGGTTAGAGCACGGCATTCATAATGCTGGGGTCGGTGGTTCAAGTCCACTCGTTGCTACCAGACAAATCAAGGCTTGCAGCGATGCAGGCCTTTTTTGTTTCTGGTGCGGGCTAGCACCGGGCTAGCACCAGCAGTCATTCAGCAAACCTTTCAGGCATAAAAAAGCCCAGCTCAGTGGCCAGGCTTAGTGGTAAGGAAGTGCATATTTTAGGCTGTCCTCGGAAGTGGAAAAATTTCCACCTCTGCTGTTCAGCTCAGAACTGCGGCCCAGTGCATTGGCCGTTGATCATCTGCCCATAACAGCGCTGCGGTGCTGGGTCAGTGCTTTGAATCGCACCATGACACACACCAGCCACAACAGCCCCGACACACTCAGACTCTTGGTAAACAGGCGTACCAGGCTGCGGCGTCACTGGTGGCTCTGGCTGGATGC
>DATMWH010000309.1:0-7031 GCA_035562615.1 Pseudomonas sp. | reverse complement strand
CAAGGACTTGCCGACACGATCCGTTCCATTTTTGTCACAAAAAGTCATTGCCCCTGACGATTTGGTTGCCGCAGTTCGCGCAACAGTGCTTTAGGAGCGAGGTTCGTGCGTACTCTGACCAATGAAGCCGCTCTATCCGGCACAAAAACGCCACCAGTTCCGACCTGATGTGGCTACAAATTGTTGGGGCGGGCACCGGCTAGGCAGCGGAAACAATCGTCGGTTTTGTATGCGAATGACTCTCGACCAATTGCGGCTATGGTTGGTCGTACCTTTAGTATTTACGTCAAGCGGCATTGGTCAGCAAATGATCAAATTACAAACAGTTCTTTACGGCATACGTAGAGAGGTGTTGAGAAAAGTAGCATTGCGTTTTGGCAGCATAGCAAAAGCCGACGCAATGTCCTCAAGAAGCCGCTCATCGAGGATGAATATCTCCTGCTCCAGCCAGGCGCTTCCCGCACTGAGTGTTTTGAGAGTGACCGAATCAAAAGGGCTGCAATTCCAAGCCTGCTTGGAACGCAACTTACGCCTCAAGTAGTCCCCTGCAAACGTGGGCACGTAAACGCAAGGGGGCCTGTCCGTCAGATTGGCAATGCGGACAGCAATTTGGACACCAGCCGCATCCAAATCCCCAAAATGCATCCATACAGCCGAAGGCAGCGCCCTCAGGAGCTGTACGGCCCCTCCAACGGCAGCACCCTGGCAGAACAACACCATCGTGTCGGCCGGAAGCACCAGGTCGACCAAAGGACTCAGGTTCTCGACTGTGAGGACATGCTGCGGCAGCACACCTCCAAAGCCACTGGCGGCAAGCCACCCGCGCTGGGCGACACTGAACTCACTCATGGTTTGTGTCAGCACCTGCAGATCCACCGGACCCAATGGGGAAATCAGTGTGGTTGCGCAGTTGACGCGGCCACGCACCGCCCAGTCATCCGTCAGTTGGGCTGTCGTCGGTAGTCGGCTGGCCCGCTTTGAACCGGCTGCAGTGGCCGAATTCCAGGTTTTGCGATGCAGTTGCCCCACGGGCGCGTGCGCCGCCTTCAACCCAGCCAGCGCCTGATGACTGCGCGGATCCAGCGGATCGAGAGAGTTTGCGCGGAGCAGTTGCGCGTCAGCTTCCCATGAGGGAGACAACTCGGTAATCCGCCTCTGCAGCCCAGTGGTCGCACCGGGGCACACTTTCCAGTAACCAGGTCGGCGTGCAGGTTCGATCCAGTGCGCCATCCGAAAGCGCTCCAGCAGCGCAGCAGCTCGTGCAGACCCTTTGCATTCGCCGGTCTCAATTAGTCTGAGCAGCAGAGCGATTTCGACTTCAGGCATTGGTCAATGTGTCGGAGTCGGTAGACACCACAGGTTCAATCAAGGTACCTGGTGCCGTCAGCACGTTTACGTCGGCTGAATTGGCCAATGTCGAGTCAATCGTGACGCGTCGAATCACGATCTCTTCCACCGGCGAGAGAATACGATTGAGAACGTACATGGTGCAGTCGTACGTGGCCTCCAGTGAAATGGCTGTGACCAGCACTTGCATTCCCTGCTGCCGGCCAAACTCCACGATCACCGCCTGACCGGGGCCGTTCAGGCGCTGCACCTCATCGATTACGAAGAATGGTGTGTAGGGTCGTGCGCGTCCATCGTTGCCGCGTTGCGAAATCGACCGGGACAGCATCAGGGCAACGGCCAAGCCGCCACCGATGGATTCGCCACCCGACAATCCCGAGGCAAGTTCCCATTTGCCACCACGTCGCGCTTCAATGGAGAGGTCAATGTAGGTGCGGTAGTCCAGCAGCGCGGAGCCATCCACCTTGATTTTCAGGGTCTTTGCGAAGAGTTCAGCTAGCTGGTCGCTCAATGGCGTGTCGCTATTTCTGGAAAACAGGTCGATCTGCTTGGTGATGTTCATCAGGTGCATCAGTAGATCCTCACGCTGCCTGGGGCGAATACGCATCCCCGTGACGTTGCCGAATTTCAGGTTCTCCCCGAAAAGGCTAAGTTTCTTGATGCGTGACTCTTGCTTGCGCACTTCCCCGGAGATCACGTTGTACAGCGTGCCGGCCTCGGCCTTCATCTCCGTGCGGTTGCGCTCAAGCTCCAGGGCCAATGTGCTGCGTCGAGTAGCCATGTTGGCAATCAGGTCCACACTCGCCTGATCCAGTGTGTCCACGCTTATGCGCTCACTCACAATGGTGCGCAGCGGACGCCATAACGTACAGCACGAAACCGGGTCCAGCGCCTCGATATTGGCCAGCCAGGTCAGACGATCGGCGGGTTCAGCCTCTAATTCTCTGCCCAGGGCAGATACATCTTTGACCTGCTGCGAGATATAGAAATCGTGGGGGATTTTCGGAAGCGCAGCCGCTTCGCTGGCCATCCACTCAAATGCGTCATCCAAGTCGGCACGGATCGCTGCCAGCTGGTCATTTGCCAAATCCAGTGCTTTGGCATGCTCCCCGCACACACGAGATTTTCCTGCAAGTTCGGTTTGTGCAGTCTCGCGCTTTTTCTTTGACTCCTGGAGCGACTCCCGCATCGTGCCCAGCTGCTTGTCAAACTCCTGAAGTTGCGAGTCCATTGTCTTAATGGCCTGGCTAACGCTGTGCACTGCCTTTTTATAATTATCCTTCGCTTCGTCCGCCAGGGCAATCGCTAACCTAACAGATTCACGCAACTCGCCCTCATTGGCCATGTGCTCAAAATAATAGGAGATATCATCATCTGCCTTCAGCAAGTCGTCACGACGGTTGCCGGCTTGGGTGGCCGCATCTTCCAGAATCTGTAGTGCTTTGCCAATCTCTTCCAGTCGCCGTTCGATGTCCTTGATCTCGTTTTCCCGGGCCTGGCGACCAAGGGTAAGTTTGCGCCGAGAACTGGTCACCAGATAGCCGCCGGATGTCGACAGAGCACGCCAAGCCCCAACTTTGTGTATATGCGGTAGTTCTGGCAGCTTTGTGCTCAACCAGAACGTGTCTGGGAAATCTTCGGAATCTGCAAGCGCAGCTAGCGCCTCAAGTTCGACCCCGACAACACCATCCACCAGACCGGACAGTGCCATTTCCAGGGCGAGCGCATCTTCACTGGAAACCTGATCAAGTTCTTCGGCCAACGTACGCACGCCAAGGGCGTCACTCAACGCTGCAGCACTGGTCACTCGGACGCCAGCATTCAATTGGCTGCGCCGATTGATTTTGGTCCTCTGCTCTGTTTTCAGATCCTGCTTATCCTGCAGATGTTGATTTTTCTTCAGTTCCAACCGCTGTAGCAAGCCTTTGCGGTCATGCTCACGCCATTCCGTCTCGGCCAGACGCTTCCATGTTTTCTGACCCTTTTCGTACTTCTGGAGGCTACTTTCCGCCTCCATGCGTGTCCCGGCTCTCAGAATTTGTTGGGTGTTCCAATGGTTCTGGGTTGATCGGCAATCATCAATGGTTGTGCTGTGTGCGTCAACGATGGATTTTCGGGTGGCATCGGCAGTCTTGATCGCCTCTTCCGCCAAAGGGATTGAAGTATCAAAGCTGTCCAGCGCAGTGCGCAGGGTCTCGCTTTCAACCAGCAGCTTCTGGCGTTCGGTACTGGCATGCTCGATTCTGCCGGAGACGTCCTGGATAGCGCGTGTGACCACTGCTTTGCCCAGACCAAACGTGATTTCCAGCAACCGCAACTGCCGTTCAGACTCACTGAGGGCGTTCTGGGTGCGCAGAACCGTGTCGGCGCAACGCTGCAGACGGTCCACCGACTCAGGGATGCGCGCGGCTGGCGGCAGCATGTATTCCTTGAGCTTGGTGGACACGTCCCGGCTCACTCCCCCGCGAAAAGCCGATTCCAGCAGGCGTGCGTACAGCAGCCGATCACTGGGGTCTTTCAGGTCACAAGGAAGGATGCCCGCCTCGTACAGCAGCTCACCGTATTCATTGACGGTGCGCAGCTCGCGTAGGGTAAGCCCTTTAGTGGCCAGGGAAGTGCGCAGCGCTCCGTAATCTGGGTAGCTCTCTTCGTCACCTTCCACCACACGCAGGAAATCCTGTAACCGCCAGTCTTTCGGTGGGTTTTCCAAGTTGAAGCGGGTGACATGGGAGCGCCCATCCTCTGTACCGACGTGGATGCCAGCCACGATTCGCTCGCCATTCGTCGCTGTGATGTCCAGAACGACGTAACCGAATCCCACTAGGGGGTCGACCCGCGCAGACAGCGAGTCCACACCTGCCTGGTGCGAATCTTCCACATCAGAAATCGGCCGCACATTCAGCGTGCGGTGGTCTGGGAGCAAGGCGAAGCACAGACACATGGCGATGGTCGACTTGCCGGCGCCAGACCCGCCCACCAGCCCGGTCAGTGTTCCCTTGTCCAGCTCCATCTCCAGGTAGCTACACCCGCGCCACCCGGTGAGCGCTACCCGGTCAATCCGTGCTGTCATCGACATCCTCCCCAGTCATTTCTTCGGTGATGTCGAAAACGACACCGCGCTGGACTTCAAGACCCATCTTGGCGACATCTGTCGGGGCATTGGAATGCTTTGCCAGTTCCGCAAAGCGGTTGATGGCCTCATTGGCAATCAGCTGGTCGCCGCTGATCTCAATAAAGTCCAGTTCTGCCAGAACTTTGAGCGCCTTCATCACCTCTGTATGGATACGTTCACCCTCCAGACTCGCTTTTTGCTTGGGTGCGTACACCTGGGCTAAGGTCTCAGCCGGTACCGACGTTTCCAAATCCTGGACCAGTCCGGAAATGCTCATGCGGCCGTCTGACCGCGTCAGGTCTGGATCGCGCCGTTTGAAGGCAATGAACATCCCCAAGTGCATGGCGGCCCGGCTCAATATCCGCGTGGGCATCAAGCCACCCTTGGCCAGCAGGAAGAAGAACCCGTCCGGGTGTTGAATCAGCCGCGTGCCGTAGGCCGCGTAGAACGACTCGAAGTCGTCAAAATTCTGGGTGATGAATTCGTAGGTGCCAATCTCACTGCGTGAGATGTGCTTTCCCCGGCGAAGGGCCGTATCAATTTCGGCAAATTGTTGTGTTGTGAAGATCATTTTTTTGTGACTTCCAGTTCCTCTACGATGAAACCGGGCGCCACCTCCCTGTATTGACGGCTTTCCCTGTTCAAGTTACCTGAACTGACCATTTGCTGCATCAGCTCCGGCAGCTTTGAAACGATCCTGACTTGCAGTTGTTCCTTCAGTGCTATGCCAATGACGTCAGACCAGCGGGCTGCACCTGAAAGCAGTTGTTCATTGATGATGTCCCGCAGCCTCTGCGGGAACTGGTCGGGCCGCACGCTCTCACTCTCCACATGGTAGTCCCGCCGCGCACGCTTCATGACTGGCCGTTCACCGGCGCTGACCGAGCGCTCGCGCAGGATGGGCAGGCGGGGGCAATCAACGACCTGCAGCGTCCACTCGGGAACTACTGCAATGGCTTCCTTCAGGCAGTTGGTTATCCGTCGCGTGCGGTCAACGTGCGATACAAACCGCAGGTACGAGTGCACCGTGTCGAAGTGGGTTCCCCATGCCTTGTGCCTGTCGTTGGTCCACTCGGTGATGGACTCCAGGCGGTGGCGCACATCCTCGCAAAGCGCAGGCGTATCGACGCGGGATTGACGCTCCCCCACGTCTTCAATGTGCGCCAACAGGCCAAAGGCCGCGTTGGAGACATCCACAGTCACGTGCACCAGGTCCTGGATGGTTTTCATCACCATGTCGAGCACACCCTTACAGCGGTCGATGGACGTTTCGCTGGATTCCTTCAAGAGCGTGGGCACAAAGGCGCGGATCTCTTCATGTTCCCGGTCCAACTCACGCTGGTGGCGCTGCACCGCAGATAGCAACTCGCGGATGACGTACTGCATGGGCAGTGACACCCGCTCGTGCCACGCCTTGTCCTCGGTCGCCATCTCGGCTGCTTCGTGGATACCGGACAGCTGCACGTTGAATGCGGCCAGGATAGCTCCAAGCGGCTCCCCGTCGAACTTGATCTGCTGGACCTGCCAGTTGGCCAGAGCCTCCCCCATCGACGTCAGCTGGTACTGGGCGTCGTCGGAATTCCGAATTCTGGTCATGTCTGCGCGGGCCAACGCTTCTGCCTTGAGCAACCTGGACACGGATTCAGTGAATCGACGTTCGCTGCCGGCGGGAGGCAACCCCTCAAAGGTGTCTGCCTTTATGGACAGGGCGCGCAGGCTTTCCGCGCTGATACTGAAAGTCTGAGCGGACCGTCGGCTGAGCTCGTGCAGTATCAGGACCAGGATGGCCACATCCCGTGGTTCAAGGTGGAAGTCGCGGCGCTGGGCCACCACGTCATACGCAGCCCTAATGTGCTGGTCTGTGGCGGCTTCACTCATAGGTGATGGAAATACGCTGAATTGAGTTTGTACGTGTGAACCCGACCCACTTTAGGCCCACGAATCACGAATCCGGCCTTCAATAGCGTTTGCATGCCAACGGTGACTGTAGGGCGTGCCAGACCGAGTTCATCGGCTAGCAGGGTGAGGTTCAACATCTCACCGGCAATAGGCAGTATCTTGACCAAATGCCAGAGCAGCAGCGCATCCGAGGCTCTCAGCCCCGGTGGCTTCGCCAAGCTCAGTATCCCGCGCTCAGTGAGGACGATTGCCCGTAGAGTTGTCATGAAAAAACAATGTGTGCGTTATTTATTACAGATATGAAATATTTTACACATGCTGGAACCCGCATGGATTCTGGGTTCGCATGAGATCACTTGGTTGTAACTGCAAATTTCAGATTGTTCATCTTGATGCATATGCACTGATGACTGGCAGACCTCCAGAAAAAAATTTGGAAGGCTGCGCCGCGCCTTAATTGAGTAGTCCATTAGCACCTGCAGGGCTGGATTGGCGCTCCCGTGAAATTGAAATCAGCGGTAACTGACACCCCTTGGAAATTTCACATGCCCAAAGTACCGTGAATCAAAGCTGTTCGGGTGCTCACCTGCAGCCCAGATTTCCCCTTGCTTGAGCGTAAAAAATCCGCGCACATGGGGAAGCGCCTGTCCTTTGGTATCCAGGTCAAGCGGCA
>DATMWH010000308.1:0-12148 GCA_035562615.1 Pseudomonas sp. | reverse complement strand
AACCGCGGGTCAGACGCCGGCCAGATGCAGCACCAGCTGAACAATGCCAAGAATCACCAGTATGAATACGATGGTGAAGATCAGCCCCAGTGCAATGAAGTGGCTGGGTTTGCCCTTGCTGAAATCGCGCTCGCGATTTTTCCCGCTTTGCACGCCAAAAGCCGCAGCGGCAACGCTTTGAGCCACTTGCTTGAAACCTAGCTCTTGGTCGGCGGGAGGAGTTTTGTGCTGGTCATCGGTCATTGGTCTGATGCTCCTGCGCTGACGAGGGTTCGGTCAGTCGATGGGCCGGGGAAGAAGAAACATGGAATGTTTATTGTAGAAGCACTCTCCAGTGGACACTGCTGTCTTGCAGTGCACGGGCAATCATCTAGCACTGCAATCTGATTAGCGGCTAAGATCACTAAATGTAAGCGGCACCAAAAACAACACGCCAGGGTATGACCATGAAGCAACTTAGCGGGTCCGATAATATTTTCCTGTTTCAGGAACAGAAGAACGTCTTTAACCATGTTGCGATGATGATGATTTTTGATGTCAGCACAGCGCCACAAGGCAAGGTTCGCTTCAAGGACATTCTCAAGCATTTTGACGACCGCATGTATCTGCACCCGATTTTCCGCCGCCGGTTGGCCATGGTGCCATTTGGTCTGGATCGGCCTTATTGGGTGGCAGACAAGGACATCGACGTTGAGTACCACATACGTCATATCGCCTTGCCCAAACCCGGTGACTGGCGTCAGTTGATGATCCAGGTGGCGCGCTTGCATTCGCGCCCGCTGGACCGCAGTCGCCCGCTCTGGGAGGCCTACGTAATCGAAGGCCTGGACAATATTCCGAAATTGCCACCGGGCTCCTTCGCCCTGTTCATGAAGTTTCATCACGCGTCGGTGGATGGGATGGCCGGCTTGCATCTGGCCAGCCAGTTGCTGTCTCTCACACCCAGCACCGATGCGCCGAGCGCCGACCAGAAAACCATCTACGTGGACCGGGATCCATCGGCGACCGAATTTGTTGCTCGGGCCGTCTCCAACGGGATTAATCGGGT
Organism: Pseudomonas sp.; assembly: GCA_035562615.1. GTDB lineage: Bacteria > Pseudomonadota > Gammaproteobacteria > Pseudomonadales > Pseudomonadaceae > Aquipseudomonas. The sequence continues at coordinate 11,100 of DATMWH010000308.1, read as the reverse complement.
GCTGGACGCTGGCAAGCTCTCTGCGCGGCTGGCCGGCAAGTTTGTCGAACTTGGCAGTGAGCAACTGATTGGCGGCAAAGGCGATGCCGAGAATGCCGAAAAACTCAGCTTTCCCAAGGCCCCAGCCACCCGTTTTGATGCTGAAGTCTCGGCTCATCGGGTTTTTGATGGTTTCGGCATGCCGCTGTCGCGTATCAAACGCGTGCGTGACAAGGTCAAGGGCGCGACCCTCAACGACATTTTCCTTGCCGTTGCCGGTGGCGCTGTGCGCAAGTACCTTCTGAGCAAAAAGGAGTTGCCGCAGGAGTCCTTGCTGGCGCTGATGCCGATGTCGTTGCGCAGTGACGCCTCGGCGGGCGGGAATGCGGTGGGGGCGGCTACCGTGAGTGTCTGTTCCGACATTGCCGATCCGCTTGAGCGTCTCAAGGCAGCTCACTATGCCTCGCAGACCGGCAAGCATCAGGCTGAAAAGCTGGGCGCTGATCTGGTCAGCAAACTGCTCGATACAGTGCCCAGTTTTGTCGGGCATCTGTTGCTGCGCAAGCTGTTGCTGCAGTCGGTCAATATTACGGTGTCGAATGTTCGCGGCCCGGATGTAGCCCTTTATCTGGCCGGCGCCAAGGCCATGTGTTTTTATCCGGTGAGCATTCCCACCAATGGCGCAGGCCTTAATCTGACCGGCGTCAGCTATAACCGGGTGATGTGGCTGTCGGCCGTCTCCTGCCGTGAAATGATCCCCGATCCGGGTTTTTTCACGCAGTGCATGAAAGAGGCCTGGGAAGAACTCCTGGCTGCGGCCGATGCTTTGCCTGCTGTTGCAGCGCAAGCGGCTCCGGCAGCTGCGCGTGCCAGTGCTAAAACCCCAGCCAGTAACAAACCTGCCGCAGCCAAGAAGCCTGCCGTCAAGGCATCAACCAGCAAGGCGTCCGCAGCACCCAAGGTTGCCTCCGCGCCGAAAGCCAAGCCCGCCGTGCGCAAACCGGCAGCCGCGAGTGCAAGCAAGGCAAAACCGTTACCTGTAGTCAGCAAAGCACCAGGCAAAGTGGCTAAGTAAGGCCGCAGACAAAGCCCGCTCTTCAGTCCGGATCCTGCAATCCGGTCTGCCAGAGCGGGTTTGTTTTTTTGCATGGCACAGGGTTTCAATGAATCATTCGGGGGGTATCACTTGATCGGATCCATCTTGCTGACGTTGTTGCTTCTGCTGGCCATCTGGTTTGTTGTTGCGCGCTTTCTGGCAGGTGCTGACTTGAGCCTGTACGACCAGCCCGGTAGTGCAGCCGAGCTGCGCCGGCAGCGTTTTGCAACTGGAGACACAATCAATGATGAACATCGCAATGTATTGAAGGTGCTCGGTGCGTTGTCTGCGCAGACCAGGAACCTGCCGTTGTCGCAACACCTCAAAGCCCTGCGCCGGTTTATGGATACGCTGAGTGACGGTCATCGGCTCAATGCGCAATTTGTTCCGGTGGATGCAGGAGGGATAAAGGCCGAGTGGGTGTTGGCACCCGGCGCCGACAGTTCACGGCGTACCTTGTATATCCACGGCGGGGCCTGGGCCATGGGCAGTCCGCAGAGTCATCGGGTGATTACCAGCCGGTTTTCTGAACTGACTGGCGGCGCTGTGCTGGCCATTGATTACCGTTTGATGCCGGAGCATCCGCGCAAGGCCGGTATCGAGGATTGCCGCTCTGCCTATCGCTGGATTCTGGACAACGGGCCAGATGGACCGCAGCCGCTTACTGCACTGGTGGTGGCGGGCGATTCGGCCGGTGGCAATCTGACACTCACAACCATCGCATGGGCCCGTGATCAGGGGCTGCGCCCGGCCGATGCTGCGGTTGCCTTGTCACCGGCCACGGATGGCACGCTCAGCGGCAAAACCCTGAAGAGCAATCTGGCCAGTGATGCCATGCTCGGTTCGCTGTTTGCGCCGCTGACGCGCGTGCCGCGTTCGGCGCTGCTGTGGCTGAGCCTGCTGATTAACCGTATTCGCCCTTGTAATCCGCTGGTGTCTCCGATTCATGGGGATCTGGCCAATCTGCCGCCGCTGCTGATTCATGCCAGTGAAGAGGAGATGCTGCTGGATGATGCGCAGCGTTACCAGAACAAGGCGCTGGCCGCCGGTTCGCCGGTTACTTTGCAAACCTGGCGCCATGTGGTGCATGTCTGGCATATGTTTGGCGAGCAACTAAGCGAAGCGCAGCAGGCTTATGCGCAGATCGAGCGTTTCCTTGACGCAAACTTGCCGCCGCGACCGGGCATGTAGTGGTCAGCTTTCAGGCGCCGGTTTACCGGCATGACCGGTGGATTTTTCCATCAGAGCCCTGCTTATAATGCCGACAACTGGGAGCGTGCATTCTCGCGCTGTCGTGGCTGAATCCGACTTTTGCAGTATCAATCTGGAGTGGTGGCGATGACTCTGCCGTTATGGTGTGTTTTTTTCAGCGCGGTGCTGATTTTTCTGGCAAGAATTCCGGTCGGCAAAGCCATGAACAGTGAGGAGGGTGGCTACGACAATCATCATCCGCGAGCCCAGCAATTGAGACTGACTGGTCTGGGCGCAAGAGCCCTGGCTGCACACCAGAACAGTTTCGAAGCATTTTCACTGTTTGCCGCTGGTGTTCTGATTGCCACGGTGACGGGCTCGGATGGCCTGCTGGTGAGTATCCTGTCGGTTGTTTTTGTGATTGCCCGCGCGTTGTTCATCTTCTTTTACTGCACTGACAAGCCGTCACCGCGCAGTCTCTGCTGGTTTATCGGGTTGCTGTGCAGCCTGTTGTTGATGATTTCACCGGTCTTTGCCTGATTCCGGCTGCCAAGTGACTGTTGAGAGAAGAGAATGGATGCACTGCTGATTCTGGGCGGAACGCTGCTGTTTATTTGCGCACTGGTCTGGCTGATCATGCGCGCCTTTGATGTCGGATTGCTCTGGGGGTGGGGCAGCCTTGTACCGCCTGTAACCCTGTTGTTTGCCCTGTTGCACTGGCGCAAGGCGCGCACGCCGGTTGTTCTCGCCGGGCTGGCGGCGGGCACCATTGTGGTCGGTCTGGCGCAGATGGCTGCCAGCGATCCGGAGCGGGTTGCCGATATTTTCAGCCTGCGCTGGATGCACCCGGCCAAGCCCGCTGGAGACCTGGTGATAGAGCTGGACGGCGAGTTGAATGGACAGCGCTTTAATCCCCAGCAGGCGGAACTGATCAACGGTGTGTTGAGCTTGCGTGAAGGTCAGGATTTTTACGCACGCCGTGAACTGCTCATTCGCTTGCCAGAGCAGCCTCAAGGCGGCATCCAGTTGGATGTTCTGCCACAGGATCGTCAGGCAGTGCCGGTGATCGAAATGAACTGGCTGTTGCCGGAGCAGGACTTGCCCGAGGCGCGTCTCATTCAGCGCGGCTACAGCCTGCACCTGGATTTGCAACCGGTGGCGCCCAACAAACTGGCTGGGGAGTTTCACCTGGGATTGCCAGCGCGCTTCAAAACCTCGCTCAGTGGCAAACTGGAGGTGTACACCGATCGCCTGCGCTACCGTGATGGCAAGCTCGATGCCCGGCATGACTCACGGGAGACGCTGGTCAAGGTTATCGAAGACTATCTGCAGCGTCGTTTCATCACCACAGAGGTTGAGTTGGCAGCACTTCCTCTGTTGAATTTTGCAGATAAAGAACTGCAGTTGGATGTTACGGTTCAGATCAGTGGCAGTTCCATGCAGTTACCGATTGAGCTGGTGAAGGATGCCGAGCGCGGCTGGATGGTCACGCCTGATCGCTATCCGCCGCTAAAGACAGCGCAGCCCAAGCCGGTTGAAATGGCCAAGCCGTCAACGCCTGAATTGGCTGATGAGCCTGGGCCTGCGCGCAGTGCGCTCGATCGGCGGCTGCGTTTTTCGCTGCAGCGGCTGCTGCGCAATCCAAGTCAGTATGAAAACCTGTTGATGCGGGTGCAGAGTGAGCGCGGCAGCACGGCGCAGGGGCGCTTTGTCGGCATCAGCAAGACCGGTGAATTGATCATTCGCAGTCAGGTCGAGGGAGCCGGGGAGGCCAGCTTCAATCTGCAGCCGGATGAAATCATCCAGATCGAATTGCTGGAGCCCTGATTTGCGCGCGCATCAGCGCGCTTCACCTTGAAATCCAGTTCGTCGCCCCCACTTGATGGTCATCCGCCGCTGTTGCGGCTTTGTCTTGCATGTGGAGTGAGAAAACGATGAGTGTGGAAACTCAAAAAGAAACCCTGGGCTTCCAGACTGAGGTGAAGCAGCTGCTGCACCTCATGATCCATTCGCTGTATTCGAACAAGGAAATCTTCCTTCGTGAACTGATTTCCAACGCTTCGGATGCCGCCGACAAGCTGCGCTTTGAGGCGCTGGCCAAGCCCGAGTTGCTCGAAGGCGGGGCCGAGCTGAAGATTCGCCTGTCCTTCGACAAGGACGCCAAGACGGTCACCCTGGAAGACAACGGCATCGGTATGAACCGCGCTGAGGTGATCGCGCATCTGGGCACGATCGCCAAGTCCGGCACGGCCGACTTCATGAAGAATCTGACCGGCGATCAGAAGAAGGATTCGACGCTGATCGGCCAGTTCGGCGTGGGCTTCTATTCCGCTTTTATCGTTGCGGACAAGGTGGATGTATTCAGCCGTCGCGCCGGGGATGCTGCCAGCGAAGGCGTGCATTGGTCGAGCAAGGGCGAGGGCGACTTCGAAGTGGCCACGGTTGAAAAAGCCGATCGCGGTACGCGTATCGTCATGCACCTGAAAGCCGATGAGTCCGAGTTCGCCGATGGCTGGCGCCTGCGCAACATCGTCAAGAAGTATTCCGACCATATCGCACTGCCGATTGAGTTGCCGAAAGAATCGCATGGCGAAGATCAGCCGGCCGAAGTGGAGTGGGAAACCGTTAACCGCGCCAGCGCCCTGTGGACGCGTCCGCGTACCGAGGTCAAGGACGAGGAGTATCAGGAGTTCTACAAACATGTCGCGCACGATTTTGAGAACCCGCTGAGCTGGAGCCACAACAAGGTCGAAGGCAAGCTGGAATACACCTCGCTGCTGTATGTGCCGGGCCGAGCGCCGTTTGACCTGTATCAGCGCGAAGCACCCAAGGGCCTGAAGCTCTATGTGCAGCGCGTGTTCATCATGGATCAGGCCGATGAGTTCCTGCCGCTGTACCTGCGCTTTATCAAGGGTGTGGTCGATTCCAACGATCTGTCGCTGAACGTATCGCGGGAAATCCTGCAGAAAGACCCGGTCATCGATTCGATGAAGTCGGCGCTGACCAAGCGTGTGCTGGATATGCTGGAAAAACTGGCGAAGAACGAACCCGAACAATACAAGGGGTTCTGGAAAGCGTTTGGCCAGGTGCTCAAGGAAGGCCCGGCTGAAGACTTTGCCAACAAGGAAAAGATTGCCGGTCTGCTGCGCTTCTCGTCGACGTCCGATGATTCCGGCGAGCAGTCGGTGTCACTCGCGGATTATCTTGGCCGCATGCAGGAAGGTCAGGACAAGGTGTATTTCCTCTCTGGCGAATCCTATGCGCAGGTCAAGAACAGCCCGCATCTGGAAGTGTTCCGCAAGAAAGGCATCGAAGTGTTGCTGCTCACCGATCGTATCGACGAGTGGCTGATGAGCTATCTCACCGAGTTTGATGGCAAGCAGTTTGTCGATGTGGCGCGTGGCGATCTGGATCTGGGCAAGCTCGACTCGGAAGAGGACAAGAAGGCCCAGGAAGAAGTGGCCAAGGCCAAAGAAGGACTGATCGAGCGGCTGAAAGGCGCACTCGGTGAGCAAGTCGCTGAAGTGCGGGTGTCACACCGTCTGACCGACTCACCAGCGATTCTCGCCATCGGCGAGCAGGATCTGGGTCTGCAGATGCGCCAGATTCTCGAAGCCAGTGGCCAGAAAGTGCCTGACTCCAAGCCGATTTTCGAGTTCAATCCGGCGCATCCGCTGATTGAGCGGCTTGACGCTGAGCCCGATGAAGACCGCTTTGCCGATCTTTCGCACATTCTGTTTGACCAGGCCGCGCTGGCCGCTGGCGACAGCCTCAAGGATCCGGCGAGCTATGTACGCCGCCTGAACAAGTTGCTGGTCGAGCTGACCGTGTAATTGCTGCGCAGCTGTGAAAAGGGCCCGCTAGGGCCCTTTTCATTTGCAGCTGGAATTGTCACTGAGCTGTCATATCGATGTCATACGCTGGCAGGAATTCTCACCTGGAGCATGACATGCAAGCACTCTCTCGCGTTCTGATTTTAACCCTTGGTCTGTTGCCTTTGGCTGCCGTGGCGGATGTCCAGATCACGGGGCCTGTCGAATACGGCCTGTTCCAGAGCCAGTATCAGGAGTATGAGGCGGGTGAACGCCTGCTGACACAAAACAATCAGACGATCGAGCAGACCAGCGTGATTCCCGCCAAGCTGGGCAGCCGCTTTGGCTTGCGCTACAGCTTGAACGGAAAGCAGGCCAGTGAGTTGCCGTTGACCTTGCTCTACCTGACGCCGGGTGTGATTACTCCGGATGGTCAGCGGCATGACAAGATTGTCGTTCAGCAACCGCTGGCGGTTAACGCGGTGCAGGATGTGATGGCGTACGAGTTCAGTGAAAGCTACGAAGTCGTACCAGGTGAATGGCATTTCATGGTGTTTCAGGGTGACCGCCTGCTGGCGCAGCAGCGCTTTGAGGTGCGCTGAAACTGCCACTTCGTTGAAAGCGGGGTATCGGTAACGCGATATTTTTTCAACCAGCTGCAAGGGGTGCTGCAATGGGGTACTGACCCTATAATGCCAGCCCCTTTGTTCGCTTCTGGCCGCCATTGTGCTCTCTGAAACTGTCTTTTTTCTGTGCTGTACGAACTCGCAGTGCGCCTTGCCACTCCTTGTCACACCAGGTCTATCTATCGGTGGAATTTCCCGGGGGTTGCTGTGCTGACTGAAATTCATGCATTTCTCGGCTGCCGCACGCCAGATGCCTGGGTCAAGGCGGCGCTGGAGCAGCAGGACGTAATGCTGCTGGATCACAAGAACTGTGAGTTCAAGGCTGCTTCGACTGCCCTGAGTCTGATTGCCAAGTACGGGCAGCACTTTGAACTGATCAATTACATGTCGAAGTTGGCGCGCGAAGAGCTTGTTCATCATGAGCAGGTGTTGCGCATACTGAAAAAACGCAAGATATCTCTGCGTCCCGTTTCGGCGAGTCGCTATGCATCGGGTTTGCGTGCAGTCGTACGCACCCATGAGCCACACAAAATCGTCGATACCCTGGTGGTCGGAGCCTTCATTGAGGCGCGTTCCTGCGAGCGCTTTGAGGCGGTGGTGCCGTATCTGGATGATGAGTTGGGCGGGTTCTATTTCGGTTTGCTGAAATCCGAAGCCCGGCATTTTCAGAACTATCTGCGCTTTGCCTATCTGTATGGTGATGCGGCAGATGTCGAGTGCTCCATAGGCAGAGTCAGGGCTGTGGAGCAGGCGTTAATTGAAAGTCCGGATACAGAGTTTCGCTTTCACAGTGGCGTCCCTTTGGGTTGACTGATTAGTCGCCCGCCAGTTCTCTAATCAGAAATGTCTCATACGGCGCTTCAGTCTGCTGGGCGCTTAAGGCTTGCTCATAGCGGGCCAAGAAGTGTTCTCCGGCACTTTTGGAAAACACGCTGTAAAACGCCAGTTCGGGTTCGGGCATTGGCAGTATTTTGATCTTGCCCTGCAGTTTACTGCGTTCGACCTCGTAATCCAGGGCGTACGCGTCAGGGAAATAAAACCCATCAATTCGTCCGGCTACCACCATTGCCACGCCTTTGCTGACTACCTGGTTGCCGGTAAGCGTGTGCAAATTCTGCCCGGTATTATTCAGCAGGGGAGACTGATAGCCGTTCTGCCACATTCCAATCTTGAGGGGCAGCAGATCCTTGGCTGAGGTAATTGAGTCCAGTGTCTGGGTTGCACGGACGGATATCACGGGTTGAGCGCTGTACAGTGGTGTCTGCGTAAAGGAGAACTTGCTGGCTCGCTCCGGGCTTTTCGCCAGTAATATCACAACATCCATGCGCTCCTGTTCGAGCATCAGTAACAATCTGGGTAGTGGATATTGAATGAACTCGACATCGCTGATACCCATGCGGTCGGTGATTTGTTTGACGTATTCAATGGCAGCCCCATGTGCCACTCCCGTCGCATCCTGAATACTGTGGGGCGGTAGATCAAAAAAACCGACTCTAAGTGATTCGGCATGGGCGCCGGCAAAAAAGAGGCTGCCGCCAGCCAGGCTCAATATGGTTAGTAATAAGCGAAATGTTCTTTTGCTTAAGCTCATCTAACAGGACTCTTTGCGGTCAATTAAGCGCTGTTCAATTTGCAGCAAATGGTGCTGCATACCTCTGAGACTCTAGCAGCAGATTCCACTGGAACTGAGGGTAGGCTGGTGTTAATTGCCTATGGGGAAGGGGGCTAGGCTAAAGTTCTCTGCATCTACCTGTAAGGCCCAAGCTTGAGCGTCCCAGTCTCCCAGTACAATTCGTTGTGCCGGTCTGCCTGCTACTTGCAGTTCATGGACAGCCGGGCGATGGGTATGGCCGTGAATCAGCGTGCGTACGCCAAATTTCTGCATGATGCGCGGGATTTCTTCAGGCGTGACATCAATGATGTCAGCGGCTTTCATCGCTGTTTTTTCACGACTTTCCTGGCGTAACTTGCTGGCCAGCGCCTGACGTTTGCCGAGAGGCATGATGTGGCGCAGAAAAAATAGTCCGAGCGGACTGCGAATGCGTGCCCGTTTGCGCAGGTACTGGACGTCACGGGTGCACAAGGTATCGCCGTGCATGAGCAGGACTGTCTCGCCGCCCAGTTGCACCAGGCTCGGGTCAGGCAGGAGGGTGCATCCGGCTTTGCGGCAAAAGTGCTTACCGATCATGAAGTCACGATTGCCATGCATCAGGTAGATGCGAGTACCGCTGTCAGCGAGGGCTCGCAGCGCTTTGGCAATGCCTTCATGGTAAGGCGTCATGCCATCGTCGCCGATCCAGACCTCAAAGAAGTCGCCGAGGATATACAGGGCTTCAGCGCCTTTGGCGCGCGTCTGCAGGAAGTCAAGAAACGCCCGGGTAACATCCGGGCGCTCTTCTTGCAGATGCAGGTCCGAGATCAGCAGAACGCTCATTGGATTATTCGACGATCTCGGCTTTCTCGATGATCACGTCTTCTTTCGGTACATCCTGATGGCCGGCACGTGATCCGGTAGCCACAGCCTTAATTGCTTCAACGACGTCCATGCCTTCGGTGACCTGACCAAACACGGCGTAGCCCCAGCCTTGCGGAGTAGGCGAGCTGTGGTCGAGGAAGTCATTGTCTTTTACGTTGATGAAAAACTGTGCAGTGGCAGAGTGCGGATCATTGGTGCGTGCCATGGCGATAGTGCCAACTTTATTGGAAACGTCTTTTTTCGCTTCGTTCTTGATCGGTGCGCCCACGCTTTTCTGTTTCATGCCAGGCTCGAAACCGCCACCCTGAATCATGAAGTTGCTGATCACGCGATGAAAAATGGTGCCGTCATAGTGGCCGCTCTTTACATATTCCTTGAAGTTGGCGGCAGTTTGCGGAGCCTTGTCTTCAAAAAGTTCGAGGGTAATCACGCCGTGATTGGTATGCAGTTTGATCATGAAAGAATCGCTCTCTGATGGCAGAAAACGCCCAACAGCGCTGCAAAATCTGCTCAAAAATTGCCCGAATCAATGATTTGCCATGGCAAAAGTGAATTCGGCAACAGTTCTTGTCGCAGATTACGCAACAGCAGCCGCTTTGCGACTGACAGGGGTTGGACGGGTTCGCTATCATAAGCGCTTTGTTTTGGCCGGCCTACCCTGTGCCTGCTGTCATTGATGCTAAAGGTCACCATGAGCACACCTGAAACTCCTGCTGCGACAAATTTTCTTCGTTCAATCGTGCAAGCCGATCTGGACAGTGGCAAACACGTCAAGATTGTCACGCGATTTCCCCCGGAGCCCAATGGCTATCTGCATATCGGTCATGCGAAATCGATATGCCTGAATTTCGGTCTGGCCAAAGAATTCGGTGGCGAGTGCAACCTGCGCTTCGATGACACCAATCCGGCCAAGGAAGATCAGGAGTACATCGACGCCATCAAGAGCGACGTCGAGTGGCTGGGCTTTCAATGGGCGGGTGAGGAGCGCTATGCCTCCAACTACTTCGACCAGTTGCATGCCTGGGCCATTGAGCTGATCAAGGCCGGCAAGGCTTTCGTGTGTGACCTGAATGCCGAGCAGATGCGTGAATACCGTGGCAGCCTGACCGAGCCGGGCAAGAACAGCCCGTTCCGCGAACGCTCGGTGGACGAAAATCTGGATCTGTTTGCACGCATGAAGGCCGGTGAGTTTGCCGACGGCGCCCGTTCGCTGCGTGCCAAGATCGACATGACCTCGCCAAATATCAATCTGCGCGACCCGATCCTCTATCGCATTCGCCACGCCCATCACCACCAGACCGGCGATAGCTGGTGCATTTACCCCAGCTATGACTTTACCCACGGGCAGTCAGATGCCATCGAGGGCATTACCCACTCGATCTGCACCCTGGAGTTTGAAGATCATCGGCCCTTGTACGAGTGGTTTCTGGCCAATTTGCCGGTGCCTGCGCAGCCGCGTCAGTACGAGTTTGCCCGTCTCAATCTGAACTTCACCATCACCAGCAAGCGCAAGCTCAAGCAGTTGGTCGATGAGAAGCATGTTCAGGGTTGGGATGATCCGCGCATGTCGACCCTTTCCGGCTTCCGTCGTCGGGGCTATACCCCGGCCTCGATCCGCAACTTCTGCGACATGATCGGGGTTAACCGTGCTGGTGGTGTGGTCGACATCGGCATGCTGGAATTCGCCATCCGCGAGGATCTGGACGCCAGTGCCGCGCGCGCGATGTGCGTGTTGAAGCCGTTGAAAGTGGTGATCAGCAACTACCCCGAAGGCAAGGTCGAAAATCTCGAACTGGCACGCCACCCCAAGCAGGATATGGGCGTGCGGGTGTTGCCGTTCAGCCGGGAAATTTACATCGACGCCAGCGATTTCGAGGAAACACCACCGGCCGGCTTCAAGCGCCTGATTCCCGGTGGTGA
>DATMWH010000307.1:0-8775 GCA_035562615.1 Pseudomonas sp. | reverse complement strand
GCCATGATCTGGAAACGGTTGTTGAGAATGGCGATGGCCGTGTCCATATCCAGCTGCTGCTTGCCTGCCACCCGATGGGCAATTGGCGCCACGCGCTGCACCTTGGCCAGACGCAGAAAGCTGAACAGCTGGATCCAGGCCCAGCCCATGTCGAACTCCCACGGTTTAACCGACAGCTTTGCCGAGTTGGGATAAGTGTGATGGTTGTTATGCAGCTCTTCACCGCCAATCAGGATGCCCCAGGGCAACAGGTTGGTCGCCGCATCACGACATTCGAAGTTACGGTAACCCACCGCGTGACCCAGACCGTTCACAACACCTGCGGCCCACACCGGAATCCACATCATCTGTACCGCCCAGACCGTCATGCCAAGCACGCCAAACAGGGCCAGATCAATGATCGCCATGAGCGCAATACCACCGATCGGGAAACGTGAATAGACGTTGCGCTCAATCCAGTCGTCAGGACAGTTCTTGCCATAGATGCGCAGGGTTTCCGGGTTCTCGGCTTCGGCCCGGTAGAGTTCCGCGCCGGTCAGCAGCACCGTACGCAAGCCTTTGATCACCGGACTGTGCGGATCATCAACGGTTTCGCACTTGGCGTGGTGCTTGCGGTGAATCGCCGTCCATTCACGGGTATTCTGCGCCGTGGTCAGCCACAGCCAGAAGCGGAAGAAGTGTTGCAGGGCCGGATGCAGTTCCAGCGCCCGGTGGGCGGAAAAGCGATGCAGGTAAATCGTCACACTGACAATAGTGATGTGCGTCAGCACCAGCGTCACCGCCACCAGTTGCCAGGCTGAAAGATTCAGAAAACCGTCGTACCACATAACAGGAACCACCTCGAACGGACAAACAAGTGAACAGTTGTGCACATTGTCTCGCAGACGGCTGAAAATTGCATCCTTGCCGATAGCGCTGCCCCCCCAGTGTTGGTTATTGCACAGCAATATGTCCTTGAGAGTGACCGACAAACACCTATGCTTAAGCACCAACCCAAACTATAAGAGCCGCAATGAGCGAGCAAACCCAACGCAACTTTCCGCTGGCTACCTTTCTTGGCTTGAGTGCTTTGATAGCCGCCATGCTGACCGGGCTGTTCATGCTGCGTCTGGACGAGGTGGAAGCCGATCTGGACCGGCGAATTGCCGAGCGACAAGCCTTGTCGCATAGGACTGTCGAGAACGAGCTGGCACGGCAGGCCGAGATCAATCGCCAACTGGCGGACCTGTTCTCCCGCGCAGAGCGTGTACAGCAACTGACGGCACAGGCAATGCAGCAACGCGAGCAAGGCAGTGCCGAGCTCGCCAGCACCACTGCCCAGCTGGAAACCGTACTCGGCCCGGCCTGGAAGAGCCTGAAAATTGCTTCACTGGATCAGTTGCAGCTGTACCTGGCCCCCGATGCCAGCCCGTTGGTAAAGCTCGAATCGCCCCAGCTGGCCGCTACCCCGGGCGAAACGGATCAGCGCTGGTTACAGCGGGCGATCACTGAAGGCAAAACACTCAATACCCTGATCAGTGGCAGCAAGGGCCTGACCCTCTCCACCGTGGCGCCCATTCGCGCCAGCTCCCTGGCCAACAGCCCGGTGGTCGGCCTGCTGGAGCTGTCCAGTCGCACACTGCCCAACCTCGAGCAACTGGCGAAGAACCTGAACGTTGATATCAGCGTGCTGCAAGAGCAACCCAATCCCTTCCGCCGGCCGATCAGCCCCTGGCGCGAAGTGAGTCATGCCGGCAAGAACACGCTGGACTTGCAGATGGCCAACCTGAGCGCCAGCATCGACCAGGCACAGCCTTTGCGCATCGACAACCTGCGCCAGCACCTGCAGCTCAGCTTTATCCCGCTGCACGGCATTGCCGGGCAGCCGCGCATTGTGGTGGCCATCAGTGAAGACTTGCGCCCGCTAATGGCTGCGCACCGGCAAGCCATATTGAACGTCAAGCTGCGCTGGGGATTCGCCTGGGCGGTTCTGCAAGCCATCTTGATCTTCATCATGTATGCCCGCGGCAAAAGGGACGCCAAGACTGGCCACCTGGCCAAAGCCCAGAGAGCGGAAACCGAAGCCTCGCGGCGGATGCTCGAACTGATCAGTCTGAGTCAGGCCGGATTCATCACGGCGACCAATCATAGCGAGGTGTTTGATCAGCTACTGATGCGCATTCTGCAGTTCACCGACAGCGCCTTCGGCTTCTTCGGCGAGACCCTCTACAAAGCCGATGGCACTCCTTATCTGAAGACATTTGCCATCAGCAACATCAGCTGGGACACGACAAGCGCTCAGTTTTACGCCGACCACGCGCCCAAGGGCATGGAATTTCATAACCTTGAGACACTCTTCGGCCAGGTGTTGAAAACCAGCCAGCCCTTGCTCAGCAACGCGCCGGCCAAGCACCCGCAGCGCGGCGGCACGCCGCCAGGTCATCCGCCGCTGAATGCCTTTCTGGGTTTGCCGGTATTTCATGGCAAGCAGCAGATTGGCATGCTCGGCATTGCCAACCGGCCAGGTGGCTATCACGAAAAGCTGATCGGCCAATTGCAACCGCTGCTGGCTTGCCTGGCACAACTGATCGAAGCCGTGCGTCGCGAACGGATACTCCATCAGGAGCAAGCCCTGCAGCAAAAGCAGCAGCGGGCCATGGCCGTGCTCAACGAAATAGCCGCGCGTCCAACGCTGGCCATTGATGCCCAGCTCAGACGTGCCCTGCAACTGGCCGCCGAGTTCTTCGGCTTGCAGCACGCGCTGATTGGTCAGACCAGCGATGACACCTACACCCTGATCTATCAGTTTGCTTCGCACCACAAGGTGCCTGAAAACCTGCAATTGCCATTGGCTGAAACCTACTGCCAGATCACCCTCGAACAAGGCAGCGATGTCACCGCCATTTCCCACATGAGCCAGTCAGCGCACGCCAGCCATCCGTGCTTCCAGAAGATGAAGTTCGAGTGTTACATCGGCATACCGCTGCTGGTCGGAGGACAGCTGTGGGGGGTGCTGAGCCTGAGTGGTCTGACCCCGCGCGAACCTGACTTCGACAGTGCGGACGTCGAGTTCATGCGCCTGATCGGGCGCTGGGCCGGTGCCGCGCTGGAAGGTGAACTGCAGGAGCGTAAACGACTGGAATTACTGCAACGCCTGCAACGCATTACCGAGCAGGTACCCGGCATCATCTATCAACTGGACATTGACGAGCATGGCAGGCGCAGCATGCCATTCGTCAGCGACGGCCTGTACAGCCTGTGCAATCTGCATCCGGAAGAACTGCAGGATGATGCCACGGCCTTCTTCAACGCCTGCCATCCGAATGATCTGTCCCGGATCGAAGCAGACCTACAGCAATCCCGGTAAACCCTGACCCCCTGGTTCAGCGAGTTCCGCCTGCAGAATATGCCGCAACACGCGCTCTGGCTGGGGGGACAGGCCAGTCCGGTGAAGATGCGCGACGGGCGCATTCGCTGGACCGGATTGTTGCTGGATATCAGCGACCTGAAACAGGCCCAGGAAACCCTGCAAGTCGAACGTCAACGGCTGGATCGCATTCTCGAAAGTACCGCCGCCGGCACCTGGGAGTGGAATATCCAAAGCGGCGAGGTGCGCTTCAACTATCGCTGGGCGGAAATGATTGGCTATCGCCTGGAAGAACTGTCGCCCACCATGCAGACCTGGAAGGACAAGACCCACCCGGATGATTTCAGGCATGCCTCGCAACTGCTTGAACAACACTTTCGTGGCGACATTGCCTATTACGACTGCGAATTCCGCCTGCGCCACAAAAACGGCCACTGGGTGTGGATCCACACCCGCGGCAGCCTGCTGAGCCGCAGCGACGACGGCGCCCCGTTGATGATGTACGGCACCCATACCGACATCAGTGCCCGGGTCGAACAACAGCAGGAAAACCGCAAGATCCAGGCCTTCCTGCAAACAGTGCTGGAGAGCAGCACCGGTGTGTCCATGATTGCCACCGACCTCAACGGCCTGATCACCCTGTTCAACCCCGGCGCCGAGAGCCTGCTGGGCTTCTCTGCCGAGGAAATGGTGGGCAAGCAGACCCCTGCGATTCTTCATCTGGAGCGTGAAATGTTGCGCCGCAGCGTCGAACTGAGCGCTGAAGCCGGTCATCCGGTCGCCGGCTTTGACGTGTTCACCTACCGCGCGCGCCAGGGACGCACCGAGACCCGCCAGTGGACCTATCTGCAAAAGAATGGCGGCTTCCGCCAGGTGATGTTGACCATCTCCCCGCTGATTGGCAGCGAAGGTGAACTGAGCGGCTTCTTTGGCGTAGCCACCGACATCAGCGAACTGGTCAAAACGTCGCTGGCGCTCAAGGACAGTGAAAAGCGCTACCGCGGCATGCTCAGCAATCTGCCCGGCGCCATCTACCGCTGCCTGGATAACCGGGACTGGACCCTGCTGCACGTAAGCGACGAAATCGAGCGCATCACCGGCTACCCGGCCAGTGACTTTATCGACAATCACGTGCGCAGCTTTGCCAGCATCGTGCTGCCCGAAGATGTCCATATCCCGCGCCAGGCCACCGCGCTGTTGAACGAGAAAAAAGCCTTCGAGCTCAATTACCGAATCGTGCATGCCAGCGGCGAACACGTGTGGATCTCGGATCGCGGCCGCGGTGAATACGACGAAATGGGCAACCTGTTGTGGGCCGACGGGTTCATTTCCGACATCAGTGAACAACGCCGGGCGCAACAGATGATCATCGAGCGTGAGGCCTACCTGCGCACCCTGCTGGACAACGTCATCGACGCCATCATCACCATTGATGACCGCGGCCACATTCAATCCTTCAACCAGGCCGCCGAGCGTATTTTCGGTTACCCGCAAGCCACGGTGCTGGGGCGCAACGTGTCCATGCTGATGCCGGAACCGGAAAGCAGCCTGCATGACGGTTACATTTCGCGTTTCAAGCACAGCGGCGAGGCCCGCATCATCGGCGTTGCCGGGCGCGAACTGTTCGGCCTGCGCAGCAACGGCGAACAGTTCCCCATGGAGCTCTCGGTCTCGGCCATCCAGTATCAGGGCGAGCGCCGCTTTATCGGGGTGATCCGCGACATCACCGAGCGCAAGCGCATTGACCAGATGAAAAACGAATTCGTTTCCACCGTCAGCCATGAACTGCGCACCCCCCTGACCTCCATCACCGGCGCACTGGGGTTGATCAGCGGCGGCGCCCTGGGCGCAATGCCCGAAGCGGCAGCCGGCATGTTGCAGATTGCCTACAAGAACAGCCAGCGCCTGGGGCTGCTGATCAATGACCTGCTCGATATGGACAAGCTGGTCGCCGGCAAGATGACCTTCCACTTCAGTATTCAGCCATTGCGGCCGCTGATTGAAGAAACACTGCTGAGCAACCAGCCGTATGCCGACGAATATGACGTCAGCTGGAACCTGCAAATTCCTGATCACGATATCCGGGTGCGGGTCGATGCCCTGCGCCTGCAACAGGTACTGGCCAACCTGCTGTCCAATGCCGCGAAATTCTCCCCGGCCGGCAGCCAGGTGCACGTCAGCAGTGCCGCGCATGAAGGTTTTGTACGCATCAGCATCGAGGACCAGGGCTCGGGCATTCCGGCCGAGTTTCACAGCCGCATCTTTGGCAAGTTCACCCAGCACGACTCTTCCGATACACGCCAGAAAGGCGGTACAGGACTCGGACTGGCGATCAGCAAACAACTGATCGAGCGCATGCACGGGCGTATCGGCTTCGACTCGCCGCCGGGGCGCGGCGCCTGTTTCTGGATCGAACTGCCGCTGGAAGCCTCCGCATGAAGGTGCCACGCAGCGTGCTGCACGCGATGCTGGCCGGCGGTTTGAGCCTGCTGCTGGCCAGTGCGCTGAGCTACATTGCGCATCTGGATCAGCAACGCGACAGCGCCGGTGAGCAGTTGCAACTGGGCAGTCAGGCCGGAGAGCTGCGTGCGCAACTGCTCAACGAACTCAACAGTACGCTGTATCTGGCCAGCGGACTGGTTTCCTACCTGCAGGGCAAAGATGGCGCCATCAGCCCGCGTGAGATCCAGCCCTGGCTGCAGAACATGACGCGCCAGACGCGGATGATCCGCGCCATCGCCATCGCCCCTGACAACCGGATCAAGATAATTTACCCACTGCAGGGCAATGAGGCCGCCATCGGGCTCTATTACCCCGACGTTCCCGGGCAATGGTCGGCGGTACAACAGGCCATCCTGTCGCGCAGCCCCATCCTGACAGGCCCCGTGCAACTCAAGCAGGGCGGTGAGGCGCTGATCTACCGCACCCCGGTATTTCTCTCCGACAGCCGTTATTGGGGCATGGTCAGTACGGTGCTGAACCTGAGTCCGTTGCTCGACCAGACACGCAAGATGGCCGATGAAAAAAACCTCAGTGTGTCACTCACCAGCCAACCCGAAGCGGCCAATCCAGCCTTCATGCTGGGCGATGCCAGCAGCATGAACAGTGCCAGCATTCGCCTGCAGATCGCGCTGCCCGCAAGCCAATGGTTACTTGGCGTGAGCCGCGCCAGCGAACACCCAACCAGCACGTCCATGACCTTTCTGCATGGACTGGGGTTGCTGATTTCACTGCTACTGGGGGGCCTGACGTGGTTGATGCTGCGCGCGGCCGAGCGGCGCAATCTGGCGCAAAGTGCCTTCCTTGAGTCGCGTCAGCGTTTCACCCAGGCCTTCGAAACCGCACCGCAGGGCATGGCCCTGATCACTCCCGAAGGGCGCTGGATCGAGGTCAATACCCGGCTTTGCGAACTGCTCGGATTCGCCAGCCATGAACTGCACGGTATGAATTTATGGCAAGTGCTGCCAGACGATCAGCGAAGCAAGGCGCGCCAGCAACTGCGCGACGCGCGTCAGCAGCCCCAGCAATGGGAAACCTGCCTGGTCGACAAGCAGGATCAACCGATCGACTGCCAGCTCAGTGCTGCCTGGCTGCAAGGCGAATCTGCGAGCATCATCCTGCAGTGCCAGGATATCCGCGAAAGCAAACGCCTGAGCCGGTTGAAAAATGAGTTCGTTTCCACCGTCAGTCATGAACTGCGCACGCCACTGACCTCCATCGCCGGCGCCCTTGATCTGATCGGCGGCGGCGCCCTGGGTGACGTGCCGCCGGCAATGCGCGGCATGCTCGACATCGCCCGGCAAAACAGCCAGCGCCTGAGCTTGCTGATCAATGACCTGCTGGACATGGAAAAACTCAATGCCGGCAAATTGCGCTGTGAACTGAGCCGCCAATCGCTGCGTCAGCAGCTGCAGGAGGCGCTGGCCAGCAACAGCAGCTATGCCGAACCGCTGGGGGTCCGCTATCACCTGCAGGAGTCTGCTGACGTTGAGGTTGAGGTGGATGCGCTGCGCCTGCAGCAGGTACTGAGCAACCTGCTGTCCAATGCGGCCAAGTTCGCCCCGCGCGGCACCCAGGTCAGCGTTCGCTGGGAATGCACAAACGAGCATGTCCGGGTCAGCGTGCATGACCAGGGCGCGGGCATTCCAGTGGAATTCCATGAGCGCATTTTCAGCAAGTTTTCCCAGGCCGACTCCTCCGATAAGCGCGAACAGGGTGGCACCGGTCTGGGACTGGCCATCAGCAAAAAACTGATCGAACTCATGCACGGCCGAATTGGCTTTATCAGCGAGCCGGGGACGGGTACCACCTTCTGGTTTGAGTTGCCGCTGTTGACGCCGGCCAGCACAGAGACAACCGGTCTGCCACGCCTGCTGATCGTTGAAGACGATGATGAGCTGGCCCAATTGCTCAAAGCGTTACTGGACAGCCATGGCTACGCCAGCCGCCGCGTCAGCACGCTTGAGGCTGCCCGGGTGCAACTGGCAGAGGAGAACATCAGCGCGCTGATCCTGGATCTGCATCTGCCTGACGGCCATGGCGCCAGTCTGCTGCGCGAAATACGCGGCGCAACGTCCGGCCAGTTGCTGCCGGTTATCATCCTCAGCGCATTTTGTGCCGAGGGGCAGCGCTTGCTGGCTGATCTGCCCGGACCAATCGACTGGCTGGACAAACCATTGCATACCGGCGAACTGCTGCAGCGACTCGCCCTGCGCCTGCAGCAGCCACATCGCCCCCGCGTTCTGCACGTTGAGGATGATGCCGACGTGCGCGCCGTGATTGCGGCACAGGCCGCCAGTCTGGCGGATTTCGAGGGCGCCGCCAGTCTTGCCGAAGCCCGCCTGCGCCTGCAGAGCCAGCGCTACCAGTTACTCCTGCTGGATTTGGAATTGCCCGATGGCAGTGGTCTGGACTTGTTGCAGGAAGTGCAATGCAACCAGCCGCAATTGCCGGTGATTATTCTTTCCACCCATGACGTCAGCCACGCGCAACGGCTCAGTGCCCAGGCTGTCATCACCAAGTCGTGCTACGCTCAGACGGAGCTTCTGGAGCTGTTGCGCCAGCACCTGCACCATCCAACCGGAAACCACGATGTCCAACCCTGAACGCCCCTACCCACTGCCGCCCGACGAAGCGCAGCGGCTGCAGGCCCTGCATGAACTGGAGCTGCTGGACAGCGCGGATGAAGAAGCATTCGACCACCTGACACGGCTGGCTTCGCTGATCTGCGAAGTGCCGATTTCGGTGATCTCGCTGGTGGACGATGACCGCCAGTGGTTCAAAAGCCGGGTCGGTCTGGAGGCTCGCGAGACCACCCGGGATGTAGCGTTTTGTACCCATGCCATCCTGGCCAACGAGATTTTTGAAATCCCGGATGCGCAGCTGGACCCGCGCTTCTGCAACAACCCACTGGTCACCGGCGACCCCAA
>DATMWH010000306.1:0-14333 GCA_035562615.1 Pseudomonas sp. | reverse complement strand
ATACATCCTTGTAACGTTGCGCCTGGCGCTCGAGTTCGGCGCGGAGCTGTTCTTTCGTCACGGTGTTTGACTGTCCAGATGGTGTTGAGTCGGGGGAATGCCCAGTGCCTGTGCCGGCGTTGGGCTGGGTGCTGATTGTCGCGGATTGCGTGCAGGATTGCACGGGGGTTGGTGTGCCGGCAGCTGGCTGCCGGCATTGCTCTTTCAGCCTTCCTCCGGCCACATGCGTATCGGTTTGCCTTCGGCCGGCCACAGGCGCAATTGCTCGGTGGGGGAGACATCCCAGCGCTCCACTTTGCTCAGGGCTTGCAGGAAGCGCTGTTCCTGTTCCATTAGTGCAGGTGCGCAGGCCATCAGCGTGGACCCGGGCTGCTCGAAGTGGATCTGCTGTTCTTTGATGCTGAAGGAGGCAAACCAGTGGTTGCAGCCGGCGGTGCCAAAGGCGCGGCCGTCGTCATCCAGGGTGATGGTCAGGTAGCTGTTATCAATCAGCGGGCGTTCGCCAATCCACTCCACCACGTAGGTGCGGTTTGGCTCAAGCTGGATGGTCTCACTGGCACAGCCGGCCATTAGCAGGCTGGCACCAAGAGCTAGCAGGGTGTGCAGATGTTTCATTGGCTTACTCCTGACAGGACGGGCAAAGATGCTGGTTTTGACGGCTGCGCCAGCCCAGTTCGGCAATCCGCTGCTCGGCCGCCGGCGCGCGGGCTTTGTCGCCCAGCGCGGCGTCCACGGCGAACTCGAATTCCAGCTGTTTGCCACAGCTGTCGCAGTCGACCTTCCAGTTGAGAATAGCCAGTTCTTTGAAAACCGGGCCACTGGCGACGGCAACCCATTGGCCGGGCGGGGTAATCAGGTGCCGCACTTTATCCACGTTCAGGCGCAGGCACAGGTCGCGGCTGCCTTTGAGCGTTACCAGCAATTCATCTCCGGCATGGATCGAACCTCCCGTGCCGGTGACCTGGTAGCGTCCTGGTGACAGTGCCCGGCACTCATTGAGCGTGTGCATGGGGTTGAGCAGGTTGTAGCGAAAGTCGTGCTGGGCCATGGGGTCCTCCGCGGGTCGGCGGCTTGCTGGGTTGCGCATCCGGCCCGGCGGGCCGTTGGGTGAAACATCAAGCGGTTTTAGCCGTTACTTGCAGCAAGCGGGTAATGGCTGCATCCAGTCTCTCCAGGTCGGCGGCAATGTTGGCGGCATCCTGTTTCAACAGGATTTCGCATTGTTGGCAGGCAGCCCGCAGTTGCGGTACGCCACAGTAACGGGTTGCACCGAGCAGGCGATGCACCCGTTCGGCCAGTTCGCTGCGCGCATTGGCGGCGCGTGCCGTGCGCAGTGCGCTCTGCTCGGTGACAAGTCCTTCAAGCAGCATGCTCAGCAGATCGTCTGCCAGGTCCGCTTTGCCTCCCGCCAGTTCGAGCGCTTCATCAGGGTCCAGCACCGCCAGCGGATCATCGCCGCAGGCTGTTTTGTGCCGGTCGGTGCTGTCCGGCAGGCAAGGGTGAATCAGGTTGTGTCCGGTCCACTTGAGAATGGTTTGCCCCAACTGCTGTTCACTGATCGGCTTGGTGGCGTAATCATTCATGCCATCCTGCAATAGTGAACGACGCTCATTGGGCATGGCGTGCGCCGTCAGCGCCACGACCGGCAGGGTTGGCAGGCCCAACTCGCGTTCGCGCTGGCGGATTGCGATGGTGGTCTGCCGGCCATCCATGCCGGGCATCTGGATGTCCATGAAAACCAGGTCAAAGGCCGTACTGGCGACGGCTTCCAGTGCCGCGTAGCCACTGTTGACCACGGTCACCCTGGCCCCCATGCCGGTGAGCAGGGTTTGCACCAGCAGCAGATTGGCCGGGCTGTCATCGACGCAGAGGATGTGCGGCTGCTGGGCATCCGTCTGCAGCCCGACAGGCCTGAATGCCGGTTGTTCAAGACTGGCGATGCGCGGATTGACCAGTTCGCCCAGGGCGCGCATCAGTTTGCGCGTGCAAGCCGGCTTGAACTGCAGCTGGCAGTGGCTGTCTGGCAGGATGTTGCCCAGCCGGTTCTGTTCGGTGGTGGGCGAGAGCACCAGTGTCTTGCAGTCCAGTTGCTGCAGTTCAGCCAAATACTGGCCGACCTGTTCGGGCTGCATGTCGCCGCTATTGATACCCAGCACCGCCAGAGCAATCGGCGGATGCTCATGTTGTCTTTGGGCAACGGTTTGCAGCAGCTCATCCAGGCTGTCGAAGGTCTGCACCTGCAGTCCGCAATCAACCAGTTGATGCTGCAGTGAGTGGCGCGCCAGTTCGTGCGGTTCGAACACTGCGACCGCGCGACCCAGCAGAATGGCCGGAGGCATTTCGGTTTCCTCTTCAGCCTTGGCCAGATGCAGGCTGATCCAGAACTCCGAGCCTTCCCCGGGCACGCTGTCAACGCCGATCTCGCCGTCCATCATCTCGATCAGGCGCTTGCTGATGGCCAGGCCAAGCCCGCTGCCACCGGCCTGACGGGTGAGCGAGCTATCGAGTTGATTAAAGGGTTGGAACAGCTGAAGAACGGCTTCGGCATTCAGCCCCGGACCACTGTCCTGCACGCTGATGCGCAGGTGCGCACTGTCGGTGTTGTCCTCTTCGAGCATGGCGCGGACCACGATACTGCCGTGCTCGGTGAACTTGATGGCATTGCTGATCAGGTTGGTCAGAATCTGCTGCAGGTGCATCGGGTCGCCAATCAGGCTGCAGGGGGTGTCACGGTAGATCAGGCTGACCAGTTCGAGCTGTTTCTCGTGGGCCGCCGGCGCGAGAATCGACAGGCAATCCTGAATCATGTCGCGCAGGTTGAAGGGCATGCTTTCCAGCGTCAGTTTGCCGGCCTCGATTTTCGAGAAATCGAGCACCTCGGTGAGAATGTCGAGCAAATTGTCAGCAGACTTTTGCAGGGTTTGCAGGTAATCCAGCTGACGACTGCTGAGTGGGGTTTTGTGCAGCAGGTTGGCGAAGCCGATGATGCCGTTCAGCGGCGTGCGAATCTCGTGACTCATGTTGGCCAGGAATTCCGATTTGATGCGGCTGGCCTCGAGCGCTTCCTTGCGCGCCATGTTCAGTTCGATGTTGCGGATTTCGATGATTTCCAGATTCTGCCGGGCATCTTCAATGGCCTGATCGATGCTCTGCTGCATCTCGTGGCGTTCATCCTGCAGCGTTTTGGCCATCTGGTTGATGCCGCTGGCCAGTTCATTCAGCTCGCGGCTGCCGCGGGTGTCGATGCGGGTCTCAAGCTGACCTTGCTTGAGGTTCTGGATGCCCGCCTTGAAGCGGCGCAGGGGCGCATCCAGGGTTTTGCTCATGCGCAGCGAGAACAAGCTGGTCAGGGCCAGTACCAGTAAAATCAGTCCCAGGCTGTTGAGCAGACTGCGATAGCCGGCAACCAGCATTGCCTGATGGGACAGCTCCAGTTCGACCCAGCCCTGCGTCGGTGTCAGACCGTCACCGGGAAGCGTGACGGGCAAAAGCATGCGTGTGGTGTCCAGGGCGCTGCGGATCGATACCTCTTGCGGATTGGCCTGCGGCGCCGGGCTGAGCATTTGCGGTCCGGCGTTTGCCAGCGGCGCAAACGCCGGCGAGAGAAAACTGACGCTGCGCACATCGGGCAATTCGAGGGTGCTCTGGGCGATGCTCTGCAGTTGCGGCAGATTCTGCTGCTGCATCGGTGTCACGGCCAGTGTGGCCAGCTGTCGGATCATCAGCTGACCCTGTTGCTGCAGTTGCTCCTGCTTGCCGCTGAGCAGGCAGCCAATAAAGTACGCGCTGAGCATGATGGCCAGCAGGCAGCTGGGCAGCAGGCTGTGCAAGAGCATCCGGCTCTTGATGCTGAGTTCCTTGAACACGGGGTTCTCCAGCAAGTGAAAAGATCGCCAGTGTAGCCAGTCCGGGGCGTTGGCGAATAGTCGCAATACACCTTGTGGCACGTCGGCGTTATGGCGACTGCGGGTTTGTCGCTATCATAGGCAACCTTCCTTGCCACGATTGTCGATGTCGCCATGATCCCCTCGTTTCCGACCATAGCCGATTGCATCGGTAACACCCCGCTGGTGCGTTTGCAGCGCTTGCCGGGCTCCTCTTCGAATACCCTGCTGGTCAAGCTGGAGGGCAATAATCCGGCCGGCTCCGTCAAGGACCGGCCGGCGCTGTCGATGATCAGCCGGGCCGAGCTGCGTGGCGATATTCGCCCCGGCGATACCCTGATCGAAGCGACGTCCGGCAATACCGGCATTGCGCTGGCGATGGCCGCGGCGATCAAGGGATACCGCATGATCCTGATCATGCCGGACAGTTCGACCGCTGAGCGCAAGGCGGCCATGAGCGCCTATGGCGCTGAACTGATCCTGGTCGATGGCATGGAAACGGCGCGTGATCTGGCGCTGCAGATGCAGGCCGATGGTCAGGGCAAGGTGCTGGATCAGTTTGCCAATGGCGATAACCCGCTGGCGCATTACACCAGCACCGGGCCGGAAATCTGGCAACAGACGGGCGGCAGCATTACCCATTTCATTAGCTCGATGGGCACCACCGGCACCATCATGGGGGTTTCGCGTTACCTCAAGGAACAGAACCCGGCGGTGCGCATTGTCGGTCTGCAGCCGCAGGAAGGTTCGGCCATTCCGGGTATCCGGCGCTGGCCGCAGGAGTACCTGCCGCAGATTTTCGATGCCACCCGGGTGGATCAGGTGATCGACATGGGGCAGCTGGAGGCCGAGCAGGTGATGCGCCGGCTGGCGCGCGAAGAGGGCATCTTCTGTGGGGTTTCTTCCGGTGGCTCGGTGGCGGCGATGCTGCGGCTGTCGCAGCAGGTCGAGAATGCAGTGATGGTGGCGATTATCTGTGACCGCGGTGATCGCTATCTGTCGACGGGTGTGTACGACACTCCCGAATAATTTTTCAGCCAGTACGGCGCCCCGCGCCTCTGGCAGTGCAGGTAAGCAAAGTGGCCAAGAAAATAACCGGACTGCGTTTTCAGGATGCCGGTGGCAGCAAACCTCCCAGTTTGCCGGTAGGCAAGAAGCAGCTGTTGCAGATCGACAAACTGGCCAATGACGGTCGTGGCATCGGTTATGCCGACGGCCGCACCTGGTTTGTCGCCGGCGCGCTGGCCGGTGAACAGGTCGAGGCGCGGGTCCTGGCGGCGCGCAGCAAGGTGGTTGAGGCGCGCGTCGAACGAGTGCTGCAGGCCAGTGCCTTGCGCCGCACACCGGTCTGCGCGGTGGCCGGGCGCTGCGGGGGGTGCACCTTGCAGCATTTGCCGCATGCCGAGCAGTTGCAGCTCAAGCAGCGAAGCCTGAGCGAACATTTGCAACGGGTCGCCGGGGTGCAGCCGCTGGAGTGGGCGGCAGCCCTGACGGGGCCGGAACTGGGCTATCGGCGTCGGGCGCGCATAGCAGTGCGCTGGGATATCAAACGCAAGTGTCTGGATGTCGGTTTCCGCGCGGCAGCCAGTCAGGACATCGTGCCGATTGGCGCCTGCCCGGTGCTGGTGCCCGAGCTGCAGGCCATTGCCCGCGATCTGCCGGCCCTGCTGCAAGGCCTGCAGCGGCCCGAGCGGATTGGCCATGTCGAGCTGTTCCGCGGCAATCACAGCGTGCTGCTGTTGCGTCATACCGCCGAACTGCTGGCGCAGGATGCCCAGCGGCTGCGTGACTTTTGTCAGCAGCATGCGGCGCAACTCTGGTGGCAGGGCAGTGGCGAGCCGCAGCCGGATATCCCGCAGAGCACCTGTGGTTTTGCGCTGCAAGGTTACGCGCTGCAGTTACAGTGGCAGCCCGGCGACTTTGTTCAGGTGAATGCCGCGATCAATGCGAGGATGTTGGAGCAGGCACTCGACTGGCTGCAGCCGCAGCCGGATGAACGGGTGCTGGATCTGTTCTGTGGTCTGGGCAACTTTGCCTTGCCGCTGGCTCAGCAGGTGCGCGAAGTGGTGGCCGTTGAGGGCGTGGCCAGCATGGTGCAGCGTGCCCAGGCCAATGCACTGGCCAATGGCTTGCAGAATATTCGGGTCTGTCAGGCCGATCTGTCGCAACCGCTGACCCAGAACCCATGGATCAAACAAGGATTTGCCGCGGTGCTGCTGGATCCCCCGCGCGACGGTGCGCTGGAAGTGGTCCGGCAAATGCGTGCCTTGGGTGCACAGCGCGTGGTGTATGTGTCGTGCAATCCGGCGACCCTGGCGCGCGATGCGGCCGAGCTGATCACTCAGGGTTACCGCTTGCAACGTGCCGGGATTCTCGACATGTTTCCGCAGACGGCGCACGTCGAAGCCATGGCGCTGTTCGTCAAGGCTGATTAACCTTCAACTCAAACTCATTGATGGCCCGCTGAGTAGCGGCGCGTTGCCAACAGAGGAAGCAAGATGGTTCAGGTGCGGGTGCAACAGCCTCTCAATACCGATGGCAGCCTCAATCTGGATGCCTGGCTGGATCATGCGATCAGCATCGATCCGGCGCTGGAGCGGCAGGCGCTCAAGGAGGCCTGTGAGTTTGCCCTGAATGCCGAACAGCAGGCCAATGCCGCGCAGAATCGCTGGTCCGAGGGCAATTCGGGATTTCGCACCGGTCTGGAAATTGCCGAAATTCTGGCCGATCTGAAGCTCGACCAGGATTCACTGGTGGCGGCGGTGGTGTACCGCGGCGTGCGCGAGGGCAAAACCACGCTGGCGCAGGTGCATCAACACTTCGGTCCGGTGGTTGGCAAGCTGGTGGACGGTGTGCAGCGCATGGCGGCCATCAGCGCCAGCCTGAATCCCCGGCAGTCGATGGTGCTGGGGGCTCAGGCGCAGGTGGAAAACCTGCGCAAGATGCTGGTGGCGATGGTTGATGATGTGCGCGTGGCACTGATCAAGCTCGCCGAACGCACCGTGGCGATTCGTGAAGTCAAGCATGCCGACGATGAGAAGCGGCATCGCGTGGCTCGCGAAGTCTTCGATATCTATGCACCGCTGGCCCACCGGCTGGGCATTGGCCATATCAAGTGGGAGCTGGAGGACCTGTCGTTCCGTTATCTGGAGCCTGAGCAGTACAAGCAGATCGCCACGCTGTTGCATGAGCGGCGGCTGGACCGCGAGCAGTACATTACCAATGTGATGCAGCAACTGCGCGACGAGCTGGAGGCGACCGGGATCAAGGCGGACGTCAGTGGCCGGGCCAAACACATTTACTCGATCTGGCGCAAAATGCAGCGCAAGGGCCTGCAGTTCAGCCAGATCTATGACGTGCGTGCGGTGCGCGTGCTGGTGCCGGAAGTACGTGACTGCTACACCGCGCTGGGTATCGTGCACACCCTGTGGCGGCACATTCCCAAGGAATTCGACGACTACATCGCCAACCCCAAGGAAAACGGTTACCGCTCGCTGCACACTGCCGTGCTGGGCCCCGATGGCAAGGTGCTGGAAGTGCAGATCCGCACCCACGCCATGCATGAAGAGGCGGAGCTGGGGGTATGCGCCCATTGGCGTTACAAGGGCACCGACACCAAGACCGGCTCCAGCCAGTACGAAGAGAAGATTTCATGGCTGCGCCAGGTTCTTGAGTGGCATGAAGAACTGGGCGATATCGGCGGGCTGGCCGAGCAGTTGCGTGTCGATATCGAGCCGGACCGGGTCTATGTGTTCACCCCCGACGGTCATGCCATCGATTTGCCCAAAGGCGCGACCCCGCTGGATTTTGCCTATCGCGTGCACACCGAGGTTGGTCACAACTGCCGTGGTGCCAAGGTCAACGGTCGCATCGTGCCGCTCAGCTACAGCCTGCAGACCGGTGAGCAGGTGGAAATCATCCGCGGCAAGCACGGTGCGCCCAGTCGTGACTGGCTCAACAGCAACCTTGGCTATATCACCACCTCCAGGGCGCGGGCGAAGATCGTGCACTGGTTCAAGCTGCAGGCGCGCGACCAGAACGTCGCCGCCGGCAAGGGCATGCTGGAGCGTGAACTGCAGCGCCTGGCGTTTCCCCAGCTGGACGTCGAAAAGCTCGCCGAGCGCTGCAATTTCAAAGCGGCCGAGGACATGTATGCGGCCCTTGGTGCCGGTGACCTGCGTCTGGCGCAGGCGGTCAACCATGCCGAGCAGCTGGTTGAGCCGGAACATGGCAGCGAGCAGCTTGAGCTGATTCCGCGGCGCGGTGGCGGTACGCGCCCAGGACGGCGTGGCGACATCCAGATCGAAGGGGTGGGGAATCTGCTGACGCAGATGGCCGGCTGCTGTCAGCCACTGCCCGGCGACCCGATTGTCGGCTACATCACCCATGGTCGCGGCGTCACCATCCATCGGCAGGACTGCTCCACCGGGCTGCAGCTGGCGGGGCGCGAACCGGAACGGATCATTCAGGTCAACTGGGGGCCGGTCCCGCAGCAGACCTATCCGGTGGACATCATGATTCGCGCCTACGATCGCTCGGGTTTGCTGCGCGATGTGTCCCAGGTGCTGCTCAACGAGAAGATCAACGTGCTGGCGGTCAATACCCGTTCGAACAAGGAAGACAACACGGCGAGCATGCTGCTGACCATCGAAATTCCCGGACTCGATGGTCTGGGTCGGTTGCTCGGACGCCTGGCGCAGTTGCCGAATATCATCGAAGCGCGCCGCAACCGGCATAACGGCTAGGGCGGTCAACGACGCAGCCTTGGCCGCCAATTTTGCTGCCGGTTTGGCCGTTATCTAGCTGGGTAGGATGGATTGAACGTAGCGATACCCATGCTGTAACTACCGGCAACTGCCAGATCGATGGGTTACGCCGCTGCGCGGCTGACCCATCCTACGACTCGCAATGCTTGAACAAGAGGGCTCCATGTACCAGCTCAATGATCTGCTGTATCTGATGCAGCGCTTGCGCGACCCGCAGACCGGTTGCCCCTGGGACCTGAAGCAGAACTTCGCCAGCATTGTGCCGCACACCCTGGAAGAGGCTTACGAAGTCGCCGACGCCATTGAGCGCAACGACTTTGAGCAGCTGCCCGGCGAGTTGGGCGATTTGCTGTTTCAGGTCGTCTACTACAGTCAGCTGGCTGCCGAGGAAGGCCGTTTCGGCTTTGCCGAAGTGGTGGACAGCATCACCCGCAAGTTGCTGCGCCGGCATCCCCACGTGTTCCCGGCCGGCGATTTGTGCGCGGTTGCCGACGCGCAAAGTCTGGCGGAGGCGGCAGTCAAACAGCGCTGGGAAGAGCTCAAGGCCGAGGAGCGCGCGCAAAAGGCCACGGTGCCGCAGCAACTCTCGCTGCTCGATGATGTGCCCACGGCGTTGCCGGCACTGAGTCGCGCCAGCAAGCTGCAAAAACGCGCCGCGCAGGTCGGCTTTGACTGGCCATCAGCCCTGCCGGTGCTGGACAAGGTGCGCGAAGAGCTGGATGAGGTGCTGGAGGCCATGGCGGCGCAGGATGCACCGGCGATTGCCGATGAAGTGGGCGACTTGCTGTTTGCCGTGGTCAATCTGGCGCGTCACCTGAAACTGGATGCCGAAGCTACCCTGCGTCAGGCTAGCAGCAAATTCGAGCGGCGCTTCCGGATGATCGAGCAGTTGTTGCGCGAACGGGGTCAGCCCATCGAGAATTGCACCCTGGAACAACTGGACGCCCTTTGGGCCGAAGTCAAACAGCAGGAAAAATCAGCCCTGGGCTGCTAAGGAACCTCTGAAAAAGGTAGCGAGCGAAGGTTAGGCAAGGCGAAATCAGCCGAAAAAGCGCAGTTTACGAGGTGTAAATGAGCATTTTGAGGCTGATTTCAACGCGGCATAACCGAGTGCAGTAGTTTTTCAGAGGTTCCCTAATCGACGAGACCGAACCCATTTATGAGCATGTCCCTCCGCGACCAGTTGCTGAAAGCCGGCCTGGTCAATGAAAAACAGGTCAAGCAGGCTGGCAAGCAGCAACAAAAGCAGCAGCGTCTGGAAAAGAAAGGTCAGGTAGAAATCGACGACGCGCAGAAGCAGGCTGCCGTGCAGGCCAAGGCCGAGAAAGTTGCCCGCGATCAGGAACTCAATCGCCAGCAGCAGGAGAAGGTTGAGCAGAAAGCGCGTGCAGCGCAGATCAAGCAGTTGATCGAAACCACCCGTCTGCCCAAGCTCAGTGGCGAGGATTACTACAACTTCGTCGACGACAAGAAGGTCAAACGCCTGCCGGTCAATGCGCTGATGCGTAACAAACTCAGCACTGGCGGTCTGGCCATCGTCCGCCATGGTGGGGGTTATGAAGTGGTGTCGCGGGATGTGGCAGTGAAGATTCAGGAGCGCGATCCGCGGCGGATCGTGTTGCTCAACACCGCCACCGAAGCGCCGGATGCGGATGATCCGTACGCGGCCTATCAGGTGCCCGACGATTTGATGTGGTAACAAACGACAAGGCCGGAGCAAATCCGGCCTTGTCGTTTCTGGCGTTTGTCTGAGCGCTTAATGGAAGCCGTAGGCGCCGCTGGGTTCTGGTTCGATGCAGAAGAAGGCGGGCACCTTGTCTTCGTGGGCATAGGCCGGCAGGTTGGAGTTGCTCATGCAGACATTGCCATCCTTGCTGAACTCCAGATCACGGAACCAGATCACCTGCTGTGGCATCGGGTAGGGGATGAAGCGCTTTTCCCTGGGAATGTAGCGCAATACGCGGTCGGAGTTGTTCGAGGCAATCCACACATCGCCGGACTTGGGATGCACGTTCAGCGCGTACGGTACTTCGTACTCGTCGGTGGCCAGCAGCGGCAGTTTGGTGCTTTCGAACTCGGCGGTCTTCGGATCAAAGCGCATCAGGTAACCTTCATCGAATGAAGGTATCCAGAGCATGCCGTCCGGGCCGAAGCGCAGACGCCGAGGGCCCTTGTGCGGGGTCTCGTACTCGGTGACCTCCAGGGTGTCCTTGTTGACCATGCCGATACGGTTGCCCAGTACCTTGGAGTACCAGACATTGCCGGTGATCGGGTCGATGTCGATGCCATAGGCCAGGGTGAAGGCGCTGTCGCCCGCGTTGAGCCATTTGTGATGGCTCAGCCCCAGGTGGTAGTTCTTGCCCGGAAACAGGCCGGCCAGCTTCAGTACCACCCCCATGAAGGTGTCGCTCATCCAGGTGGTGAATCCCTGACTTGGCAGTTTCGCCCGGCTGAATTCCCCGGTGGTGGTGTTGAGTTTGTACACCTCGCTGGAGTAGGCAACGGTGAACCAGACGTTGCCCTCCTTGTCGGCCCGAATGGTGTGCGGATAGATGCCGTTGCGCCAGAGAAAGCCGCGCGGAATCGGGTAGGTCTTGAATTCCTTGGTGGCCGGGTCAAAGCTCATGATGCTGCTGTCCAGCGAGGCGGTCATGAACATGCGGCCATCGGGAATCTGTGCGGCGCTGTGCAGGCCGATCTTGCCGGTGAAAATGCCCAGCGGCAGTTGCACACCATTGAAATCGCCGCCCACGCCGACGTCCGGATCGGCCGGCACTACCACTTCCTCGAGCTTGCCGTTGCTGCGGTCGAGGATGTAGATCATGTCCTTGCCTTCATCGAAGCCATAGAGCTTTTCATCGAAACCGACGATGGCGTCGTGGATGAAGGAAAGCGCATGGCCGGCATGCCATTCGTAGATTTTCGCGCTAGCCAGTTCCGGGTTGTAGGGTGATTCCTGGCGGGCCACCACGGGTTTGCCGGTGAAGCCCTTGAACTGGGTGTCGACAATGCGTGCGTGCTGACCGTAAGTGATATAGGCACCGTAGCCTTCCATGCGCCAGGCCGTGTCACTCCAGGCCTGCGCATCGCGCGGACGGCGGGTCAGGGCATTGCCCTGCTGGTGACAGTAGGTGCACTCGCGGATAAAGACCTCTTTGGTGTCCTGATCAGTAAAAGGCAAAGTCGCGGCATGTGCGGAAGCCGTCAATTGCTCGGAGATGCCTTGATCGGTGGTGTGGTCCTGCAGGGTAATGTTGGTTTGCAGCGCCGTATCTGTGGCCAGCTCAAGTTCGTTGTTCTGGTCTTTGTAGCGGGACATGCGGGTGCGCAGAACCACCTTGCCGGTAAAACCGCTGGTCAGCGAATAGTCGCCTTCGGCATTGGTATAGACGGTTTCCTTGGCGTTTTTCGCGCTGTTCCATAGCGTAACCATTGCCCCGGCCAGCGGTTTACCGTCAGCGGAGGTCACGGTGCCGGTCAGTGTGGCGGCGTAGGACTGGCCCGAGGCCACGGCACAGGCACCCAGCAGGGCGGCCCGAAAAAGTTGAGTAGCGGCGGGCATATCAGTTGCTCCCCAGAGCGAGCGGCACATAGCCAATCAGATAGGAAATCACATGTCCGGTGGAGATGACCGCCACCGTGATGAGGATGTTCATCAGAATCAGATCAACAACCGCGATTTTTATGGTTTTCTTCAGGAAGCTCATGAGCTTTCTCCTCCGGTGTTTGTTGGGGCCTCTGGGCAGTGCCGGCAGCGGTGCATTTCAGGCTAGTGCATCTAGCGGATTTGGGGCTTGGGCCGGACTGGCATGCTGGTATTAATCGGATTGTTCACGGGGGAAACATCGGTCAATAAAAATTGTATGCTATTCCAATTATCTTTACTTGTACATTTTTTGACAGTAGTTAAAATTTGAAAATGACGACTACAACCAGCAAACCCAGAACCCAGCGCAAAGCAGCTGCTACGCGCCGCACAATTATCAGCACCGCGAAAAGCCTGATCATTGAAGGCGGGGTGAATTCCCTGACGCTTGAATCAGTTGCCGAACGCGCGAATATTGCTGTGCAGACCATCTACAACCGTGTTGGCGGCCGCCCTGGCTTGCTGATTGCGGTTGCCGAGCTGGCCCTTGAAGAGCACAACAAGTTCATGCAGGACGCACTGGCTGCTTCAGTGCCGGCCCGGCAGAAGGTGCGACTGATCGCCGAGGCCTACACGCGCTTCGCTTTTGAACGGCCCAATGAATTTCGTCTGCTGATCGATCCGCAAGGCGAGCCGGAAGCCTTGCAGCGCATCAGCGAGTTGATCAATGAACAAAATGCCAAGACAGCGGAGGTAATCCGCACCGGTGTGGCCGCCGGGACAATCCGCGCAAGCCTCGATCCTGATCAGGTCGCTCTGGCTGCATGGGCGATGATGAATGGCATTCTCGCGCTGGCTTTTCGCGATGATCAGACCCACTACTATGCCAAGCAAGTACCGGAATTGATTGATACGGCGATCAATCTGATGCTCGACGGGCTGTTCAGCGCTGCCAGCTGATTGCCCGCAGAGAGCCGCTGAAAGCCCTCGCAGCTGGCGCCTGAAAAACGCTCAAATCGGCAAAAAAACCGCTTGATAAAAGCACTGTATATAAATACAGTTAAATTGTGATCTGGCCAATGGCCGCCACAGTTTCCATCAATCGGGAGAACCGCCATGCTGATGAATACATCGCTGCTCGAAAGTTCACTACTGATGATCCCCATGCTGGTGATCATGCTGGGTCTTGCCAAAGTTGCTTATGGCGCGGGCGAATAAGCTGATTGCAAAGAGACAGATGCATGCGTTGCCACCGCAGCCAGGGTCTTTGGCTGATCGGTCTGGTTAGCGCAGATTTGGCTTGAGCGGTCAGGCTGTTGCGGGGGTAATTGCTTACTTCGGTCACGGGAGCTGGTGACTGCTGAAAGTGCCCAGCGGCTGACACTGTTGGATCTTGAAACCGGGATTCTGGAGCGGGCGAAGGGAATCGAATGAATTCTGAAACAAAGGCTATATGGCAAAATTAACCTTATGGGATACAAGTTGGGATACATATTGGTTGCTGCTGCGTATATAGCTTATAGCCTGACCACTAATTGCTAGCGGGTTCAGACCAGTCACTGAATCGCACCAGCTTGCGTAGACGCTGAATAACCGCTTTTTGGCCGATCTCGCAGGGGCCTTCATGAAGGGGCCAGTTTTAGTCGGCTGCAGCCTCTTGCGACCGACTGAAACCGGCCCAGGCTGTGTAAAAACGCAGGCTCCGTTTTGGAAGTCTAAGTAGCTACTTAAAATCTGCCACAGCTTGGTCAGTCAACAGACCTGAAGTTTGCCTAGGAACGCTTATTTTGTTCCGATCCAGACCGCCAAACTGTTTTGGCAACGTTTTTATACCGCTTCTGCCCGAAGCAGCCAGTCAACTTTTTTTGACATCCGTCACTTGCACTGCATGCATAACTGCCATGATGAAAGTTCAGCTCTTGCGCAAAAAGATGGCTGATAGGCTTGAGGCAGTGACTAGATCAAGAAAAGGGATTGGCTATGAATGCTGCTCAAGCGGTAGTCGGTTGCATGCTCTTTGCTGTGGCCCACTTTGCCAGTGCTGGGTTTGATGAAGGCATGGCGGCCTATGAACAAGGCGATTATAAATCCGCTATA
>DATMWH010000305.1:0-2447 GCA_035562615.1 Pseudomonas sp. | reverse complement strand
CGCGTGAACATTGACCTCGAGCGTGACGGCAAAAAGAATGTGCCGCACATGCAGCGCCTGCCCCTGGACGTAAACATCCCGGTTGGCATCAAAGTGGCGCCTGCAGTCGGCTTCGTCCGGCGTCGGCGTCACCACGGCCTGTTCAAGCATGGATTGAATCACCTGCCGGTCCTGGGCGCCGGGCTCGGGCGCCGTCGGCCCGGCGTAGGGCGGCAACAGACCGCATTGCACCGCCTGCTGTCGCAACAGTTCGGCCTGAACCCTGGCCAGCAGCGCGACCCGGTCCAGACGCGGGCCGGTGAGATTCAGGGGGACGCCATTGACGGTGATCCGGGCTGGCTGCGGCGTCTCGCCTGCGCACAGGCAGGAACCGCTGCCACAACCCGTGGCGGTCTGCGATTTCATTCAAGCCTCCTGCAAGTTCAGACCCGATCTTAAGGCGCCACCCAGACTTCACGCACCGCTGCCTGCATTTACAGCAGCGGCAACAGCGTCGGTCACTGCACCAGCGGCGTGTCGGCCGACTCGAGATCAACCCCCTCAATGCGGGCTTCTCCCGCCAACAGGCTCAAGTATTGCCGAAGCGCCGTGACATAGGTGGTCTGCCGCAGCGACATCGCCACGGCACCCCGAACCGCCTCGAACGCCTGCTCCTGGCCGGGTTCCCGCTGCAGCACCTCCACCACGTGCAGACCAAACCGGCTGTGCACCAGGCGCGGGAGTACACCCACTTCAGCATGCCCGAACAGCTCCCGGGCGAACTCGGGCGCGCAATCCTGGGCGGTCAGCCACCCCAGGTTCCCGCCCTCAGCGCCGCTGGGGCAATTGGACAGCGTGGCGGCAGCCTTCGCGAAGGCCTCATCGGCCAGACTGCCGTCATGGCAGCGCACATCGAGCAAGGTCGTCTCAGCGCGGTTGCGCAGCGCGACCACGTCGACGCCCTGCGTCACGGCAAACAGGATATGCCGAACGTTGACGCGTTCACCCGTGCTGTACGTGGCCTGGTGGGCCGCATGGTGGCGTCGGCAAGCTTCCTCCGACGGTTCGGGGATGGCCAGGCTCTGCTCGAGCAACGCCTCGATAGCGCTGGTGGCGTCCTCGCTGAGAACACCATCCGTGCCCGGCGCGTCGCTGGCGGACAACAGCCCCCGCGCCATTGCGGCCTGGCGCAACAACTCGGAACAGGCGCGCTGACGCAGTTCCTCGTCGGAAAGAAGCGTTTCTGCCGCATTCAGCGCCACGCCGTTGACGCGCGCAATCCCTTGCTGGGGAGTTTCGACTTGCATGATCGGTTCCTCAGACGCCGGTGCCGGGACGGCTGGGCTGGTTTTGCCCGGCAGGCACATTCAGGCGACGGGCCCGCACGACCTGGTGGGGACGGAACAGGTAGGCAACGGTCCCAAAGCCGCTCCAGACGTGCACCAGCCGGCTGAACGGGAACAACAGGAAGATCGTCATCCCGAGCACCAGGTGAATCTTGTAGGGCCAGTCGAGGTTGACCAGGCCTTCCGCGCCACCTGGCCGGAAAGTTACCAGCCGCTGAGCCCATTCCCCGAGCGCCATCATGACGCTGCCATCGGAATGATGCAGCGAGAACGGCAGGGTGATCAGACCAATCGACAGCTGAATCCAGAGGATGACCAGGATCGCAAGATCGGTGCGGTGGCTGGTCAGCCGGATGCGCGGATCAAAAATGCGCCTGTGCAGCAGCAGCGTCAGCCCGATAAAGCAGATCACGCCGGCCGCGCCACCCGAATACACCGCCATCAACTGCTTGTTTTCGGCCGTGATGAAATGCTCGTAGATGAAGTGCGGCGTGAGCAAACCCACAAAATGACCGAAGAACAGAAACAGAATCCCGATGTGGAACAGGTTGCTGCCCCATCGCAAGCTACCTTGCCGAAGCAACTGCGACGAGTCGCTCTTCCACGTGTACTGGTCGCGGTCAAACCGCGCCAGGCTGCCCATCAGGAACACTGCGAGGCAGATGTAGGGGTAAATCGAAAAGAAGAAAACATGGAGAGCGCTCATACTGATACTCCGATCTTGGCTGTGTTCGCGGCATTCCTGCGAACGATATGAATGGTTTGTGGCTGGTTTTGATTGGATTGCCCTTTGGTCGAGCACCCATCAAACACGGCGGGCTCTTCCCAGCTTTCATCCAGCGATTCGTCAGGCTTCACCTTCACAGGTTTGGCCTTTTCGCCGGCAAGTTCCAGCAATGCGCCAAGCACGCTGGCGTAGCGGGTTTCACGCTGCTGCAGTGCTGCAAAGATGGCATTGAAGATATGCGCCATTTCGCTCAGGAAGGCCCGCGCCTCCCGGGGCGGCTGGGTGGACGTGTATTCCAGCACCACCGGCAGATAGTCCGGCATTTCGCCGGGGGCCAGGAAGAGGCCGGCTTTCTCGAACGTCTGCGCCAGGTCGATCATGGCCGGCCCACGTTC
>DATMWH010000304.1:0-15319 GCA_035562615.1 Pseudomonas sp. | reverse complement strand
GGTCTTGCGATTGCTTTTGGTCGGGTCGCGCACGCGCTCGACCTTGATGGCATCAATCAAACCGGCCTTGGTACGAACGCGCTCTTCGCCCAGCACGCGGAAGTCAAAGGTATCGACCTCGTCACCGTCCACCACCTGATAGCTCATGCTGGTTTTGCCGGCGGCGACATCATGTTGCAGCGCCAGTTGATAGGTCGACTTGTCGAGCATGCCGCGATTCAGGGGGATATGGATCGACTGATCGCGGTCAGTGCCCATGACTTGCTTCTGTTGCCAGTCGAAGTCCATCTCGATGTCTTTGCTTTTGCCCATGCCGCCCCGGTTGAAGTGGTAGCTGACCGGCAGGAAGGTATCCTTTTCCAGGGTGAAGACGCTGACTTCGCTGAGGCTGGCAACCAGCATCGATGCTTCAAAATCCAGTTCCCAACGACCATTGTCCAGGGCTTTGAGATTGCGCTCGGCGCTACCGCTGATCGGCAGTTGCTTCCAGTCGGCGGTATAACTGGCGGTGAATGGCTGCAGCTCAAAGGCCAGAGTCGGCAGGCTGATCAAGCTAAGGCAAAGCAGTAGAGCGCGACGCATGGGTCTCTCCTAATTGCGAATGAGCTGTCCGCTAGCGGGCAGTGGCTGACCATCCAGTTCGGCCCCCAGTGCGCCGAGCCGCAAACGGCGTTCGGCAAACCAGCGCACGGCCAGTGGATAGATCCGGTGTTCCTGAGTATGCACGCGCTCGGCGAGCGTTTGTGCTGTGTCGTCGCTGTGCACCGCAACAACAGCCTGTATGACCAGCGGCCCTCCATCCAGTTCCTCGGTGACAAAGTGCACGCTGCAGCCATGGGTCAGCTCGCCGGCGTCCAGAGCGCGCTGATGGGTGTGCATGCCTTTGAATTTGGGCAGCAGGGACGGATGGATATTCAGCAGACGTCCGGCATAGTGACGAACAAAACCACCGCTGAGGATGCGCATGAAACCGGCCAGTACCACCAGTTGCGCGTCGAAGCTGTCGATGCATTTGATCAGGGCCTGATCAAAGCTGTCACGATCGGCAAACTGCTTGTGATCCAGCACGCAGGTCGCAATGCCGGCCTGTTCGGCCCGTTTGAGACCGAAAGCATCAGCGCGGTTGGAAATCACTGCGCTGATGCGCAGTGGATTATCCGGACCGCTGCTGTCGATCAGCGCCTGCAGATTGCTGCCGGAGCCGGAGATCAGCACCACGACATTGCAGGGTGCGCTCATCAGTGGGCTTTCAGGTTGTTCAACTGGACCTGTGCTGCGCCTTCGGCGGCGCTGGCAATGTGACCAATCACCCAGGGTTGTTCACCACTGGCGCGCAGACTGCTGAGTGCAGCCTCGACGTCGACTTGTGCAACACAGATAACCATGCCGACACCGCAGTTGAGCACGCGGTGCATCTCGTGCTCGTCGACGTTGCCTTGTTGCTGCAGCCAATCGAACACCTCTGGACGCTTCCAGCTGGCCACATCGATCACGGCTTGAGTGCCTTCGGGCAGCACACGCGGGATGTTGTCGAGCAGACCGCCGCCGGTGATGTGAGCCATGGCCTTGACGGCGCCAGTGTCCTTGATCAGCTGCAGCAGGGGTTTGACATAAATCCGCGTCGGCGCCATCAGCAACTCGGCCAGGGATTTGCCGGAGAGTTGTACCTGCGCGATATCGGCTCCGGCTACTTCGATGATCTTGCGGATCAGTGAATAACCGTTGGAGTGCGGGCCGGAAGAGGGCAGGGCAATCAGTGCGTCGCCGGTGCTGACTTTCGAGCCGTCGATGATCTCGGCTTTTTCCACCACGCCTACGCAGAAGCCGGCCAGATCATAGTCTTCGCCTTCATACATGCCGGGCATTTCGGCTGTTTCGCCGCCTACCAGTGAACAGCCCGCCAGTTCACAGCCGGTACCGATACCGGTGACCACAGTGACTGCCACATCCACATTGAGTTTGCCGGTGGCATAGTAATCCAGGAAAAACAGTGGTTCGGCGCCACACACCACCAGGTCATTGACGCACATGGCGACCAGATCCTGGCCGATGCTGTCATGCTTGTTCAGGTTCAGCGCCAGACGCAGCTTGGTACCCACGCCGTCGGTGCCGGAGACCAGCACTGGCTGCTTGTAGCCTGCCGGGATTTCGCACAGTGCACCGAAGCCGCCCAGTCCGCCCATGACTTCCGGACGGGCAGTGCGCTTGGCCACACCCTTGATACGTTCGACCAGAGCTTCACCGGCGTCGATATCCACACCGGCGTCTTTGTAGCTGATGGAGGGTTGCTTGCTCATGCGCCAAGGCCTTTAACTGAATGAAAGGAGGGTGCAGTACGGCCGCAAGGCGTTCGTTCTGCGAAGGGGCGCGATTTTAGCAGGCTTGGGCGTAAGCGGCCATCGACGCTTGTCGCAATGCCCCACCCCCTGGCTGCGCCCGGGGTAGGGCTGGCGGGGTTGTCAGAGGCGGAACCGGTCCACTGAGTGCGATAGCGCAGAGGCCAGTCGGTTCAGTTCATCGGTCGCGTAGGCCGTCTCGCTGACGGTCTGGGTGTTGCTGTGTGACATGTTGGCAATGGTTTCCACCTGATGGGCGATCTCGTTGCTCGCCAGGCTCTGCTCGCCAATGGTGCGGGTGATGTCATTCACCAGTTCGGTGGTGTTCAGCGTGGCCTGCAGGATGTCGGCAATCGCTCGCTCCACCTCGGCGGTGACCCGCATGCCTTTATCCACCTGCGTCACGCCGGCCTCCATGCTGGTGACCGCTTCTCGCGTGCTGTGCTGGATCTGTTGCACCATCTTGGCAATTTCTTCGGTGGAAGTGCTGGTGCGGCCAGCCAGTTGCCGTACTTCATCGGCGACCACGGCAAACCCGCGGCCCTGTTCGCCGGCGCGTGCCGCTTCGATCGCCGCATTGAGGGCGAGCAGGTTGGTCTGGTCGGCGATGCCCTTGATGACCTGGATAATGCCGAAAATCTGCTCCGACTCCTGATCCAGCGTGCGAATGACCTGCGCCGATTGCTGCACCGACTTGGCAATACTGTTCATGTCCTGCACCACCTGATGGATCACGTGGCCGCCATTTTTCGACAACTGCTCGGCCTGATTGGCCATCTCCAGCGCTTGCTGGGCGTGGCGGGTGATCTCTTCGATGCTGGCGGTCATCTCGCTGGCGGCAGCGGCCATGGTGCTGGCGGCATCGCTTTGCTGCTGGCTGCTGCTGGCGACGCTATGGCAGCCGTTGCTCAGGGTCTGGCGATGCCGGTGACCGCGCGGGCATTGCTGGAGACAATTTCGATCATCCCGCGCAGTTCCTTCTGCATGCCGGCAAGACTGCACAGCAGGGCGCTGGCCTCGTCCTGTCCGCTGGGGGTGTCAATCCGCTCGGACAGATTGCCTTGCGCGGTGGTGTGAGCTATCTGCCC
Organism: Pseudomonas sp.; assembly: GCA_035562615.1. Taxonomy (GTDB): domain Bacteria; phylum Pseudomonadota; class Gammaproteobacteria; order Pseudomonadales; family Pseudomonadaceae; genus Aquipseudomonas. The sequence continues at coordinate 11,895 of DATMWH010000304.1, read as the reverse complement.
GGCCAACCGCAGTGGTTGCATGATGCTGCGAATGATCCACATGCCCTGGCCGGACAGTACGATCAGGCTGAGCAGCAACAGCACGCCGATGCTCAGGTTGGCGGTGGCTATGGCGGAGTGGCTGGCTTCGGTGGTCCTCTGGGAACTCTTCTCGATGACTTCGCTGAGGGCTTCCATGTCGGTTTCGAGGCGGGTGAAAGCCGCATCGAATGCCGGCATGTCCTGCAGTGCGGCCTGCGGATCCTGCAAGCCTGTGGCAACGATTTTTTCAGCCGCGGCAATATAGGCATCCAGACTTGGTTTGACCTTGCTCAGGCCATCCCTGACTTCACTGTTGTTGGGCAGTTGCTGGTTCTCGCTGAGTACCTCGCGAAACCAGTTGGCGTGTTCTTCCAGGTCGGTTTTGATTTGACCGGCAGTGCTGGAGCTTTTACCCAGCCCCACCAGCACTGAGCCCAGCACGTCGCTGCGCAGGGCGTCGTGCATCATGTCTGCCTCCAGATGCAGGCGCATGGCGGTCAGGGTGACCTGGTTGTCGTTCACCGCGCTGGCTGTCTGCTGATTGTTCAGGTAGCTGACCAGCCCAATAAGCAGGGTGGCCAGCATGCCGCTGGCAGCTAACAGGATAAGGCGCATTCTGATGGTCATTGGTGGGCTCCGGTGACGGGTGTTTGCTGCTCAGCAGGTATCTTGAGCAGTCTAGTCAAGCTTTCTTCAATCACCCTATCGGCGCTTTATTCCAGTTGTTTAGGCAAATTTTGCATAACCTCGACATTTATCCTGCGCGGCAAAGGTTGCCGGGCGCTGGACGGCTGTTTAAGGTATGCGTCTTCCCTGTCTTCCGCCTGCCGAGAATCCGATGCGTCTGCTTACCCGCTTGTTTGTTGTGGCTCTGTCATTTTTCAGTGTGACGGCCGTTGCGGCCCCGACCATGGGCCTGTTTCAGGTGCGTACAGCGCTGGCCAGCCAGCAACCCGAGGAGCGTGCGGCCGCCCTGAACAGGGCGCTGGACACGCTGCTGGTTCGCTTGACTGGCGATCCGGCAGTGTTGCAGTCGGCAGCACTTGCCGAACTGCGCAAAGACCCGCAACAACTGGTTAGCCAGTTCGGTGTGGAGGGCAATAATCTGGTGGTGGATTTCGATCCGTTGACCACCGAAAGCCGCCTGCGTCAGGCCGGCTTGTCGTTGTGGAGCGCCAATCGACCGCAGATCCTGGTCTGGTGGCTGAATGAAGCCGATGGTGGCAACGCGCTGGTGGGGGATGGCCAGGAGTCAGCCTTGCCGGTGCAGGTTGCCGCGCAGAATCGCGGACTGCCGATCAGTTTGCCGCTCGCCGATCTGCAGGAGCAGCTGGCTGCCACGCCGGAGAATCTGGCAGCCAGCAACCCGGATGCACTTCTGCCGGTGTCGCAACGCTATGCTGCAGATGCGCTGCTCGCCGTGACGGCAGTCAACGCTGACGGCAAGTGGCAGGCGCAATGGCGTCTGTGGCTGGGCGACAGTCAGGAGCAAGGCGTGGAAGAGGCTGCTGATCCGTTGGCACTGGCTGATGCCGTGATGTTGGCAGTCAGTCTGCGCCTGGCTCCGCGCTTTGTTTCCGCGCCGGGTGCGGCGAAAGGCCTGACGCTGGTAGTGCAGGGTGCTGATCTGGCACGTATGGCGCAGCTGGATCAGCTGCTCAAACCATTCAATGCACGCCTGCAGCAGGCCAAGGGCAGCACGCTGACGTACCAGATCAATGCCAGTCCCGAGCAGTTGCGTGCCCAGCTGGCCCTTGGTCAGTTGCGTGAGGTCAATGTCCCGGCGACGGCTCAACCGGTCGTGCCGGAGGTGCCGTTGAGTCCCTTGTCCGCGGCGGTGCAACCGGGAGTAGCTCAGCCGGCTGCTGCGCCGGTGGCTAATCCGGATGTGCTGACTTTCAGCTGGTAGCAGGCAGGCCCAGGGGCCGACTATGCAGATAGTGCGTCAGATACCCAATTTGCTGACGGTGCTGCGGCTTGTGCTGACAGTGCCGATTGCCTGGTTGCTGCTCCATCAGCAGTATGCACAGGCATTGCTGTGGTTCGCGCTGGCGGGGGCTTCTGATGGGCTGGATGGCTTTCTGGCGCGGCGTTTTGGCTGGACCAGCCGGTTTGGCTCGATTGTCGATCCGCTGGCCGACAAACTGTTGCTGGTCACCAGTTACGTTTGCCTGAGCCTGGTGGGCGAGCTGCCGCTGTGGTTAACCGCTGTGGTGCTGTCGCGTGATCTGTTGCTGGTCGGCGGCGCGCTGGTTTTTCGTCAGCTGATCGGCCCGTTTCAGGTGCAACCCAGCCTGCTTGGCAAATGCTCCACGGTGCTGCAGATCGTGCTGGTGCTGGCGTTATTGCTGGAACTGAGTATTCAGCCGGCATTTACCGAAGTGCACGGGTTTTTGCAGTGGCTGGTGCTGTTGGTGACGCTGGCCAGTGGGGCTGATTATTGCCGGATCTGGGTGGCAAAACTCATAAGGCAACGCAGGGGGCAGGCGCAATGAGGCGAGCCATTTGCGGGCCTTGTTGATCCACTCCGGTAAACTCGACATTTTCGCAGGGTGGGCTTCAGCCCACCAAGAATCCCTATCGGTGGGCTGAAGCCCACCCTACAGCCAAGCTGGCCGGATCAATAGTGACCACGTTCAAGTCTAGCTCTGCCAAACAACTTCCACGGAAGCCGGTTGCGGTCTCTTCAGCCCTGCGTGAGCCGCAATGAAACCGATTCAATTGCCATTGGGTGTGCGCCTGCGCGATGACGCGACCTTCAAGAATTACTACCCCGGTACCAATGCGGCAGCGCTGGGCTATGTCGAGCGGCTTTGTCAGGAACAGGCTGGCTGGACGGAAAGCCTGATTTACTTGTGGGGTGGCGTTGGCGTGGGGCGCAGCCATCTGCTGCAGGCGGCATGTCTGCAGCTTGAGCAGATCAACCGTCAGGCGGTGTATCTGCCGCTGGCCGAGCTGGTCGAGCATGGGCCGGTGTTGCTCGACGGGCTGGAGCACTGTGATCTGTTGTGTCTGGATGACCTGGATGCCGTCGCTGGTCGTGCCGATTGGGAGGAAGCGCTGTTTCATCTGTTCAACCGCTTGCGCGACAGCGGTCACCGCCTGTTGCTCAGCGCCAATGCCGCGCCGCGTGAACTGCCTCTCGGACTGGCCGATTTGCAGTCGCGCCTTTCTCAGGCACTGGTGTTCCAGATGCGCGAGCTGACGGAAGAAGACAAGCTGCATGCCCTGCAATTACGCGCCTCACGCCGTGGCTTGCAGCTGTCTGACGAGGTCGCCGCGTTCATGCTCAATCGCGGTACCCGCAGCATGAACGCATTGTTCGAGTTGCTTGAGCAACTCGATCAGGCCTCGTTGCAGGCGCAACGTCGGCTGACCATTCCGTTCCTCAAGCAAACGCTGGGCTGGTAGGGCTACTCGCCGGCCAGTTTGCGATCAAGCTGCAGACGATAGCGGGTGTACATCATGGCTGAGCAGAACAGCGTGAGGCTCAGGATCATTTGCACCCAGCCATAGAGCATGCGGTTGGGGTCAAAGGCACCCAGCACGCCTTGAATGAAATAGATGTTCACCACGAAGCAGCACCAGGCATGTGCGCGGGCGTTGCCGCTGAGCATGCCGGGCGCGAGGATGGCCAGAGGCGTCAGCTGGATGACCAGCACCACCCAGGTGCGGGCGCCGTGCAGGTCGGCGAACAGCAGATTCCATAGCAACACAAACAGCAGCAGGACAGCAAAGCTCAACAGGCTGAGGGTTCTGCTCAGCTGCATACGGGGTTCCAGCCAGTCGAGTGCCGGTAGGGGTTTTGCAGTTTTAGCCACGGGTTTTCTCCAGTGCCAGCGCGAGTGTCGCCAGACGCTGACCCAGCGCGCGGCAGAGCTGTTGTTCATGGGCGTCCAGCGCCCGCTTGCCATCCGCGCCGGCATGGTGACTGGCGCCGTAGGGAGTGCCGCCGCCACGGGTTTCCAGCAGTGCGGATTCGCTGTAGGGCAGGCCACTGATCAGCATGCCGTGATGCAGCAGCGGCAGCAGCATCGACAGCAAGGTGCTTTCCTGACCGCCGTGCAGGCTGGCGGTAGAGGTGAACACACCGGCCGGCTTGCCTGACAGTGCGCCGGTCAGCCACAGACTGCTGGTGCCGTCGAGAAAGAATTTCAGCGGCGCGGCCATGTTGCCAAAACGGGTCGGACTGCCCATGGCCAGACCAGCGCAGTGCTTGAGATCATCGATGCTGGCGAAAAGTGCACCGTCTTCGGGAATTTCCGGGGCAACCTGTGCGCACTCGCTGGAGACTGCCGGCACGGTTCGCAGGCGGGCCTCAAGACCGCCCAGTTCTACCCCGCGGGCAATCTGCCGGGCCATCTCGGCAGTCGCGCCATGACGGCTGTAATACAACACCAGAATATAAGGCGAACTCATGGCAGAATCTCCAGCACGGTTTCCGGCGGCCGACCGATCACGGCTCGCTGACCAACGACCAGAATGGGCCGCTCGATCAGCTTTGGATGGCCAGTCATGGCTTCAATCAGCGCCGCTTCGCCAAGGCTGGGGTTGGACAGGTTGAGGCTCTTGTACTCATCTTCCCCACTGCGCAGCAGCTGGCGCGCGCTGATGCCCAGTTTACCCAGCAGTTCCTGCAGTTCAGTGGCATTGGGCGGTGTTTCCAGATAGCGCACGATGCGCGGTTGCTGGCCGCGCGCTTCAATAAGTTCGAGCGCTTCGCGCGATTTCGAGCAGCGCGGGTTGTGATAGAAGGTCAGGTCAGTCATGGTTAGTCGCAAGCTGTACTAAGAGGCGGCTATTCTAACCGCAGCAGGCTGTGCGGATTGCAATGACGGAAGTTATTCGTCGACAAGGAGTTTTATGCGTCATTTAGCCAAAGATTATCTGTGGTTCTGGATGGTTCTGCTTCAGCGTTTTGTCCAGCATCGAGGCATTAGCAGCGCCGCAGCGCTTACCTACACCTCTTTGTTTGCGGTGGTGCCGCTGTTGACGGTGACTTTTGCGGTGATCTCGGCGATTCCGTTTTTTCACGATATGGGCGGTCAGATTCAGACGTTTATCTTCAGCAATTTCGTCCCTGCAACTGGGGTGGCAGTGCAGGAATACCTGCTCGGCTTCAGCCTGCAGGCACGGCAGCTGACGTGGGTAGGTGTGGTGGGGCTGGCCGTCACCGCATTTATGATGCTGCTTAATATTGAAAACGCCTTTAATTCGATCTGGCTGGTGCGCCAACCACGCCGCGGAGTCGCCGGCTTTCTTCTGTACTGGGCCATTCTCAGTCTCGGCCCGATGCTGCTGGGTGCCGGATTTGCCGTCACCACCTATATAGCCTCGCTTGAGCTGATATCCGGGCCCCATTCATTACCGGGCGCCTCCACCTTTCTGAGCCTGCTGCCGCTGCTCTGCAGCGTGGCGGCTTTTACCCTGATCTACGCCAGCGTGCCCAACGCTCGGGTACCGTTCAAGCATGCACTGATTGGCGGGTTGTTTACGGCTACCTTGTTTGAGGCTGCCAAGCAGCTGTTTGCGGTGTATGTCGGGTTATTCCCCAGTTACCAGTTGATTTACGGCGCGTTCGCCGCCGTTCCGTTGTTTTTGCTGTGGATTTACCTGTCCTGGCTGATTGTGTTATTTGGTGCCGAGCTGGTGTGTAGTCTTTCCTTTCCGCGTCATTCACAACTGCGCCGGTTGCCGCGCGTACTGGCTTTACTGGGTGTCCTGCGCGTGTTGCTTGAGCGCCAGCAGCAGGGACAGGGCATCAGCATTGCGGGCCTGGAGGCGGCTGGCTGGCCGCTGGCCGATGACGAGTGGCTTGACCTGATCGGGTTTCTGGCGGGCGAGAAGCTCATTTGTCCCATTGGCGGAGATCAATGGATGCTCAGTCGCGATCTTAATCACTACAGCCTGACCAGCCTGCTGCAGCGCAGCCCATGGCCGTTGCCGGTACCGCAAAGCCTGCCTGAAACACTGGCAGAGCCTTGGTACCCGGCCGTACGTGCGGCACTCACGCTGCTGCATGAGGATCAGGCTGCATTGTTTGCCGGCGGGTTGGCGCAATGGTTACAGCCTGAGGCAGAGGCTGCAGCCGCCTGAAACCTCTCAGGTCAGCGTCAGCGGGTGGCGGCTGACCTGCGCGGTGGTCAGATTGGCGGCGGGCAGCGGAATCACGGTCTGGCTGTTGACGCTGACCAGTTGCAGCCAGAGGTTTTCACCTTCGCCAAACTGACCTGCTGGTAACCACAGGCCGTGGTGCCAGACGCTGCCAGTGTCCGGAGTGCTCTGCAGCACCCCTGGATGCGTCTGCGCCCCGGGCGCACGCCGCAGCCATACCGGCCGTGGCAGACCCTTGAGGTAACGCAGGCCCAGATGCAGGCCTTCGGCGTTGAGATGACGCCAGCGCACCATGGCCAGGGTTGACGTGCCGTTTCCTCCCAGCAACAGCAGCAGCTGGCCTACAGACAGCTCGCTGCCTTGGTCACCATTGCACAGCAGGCAGGTGCCGCCGGCGCTGGAGTCGAGCATTTGCGCACTGGACTGCTCGGTGCTGTGACCCAGCAGCCGGTTGTGGATGCGCGCCAGCCCCATCACCAGATTGCAGCTGCCATTGGTGTCGGTTCGTTCATGCCGGCGTTGCAGTCGCCCTAGCCAGTGTGGCCTGACCTGTTCGAGCAACTGGCGCTGGATGGCCGTCTGCAGCGGAGCAGGTTCGTGCAACGCTACCAGCAGCGCGCCCAATTCAAGTCTTCGCAAGTGTTCGCTGGGGCTTTCCGGCTTTTGATCAACGGCCAGGCAGGGTTGCGATTCACACAGGTCGACCACCGGGCCATCGCTTTCATCTTCGTTGTCCCAGGCAAGCAGGCGGCCCAGGCTGGCGACAGGGGCCAGCGCACCAAACAGCTCGAATGCAGCGCCCTCGGCCAGATGAAACGGATTGCTCAGCGCCATGATCAGCATCTGCTGATAAACCCCGCGCAGGGTATTGGCTGGCGTGGGTTTGAAGGCCGCGGCTATCTGCTCGTCCAGACAGTCCTGATGCTCGCCGATCCAGTAGAGCAGGTGGCTGTCGCGCCAGATGCTCGGCGGTGGTTCCTGATACAGCTGGTAATGGCGCAGCAAGGATTGCGCGAGAAAGTGCACCGCCATATACAGGCACCAGGCCAGGTGCGGGCGTGAAGGACTGCGGCCCTGCAGGATTTGCAACAGCAGGCGCTTGAAGCCGATTGCCATCTCATGATTGAGACGGATAAACAGGGCAGACGGTGTGCTGGCGCTCTGGAAGGCCAGTGCATAGTGCTGATATTCGGCGCTGAAACTTTGCAGGGTGCGTTGTCTTTCCAGTAAGGTCAGGTTGCAGCGATTGAGCCGGAACAGCAGTTCCAGTACTTGCTGCAAGCCGGTCTCGCTGCGTTCCAGGCGTGCCGCCGAGAGCTTGAGCGCCAACTCGGCAAGGGTGTCAGAGGCATTTTCTTCAACGAGGTCGGGCACCTCGAGGCGCAGAGCTTCAAGACTCATAGCAACCCTGCATCATTAAGGATTAAACACATGCGCATGCAATACCTGCGGGTCATCGGGGCTTCTCTGTTATGGGTGTTGCTCAGTGGCTGCGCCGAGGACTTCGGTACCGATCAGTATGGTCAAAAGGTACCGGCTGCGCACGTCGAAGGCCAGTGGTTGGTGATCAATTATTGGGCCGAATGGTGTCCCCCGTGTCGCAAGGAGATACCGCAGCTGAATCTGTTTTCCGGGCAGGTTGCCGATCAGGGTGTACGGGTCTTTGGCGTCAATTATGATGGTCTGCAAGGCGAAGAGCTTCAGGCCGCCATCAAGGCGTTTGATATCCGCTTTACTGTTTTTACTCAGGACCCGGCCAAACGCTTGAAACTGCCGCGCAGTGAAGGTTTGCCGGTGACGTTCATCATCGATCCGCAAGGTCATCTGCGTGATCAGTTGCTCGGTGAGCAAACCGCCGCCAGCCTCACTGCCCGCCTGGCTGAACTGCGTTCCAGTCCGGATTAATGTCTCCATTTTCGTAGGTTGGGTTAGGCCTGCGGCCGTAACCCAACAAGCGGCCGCGAGGCTGGCAAGGGCGATGCCTTTGGCATCGATGGTGGGTTACGCCGCTAGCGGCTAACCCACCCTACAATTTAATCCCCTCTAGCGGCGGCCGGATCTGCAGCCAGTCGGCCAGCCTCTGTCTTGAGGGTCAGCAAGAACTCATCCTGCAGCTGCGGATCATTGCGGGTCAGTTCGATCAGGCTTTGTTCCAGTTCGCTGGCTTCATCTTCAAAGCCCAGTTGTGACAGGCGATTGACCCGGTACACCCATTGCGCAACATCATCATTTTCCAGGTCTGCAAAGATCAGCGCGTGTGCTTCCGCCAGTTTGGCGCGCAGTTGCTTGCTGATCTGCAGAGTCACCGTCTGCTCGGCGCCGTCTTTCGGGTCTTCCACGGTGATCAGCAACTTGTCGACCTGACTCAGATCCTGCTCGGCCAATGACCCGTCCAGCAGATTGATGAACAGATATCCTTTGCGGTCCGTTGCCAGCTCATGGGTCTGCCTGCCGGCTTTTACCAGAACGGGCTTTTCAGTCCATGGCAGGTTGATCTGCTCTTTGCGCTGGCCGGTTTGTTCTTCCTTCAGCGAAGCCAGGTTCTGCTCGGCACGCCCGTTGGACTCGACATTCATCGCCGGATTGAGGCCGGCCATACCGTATTCGATCCAGTCGCGCGTGGCAGCCTGCGGGACGTTACCCAGCGCGACCACATTGACCACATTGGCACCTACGCCGGCGACCACGGCCACCGCGCCAGCCGGAATTTCATAGATTTCACGCCAGGCCTGATAAGGGGTGTAGCGGTCATAAACGCGCGTCACCTCGAAGTCAGTGACATCGAAGGTCTGTTGCTCGTAAATGCTGATGCGCCGCTGCGGCAATTCCATCGGTTTGTCTGCCGCCGCTTCAATTCGCAGGCTGTGATCCAGCAGTTTGCGTTCGGCGCGGGTCTCATTTTCGCTGCGCTGCGGCAAGTGGTTGGCACAGGCGCTGAGCAGCGCTGCGCCGCTCAGGGTCATCACAAGGCGCACCAGTCCGGGAGACAGAAGCATGGTGTAATCAGCCCTTTAAGCGTTGTGCGATGAAGGAGTGGATTTCCGCCAGTGGTAAAACCTCGGCCTCGCTCTGGTCGCGCCCCTTGTACTCCAGATTGCCTTCGTTCAGGCCGCGGTCGCTGACCACGATGCGGTGCGGGATGCCGATCAGTTCCATGTCGGCGAACTTCACGCCCGGGCTGGTTTTCTTGTCACGGTCATCCAGCAATACTTCATAGCCGGCAGCAGTGAGCTGCGCGTAGAGCGCGTCGGTTGCAGTTCGCACGGCTTCGGTTTCGTACTTCAGTGGCACCAGTGCGATCTGGTAAGGCGCTAAGGCTTTTGGCCAGCGAATGCCGCGCTCGTCGTTGTTCTGCTCGATGGCCGCAGCCACTACGCGGGTGACGCCGATACCGTAGCAACCCATGGTCAGGATAATCGGTTTGCCATTCTCGCCCAGCACCTGACAATTCAGCGCCTGACTGTATTTGGTGCCCAGCTGGAAAATATGCCCGACTTCAATGCCACGCTTGATCACCAGCGTGCCATGGCCATCCGGGCTCGGGTCGCCGGCGACCACGTTGCGCAAATCGGCAATCGCCGGCAGCGGCAGATCACGTTCCCAGTTCAGGCCGAAGTAGTGTTTGCCGTCGATATTGGCGCCGGCACCGAAGTCGCTCATCAGTGCCACTGAACGGTCAATCACGCAAGCGATCGGCAGGTTCAGCGGGCCCAGCGAGCCGGGGCCGGCACCGATGGCCGCGCGGATTTGCGCTTCGCTGGCAAATACCAGCGGGCTGGCAACCAGTTCATGGTTGGCGGCCTTGATTTCGTTGAGTTCATGGTCGCCACGCACGATGAGGGCGACCAGACTGCCTTCCTTCGCACCTTGTACCACCAGAGTCTTGACGGTTTTCTCAATCGCCAGGCCGAACTGGCTGACCAGTTCGTCGATGGTCTTGGCGTCGGGAGTGTCAACCAGGCGCATGTCTTCGACAGGTGCGGCACGCTGGCTCTCGCGTGGAATGGCTTCGGCTTTTTCGATGTTGGCGGCGTAATCGGAGCCGTCGCTGAAGGCGATATCGTCTTCGCCGGACTCGGCCAGCACATGGAATTCATGAGAGCCGGTGCCGCCGATGGAGCCGGTATCAGCTTGTACCGGGCGGAAATTCAGCCCCAGGCGGGTGAAGATATTGCAGTAGGCCTGGTGCATGCGCTCGTATGTTTGCTGCAGGGATGCCTGGTCAGCGTGGAAGGAGTAGGCATCCTTCATGATGAATTCGCGGCCGCGCATCACACCGAAGCGCGGGCGTATTTCGTCGCGGAACTTGGTCTGGATCTGATACAGGTTCAAAGGCAGCTGCTTGTAGCTGTTCAGCTCATTGCGGGCCAGATCGGTGACCACTTCTTCGTGGGTCGGGCCGGCGCAGAAATCGCGCTGGTGGCGGTCTTTCATGCGCAGCAATTCAGGACCGTATTGATCCCAGCGTCCGGACTCCTGCCACAACTCGGCGGGCTGGATGCCCGGCATGAGAATTTCCAGTGCGCCGGCGGCATTCATTTCTTCGCGCACGATGGCTTCAACCTTGCGCAGAACGCGCAGGCCCATCGGCAGCCAGGTGTACAGGCCGGAAGCCAGTTTGCGGATCATGCCCGCGCGCAGCATCAGCTGATGGCTGATGACCACGGCATCGGAAGGGGTTTCTTTGAGGGTCGACAACAGATACTGACTGGTACGCATGGTTGGCCGTTATGTCGTTTGCGAAGGCTGGGATAGGCTGGGCATTGTACGGTGCCGGCCATGAGGCGTACAGGCGGCAGATGGCACTGATGCGTGCGGATCACGGTGTTGTATGGAACTCAGTCCCATAGATCGGACCCGCACATAGATTGATTTGTGTAGGAGCTAGGGGCACGCCAAGTGCTTGCTGGCGATTTGGTGCATTAAAGAGCATCGCCAGCAAGCTGGCTCCTACAGGGGGCGTTGTGCCTGTTGGTCCGTTTGAACTTGCCGCCAGAAAATTAATTTCCGCAACAAGCCGCCAATAAACGAACAAGAGGGCGTTGGGTTGAGTGAACTGACAGCAGAACAGGTGCAGGGGTTAATCCGCAGTGGTGTGCCGATGGCCGAGGACATCGATCTGTGTATCGACCGTCTGGATGCGGCGGGTGCGCGGGCGCGCGTGCCGTATCAGGACAAACTGGTGCGACCGGGCGGCACCTTGTCCGGCCCGACCATCATGGCACTGGCCGATGCGGCCATGTATGCAGTGGTGCTGGGACGGCTGGGGCGGGTGGAAATGGCGGTCACGGCGAATCTGAATATCAATTTTCTGAGCAAGCCGGCGCCGGTGGATCTGTTGGCCGAGGCACGCATCTTGCGGCTTTCACGGCGGCAGGCGGTGTGCGAAGTGGGGATTTTTTCAGCGGGAAACGAGGATGAGCTGGTGGCGCATGTCACTGGCACCTATGCCTTGCCGTTGTGAGGTGGCTTGATTCAGGCGTGGTAATGGGCAGGAATGAAAAAACCCGGCATTGCCGGGTTTTTTCATGGAGCTAAGTACTTAAGCAGGACTTACAGGATGTCCAGCGGGTACTCGGTGATGAGGCGGACTTCGTCAACAGCACCAGCGCCGTCAGATCCGAAATAACCGGTATCCATATCATTGTTGGAGCGCCAGGTAGCCTGACGAATCCGGAAGGACAGATCTTTCGCAGCCCCTTCCTGAACGACGTATTTGACTTCAATGTCGCGTTCCCACTGATTGGCGCTACTACCTGT
>DATMWH010000303.1:0-2151 GCA_035562615.1 Pseudomonas sp. | reverse complement strand
AACGTCGATTTGGTCACTGTGGCGCTGAACCTCTACACCCAGGGCGTCGACCCGCAGCTGGACTTCTCCGACATCGACGCGGTGCGCAAGGTGGTCGAGGAGTGCAACCAGATCCCGGTGCACCCACGCCATCCCTACGTCGGCGACCTGGTGCATACCGCCTTCTCCGGCTCGCATCAGGATGCGATCCGCAAAGGCTTCGCCCAGCAGGACGCCAACGGCCTGTGGGAAGTGCCGTACCTGCCGATCGACCCGGCTGACATCGGCCGCAGCTACGAGGCGGTAATCCGCGTCAACAGCCAGTCCGGCAAGGGCGGCATCACCTTCCTGCTCGAACAGGAATACGGCATCAGCCTGCCGCGGCGGATGCAGATCGAATTCAGTCAGGTGGTGCAGAAGGAAACCGACCGCCTCGGCCTGGAAATGAGCGCCGCGCAAATCTACAGCTTGTTGCAGGCCGAGTACCTGCAAGCCACCACGCCTTACGCCCTCAAAGGCCATCGCCTGCAGGAAGAAAACGGCACCAGCGCCGTGGATGTCGAAGTCAGCACCGACAGCGGGATTCAGCACTGGCGCGGCATCGGCAAGGGTCCGCTGGAAGCGCTGGTGGCCGGCCTGCCGGTGGGCGTGGAAATCATGGACTTCCACGAACACGCAATCGGTTCCGGCACCCACGCCAAAGCCGCTGCCTACATCGAACTGCGCGTCAACGGCGGTCGCGCCCTGCATGGCGTGGGTATCGACGAGAACCTCACCACTGCCAGCTTCCGCGCACTGTTCAGCGCGCTGAACCGCTCGCTGCTGCAGGCGGCTGAACAGGCCGCTTAAGAACTGGCTACATGGCGTGCCGTCGCCTGCAGGGCTGCTTGCAGGTCCGGCCACCGCAGCTGATGCTTGAGTACCAGCGCCTGACTGGCGGTCGTATCGAAGCGGGTGGTTTGGATGAAGTCGAGTGATTCCACGCTGGTCTTCAGCAGCTTCTGCGCCCCAGGCATTTTAAGCAGCCAGCGCAACAGCCCCACCGGGACGTAACGTTTCGGTGCGCTCACCCCGAGCGGCCCGGCCAACAGTTCGAGCATGCCGGCCAGGTTCGGGGTGCGCGTATCCAGCGCCAGCAACTGCTTGCCCGCCTGTTCGGGATCAAAGGCTGCGGCGACCATCATCTCGACGAGGAAATCCACCGGTACCACGGGCAACCAGTGCGCGGCCGAGCCGGGAATGGCACTGAGCTTGCCGCTGGCCAGTTGGCGGATCAGGTCGGCCAGTGGCTGTGCCGGCAGGATATGCCCGGTCCGGCTATGGCCGCAGACGGTCGCGGGATGCACGAGTGTCAGCTCTCCACCCAGCGCCTGCATGCACGCCAGCACCTTGAAGTGTGCTTCCAGCTTGCTGCCTTCGTAGCCACCCACGCGGCGGTACACCGCCGGCCAATCGGTGCGCGCCGGAACCTGCAGATCAACCCCGACCCGCTGCAGGTGGGCATGATTTTCCAGCATGAAACCGCCGAGCATCAGTAGCCGGCTGCCGTGTCTGGCCGCCAGCTCCGCCACCGCGACGGCGCCATTTACCGTCACCGCCCGCGCCTCGGCGAGGCTCAGGCCCCAGGCAAAATTGGCCGCGAGACTGAACACCACACGCGCCTGCTGCATGCACCGCAAGGCCTCCGCGTTCAGCCCCAGGCCCGGCAGGCTCAAGTCACCGGCAACTGCAGTCAGCAGCTGCGGATTGCCGCCATGTTGCTCAATCAACGCCTGCAACGCAGGCAGCGCATCCGGCTGGCGCATCAGGACCGTCACCGGATGCCCCCTGCTCGTTAACAGGGCCAAGAGATGTTGGCCGATATAGCCTGTCCCACCGGTTACAAAACACTGTTCGCGCATGTCCTAGCCTCCAGAAATAGACGACCAGAACAGGCTAAACTATCGAGCACACTCTACAGTCAAGGGGAATTTTCATGCGCATTGGCGAGCTGGAACAGAAGAGCGGCACCAGCCGCCATACGCTGCGCTATTACGAAAGTGTCGGGTTGTTGTCGGTGCAGCGACACAGCAACAACTACCGCGAGTACTGCCCGCGCAGCCTGAGCGATCTGAGTTTTATCCAGCAGGCCCAGGGCATGGGTTTCTCCCTGAGTGAAATCCGCGAGATCCT
>DATMWH010000302.1:0-35012 GCA_035562615.1 Pseudomonas sp. | reverse complement strand
GCCGGTACCGCTGGTCTGTTCCTTCGAGGAGCGCTTCCTCGCTGTGCCGCAGGAAGCCCTGATCACCACCATGCAGGACAACCAGAAGTATTTCTGCCTGCTCGATGGCAACGGCAAGCTGCTGCCGCGCTTTATCACCGTAGCCAACATCGAGTCCAAGGACCCGGCGCAAATCGTCGCAGGCAACGAGAAAGTCGTGCGTCCGCGACTTACCGATGCCGAGTTCTTCTTCAAGCAGGATCAGCGTCAGCCTCTGGAAAAACGCAACGAGCGTCTGGCCAACGTGGTGTTTCAGGCCCAGCTTGGCAGCGTGTTCAACAAGGCCGAGCGGGTGTCCGCGCTGGCTGGCTTTATCGCCGATCGCATCGGTGGTGATGCCACCCGTGCAGCGCGTGCCGGCATCCTGTCCAAGTGCGATCTGGCCAGCGAGATGGTCGGCGAATTCCCGGAAATGCAGGGTATTGCCGGTTACTACTATGCCCTGCACGACGGCGAAGCCGAGGACGTGGCACTGGCGCTGAACGAGCAATACATGCCGCGCGGTGCCGGCGCCGAATTGCCGCAGACCCTCACCGGTGCTGCCGTGGCGGTAGCCGACAAACTCGACACCCTGGTCGGCATCTTCGGCATCGGCATGCTGCCCACCGGCTCCAAGGACCCTTACGCCCTGCGCCGTGCGGCGCTGGGTGTGCTGCGTATCCTGATCGAAAAGCAACTGGATCTCGATCTGGTTGACGCCGTGTCCTTTGCTATCCAGCAATATGGCGACAAGATCAAGGCTGACGGCCTGCAAGCACAGGTGCTGGATTTCATCTTCGACCGGCTGCGTGCGCGCTATGAAGACGAGGGCGTGGATATCACTGTTTATCAGGCAGTGCGCGCCATCAGCCCGGGTTCACCGCTGGACTTTGACCAGCGTGTGCAGGCAGTGCAGTTGTTCCGCCAATTGCCTGAAGCGGCCGCACTGGCCGCTGCCAACAAGCGTGTATCGAACCTGTTGAGCAAGGCGCAAGACTCGCTAGCTCCGAGCGTTGAAGCGCATTTCTTCGATCATCCCAAGGAGTTTTCACTCTACTCGGCGATTCAGCAAGCCGACCACGCCGTGCAGCCGCTGGCTGCCGATCGTCGTTATCGCGCTGCATTGGAGTTGCTGGCCGGGCTGCGCGAGCCGGTGGATGCCTTCTTCGAGGAAGTGCTGGTGAATGCCGACGATCTGGCCGTGCGTGCCAACCGCTATGCGTTGCTGGCGAAGTTGCGCGGCCTGTTTCTCGGTGTGGCCGATATTTCATTGCTGGGGTAACCGGTGGACAAGCCTTCGGCATGTCCACCCTACGCACTTGTGACTTGAGGTTTGCCGCTTTGAAATTGATCATTCTCGATCGCGACGGCGTGATCAATTACGACTCCGACGACTACATCAAGTCGGTAGAGGAATGGATCCCGCTGCCCGGCGCGATTGCGGCGATCGCCCGCTTGAGCCAGTCTGGTTGGACAGTCGCCGTGGCCACCAATCAGTCAGGACTGGCCCGCGGCTATTACGATGAAGCCACGCTGCAAGCCATGCATGCGCATTTGCACGCGCTGGTCGCGGAGCAGGGCGGTGAACTCGGCTTGATTGTGCATTGCCCACACGGCCCGGATGATAACTGCAGCTGTCGCAAACCCTTACCCGGCATGTTGATGGCGATCGCCGAGCATTATCAGGCACCGCTCAAGGGGGTCTGGTTTGTCGGCGATTCCAGCGGTGACTTGCAGGCAGCGCTGGCCGTCGATTGTCAACCGGTGCTGGTGAAAACCGGCAAGGGCCAGCGCACACTGGCCAAACCCTTACCCACCGGCACGCTGGTATTCGATGATCTGGCGGCCGTGGCCGCCCAACTGCTTGCCTGAAGGATTGCCCCATGCTGCTGTTTCGGACGCTGACTTTTTATTTCCTGCTGGCGTTGATGACAGTGCTCTGGAGCTCGTTCGGGATGCTGGTAGGAATGCTGCTGCCATTCAATGTGCGTTACCGTGTGATCAACCAGGCTTGGGCGTATCAGGCAATCTGGCTGGCCCGCTGGATCACCGGCATTCGCTATGAACTGATCGGCCGCGAAAATATTCCGGATCAGCCTTGCGTCATCCTCGCCAAACACCAATGCACCTGGGAAACCTTCTATTTTTCCGCACTGTTTGCACCACTCAGCCAGGTGATCAAACGCGAACTGCTGCGAGTTCCCTTTTGGGGCTGGTCAATGGCCCTGCTCAAACCCATCGCCATCAATCGCGGCAACCCGAAAGCCGCACTCAAGCAGCTCGCCAGCGAGGGAGAGGATCGCCTGAATGACGGTTTGTGGGTGCTGATTTTCCCTGAAGGCACGCGCGTGCCTTACGGTCAGATGGGGAAATTTTCCCGTGGCGGTGCGGCGATGGCCGTGAACGCCGGCCTGCCGGTGTTGCCGATTGCCCACAATGCCGGCAAATGCTGGCCGCGTGATACCTGGATCAAACAGCCGGGCATCATCCAGATTGTCGTAGGCGCGCCCATGTATGCCGAAGGCAGCGGCCCGCGGGCGATTGCCGAACTCAACGAGCGCGCTTACCACTGGGTGCGCGAACGGCAGATTGAGCTCGGCGCCTTGCCGGCCGATGCTGCAATGGTTTCAAGCACTGCGGAAGAATGAATACAGCGGGTCAGTGGTAGCCCACAACGAAACTGGCTACCGCGCTGAAACTGCCGCCAATATTCAGACAAGCCGCCCGCTGCGCACCCTCCACCTGATAGTCGCCGGCTTGCTGCTCGACCTGCCGCCAGGCATCCAGCAGCATCCGCACACCGGTTGCCCCCACCGGATGACCTGCACCGATCAGCCCGCCGCTGGGGTTGACCGGTAACCGCCCGCCCAGCTCGATTGAGCCATCTTCAATCACTTGCCAAGCCTTGCCCGGCGCCGTCAGACCGAAGTGCTCCAGCGCCAGATACTCGCTGACGGTGAAGCAATCATGGGTCTCAATCAGATCCAGCTGCCAGGCGTCGGCTATACCTGCCCGCCCAAGCGCATCGTTGATCGTGCGTTGCAGATGCGGAAACATCAGCCCGCCGGCAGCGCTGTCGGGCAGCTTCTCTGCCAGCGGCAACACCGAGCCGCGCTGTCCCCAGCCCAGAATGGACGGATAGTGCTTGCTGCGACCTTCGCGCCGGGCATGCTCACGGGCAAAAGCTTCCGAACACAGAAACAGCACCGCGCATCCATCGCTGATTTGTCCACAGTCGCGGCGGCGCAATTCACCTTCGACACGCGGATTGAACTCGTCGTTGGCGGCAAAGTGTTCCGCCTGCAGTTTCCAGTCGCGGGTTTGTGCCCGTGGATTGCGTCGCGCGTTGGACAGATTGATCTCGGCGATGCGCGTGAGGTAACGGGAATCCAGCCCATGCTGTTGTTCATAGCGTTGGCGAATCTGCTCGAACATGCAGGGCCACAGATAGCGTGCACCTTGTGCCTCATGCCCATGCCAGGCCGCGCAGCCGAGATACTCGGCAGCCTGCTCGCCGGACACATTGCGCATCTGCTCGATCCCCAGCACACACACGCACTCGGCACGCCCAGACTCGATCGTCGCCATTGCCGCCAGAATAGCCATGCTGCCCGACGCGCACGCCGCTTCATGGCGCATGATCGGCAGCTCCGCCCAAGACGGCTCACAGCGCGCCAGCAAGCCACCGAGCAAGCCCTGATGGCAGAACAGTTCAGCCGCAAAATTGCCGATGTGGGCTGCTTCAACCTGCTCGGCTGGCAGGTTGCAGGCGGTCAAAGCGGCCTGCACCACCTGCTGCATTTCGCTCGCAAGATCACTGCCATCGCGCAGCCAGTGGCGGGCAAAGTCGCTTTGCGCGCCGCCCAGAATCATCACTGGCCGTGTCATGCCGGGGCCTTGGCTTTGAGGTCCTTGCCTTCCACCCAGCAGGCATGAAAACCCAGAGGCACCCGTTGTGGGATCGCCAGACGGGTGCAGGGGCCTGCCTGCAGATTGCGCGCATCGTAAATCCACAGCTCAGAGCGCTCATTGAGCTCGTCCTGGACGAAACTGAGCAGATAGCCCTGGTCTTCCGCCGTCGCTACCGTGCTGGGTGCAAACGGGCTTTCGCTGCCATAGATTCCCGGCCCGAAACGCACTTCCTGTTGTTCGCCGCTGGCAAAATCATATTTGCGGATACCGTCAAAGCGCAGCGTAGGCAGTGGTCCGATGGTCACCGCATAGCCATAACGGGTCGGATAGCCCTGATCGCGCGGGTTGGTGGTGGGAAACTCCGCATTCACCGTATCCAGGCAGCGCTCGGCGGTTTCACCGGTTTGCAGATTGAAACGCCATTCCCATAATTCGGCATTCATCTGCAGATTCTGCAACATGCGCTCGAACTCGCTGGCGGTTGACTCATCGCTGTTGGCGACCGGCTTGGCAAGCTTGTGCGCCATCATTATGACTTCGTCACCTTCCTCCCACGAATTCACCACGTGATAGATGTAGCAGGGCTCAGCCTTGAACCAGCGCACGTCTTCAGCCTTGCCGTGCCGCGGTATCACCGCGAAACGCGAGCCAAGCTCCGGCCGGTACACGCTGCGCCAACGTCCGCGCTGCAATGCCTCGGTATCCACGCAGACCGGCAGGTCCATGAGGATCGAATAGTGCTCGGTGATGGCCATGTCATGCGGCAGGCGCGGTCCGGGCAGCTCGATGGGGATCAGGCTCAACTGTTCGCCAGTAGCGCTGACCACCCCGTAATGCATGTACGGCGGACGCACCGAGTATTCGAAGAACAGCATTTCCCCGGTTCTGCCATCCACTTTGACGTGTGCCGACACGGCCGTCGTGCGCTTGCCGGCAAAATCATCGACACCGAGGGTTTCCAGGGTGTGCGGATCGAGCCGATAGGGCTCTCCACATTGGTACCACAGGGCGAGCAGGGCGCCATTGTGGAACTTCACATCGGTATTGGCGGTGTCCTTGTAAGGTCGTCCCAGTGTCATTTTGCGCACTGGCTCGCGAATGCCTTGCCACTGTGCTTCACCAGAGTTCCTTTCGAGTTGCAGGCCTGCGGTCTGCACCCAACGATTGCGGTAGGTCGCCCGGCCATTGGCAAATTCGACCGAATGCAACATGCCATCGCCATCGAACCAGTGATGACGACCCTCGGCAGCGCGATGGGGATTGGGTCCGTTGCGCACATAGACGCCGGCTAGGTCGGCCGGAATGGCGCCACTCACGACCTGCAGATCAACCTCAGACTCTGTGTCTGTCGGCGCGTAACTGCCCGACAGATAGGGATTCACTTCTCGCACGATTGAGTTCATACACAGCTCCTTTGCTTGCATAGTGAAACTATTAACGGTTTCACTATGCAAGTCAACAGGCTGTATTCAATTGGCGAAAATCGCCTTTCACTCACTAGGCCGGCGGCGCACTCAGGCTGCCAATGGATACATTTTCACTGCAGCTGGAGCAGCGCAGAAGGGGCTTCAATACCTGACCACAAGGTAAATGACGCATCAGCGTGGGTAACTGCTGCGCTGGGCGCAGCCAGTGATCGCCCCACTCGATCAATACCACGATCAGCGAGAAAAGTTGCAGGCCGCGCTCGCTGAAACGGTATACCGGTCGCCCGGTATCGTGTTCTGTCTCTCGTAGCAAAACCTGACCATCGCACAACCGCAGCAGACGATCGGCAAGAATATTCGGCGCAATAGCCAGATGGCGGGCGATATCGCTGTAACGCTGCACACCGTAGAAACCCAAAGCGACAATCAAGGCCGTCCAGCGATCACCCAGCAGTTCAGCAGCGTTAAGCCCCTGATTTGCGGAAAACTCCGCGCGCGAGCGGCGCGCCGGTTTAGGCAAAGACTGAAGTTGCGGAATGTCCCCGGGAGAATCCAGATGAATGTCTTTGGCACGGACAGGACGTACACAACAGGCACACACCAGCACAGGAGAAAACACCCTTCCGCACTGATGCATAAAGCCATTGCCACGGATATCAGCTGCCGAATCCCATGCTCGTGCAAGGCTGACAACCGGCAGCAATGCCTGCCCGGAAGGTGTCAGACGATAACCGTTCGAGGACGGCTCAAGACAACGCATGGCTGCCAGATGCTTCAGGCGGGCGGACAATGTGCTGCGTGGAATAGACAGCTCCAGCAACAATTGTCCGAAGGACTTATCGCCCAGCAGCAGCGCTTCGATTATGCCCAATGACCAACTCTGGCCGATCACATCCAACACGGCCGGAACAATACTGGCGGCCACATGTGCAGCAACATCCAGCGAGCGGGTTGAATGTGTCGGCACCTGATCAGAAGTCCAGGTTGGAAACCGCCAGGGCATTACTCTCGATAAAATCGCGGCGCGGCTCTACTGCATCACCCATCAAGGTGTTGAAGATCTGATCGGCGGCGATAGCGTCCTCAATCGTCACTTTAAGCATGCGGCGTACCGTCGGATCCATGGTGGTTTCCCATAACTGCTCCGGATTCATTTCGCCCAACCCCTTGTAGCGCTGAATGCTATGGCGCTTGGTACTTTCCGCCATCAGCCAGGCCAGGGCATCCTTGAAGCTGCTGACCGCTTTTTTGCGCTCACCACGCTGAACGAAAGCGCCTTCTTCCAGCAGACTGTTGAGTTGATCACCCAGCGTCGTGACGGTTTTGTAGTCGTTACTGGCGAAGAAGTCCCGGTTGAAGGTGATGTAATTCGACAAACCATGGGAAATCAGCTCCACCTCTGGCAGCCAGAGATGACGCTCGCGGTCTTCGCGCAAGCTGGCCTTGTAGACGAGTCCCGATTTCTCGACCAGACGCAGGCGCGCTTCATATTGCTCTAGCCAGGATTGCATGGCGACCTGATCGGACAACTGCTCCTGGGTTACCCGGGGCAAATACACAAAGTGCTCGGTCAGTTCCATCGGATAGATACGCGACAAACGCTTGAGCGTCTTCATTACCAGCCGGTAATCATTCACCAGCGTTTCCAGGGCCAGACCGGAAAGCCCCGGTGCATTTTCATTGACGTGCAGACTGGCATCCTCAAGCGCCGACTGGGTCATGTATTCATCCATGGCGTCGTCGTCCTTGATGTACTGCTCCTGTTTGCCCTTCTTCACCTTATACAGCGGTGGTTGCGCAATATAGATGTAGCCACGCTCGATCAGCTCCGGCAGTTGGCGGAAGAAGAAGGTCAGGAGCAGGGTGCGAATGTGCGAACCGTCGACGTCAGCATCGGTCATGATGATGATGTTGTGGTAGCGCAGCTTGTCGATGTTGTACTCGTCGCGACCGATACCGCAGCCCAGTGCGGTGATCAGCGTGCCGACCTCCTGCGAAGAAATCATCTTGTCGAAGCGTGCTTTCTCGACGTTGAGAATCTTGCCCTTGAGCGGCAGGATGGCCTGGGTCCGGCGGTTGCGTCCCTGCTTGGCAGAGCCGCCCGCGGAGTCCCCTTCCACGATGTAAAGTTCGGACAGGGCAGGGTCCTTTTCCTGGCAGTCGGCCAGCTTTCCCGGCAAGCCGGCAATGTCCAGTGCGCCTTTGCGCCGAGTCATTTCGCGAGCCTTGCGCGCCGCTTCACGGGCCCGCGCCGCATCGATCATCTTGCCGACCACTGCCTTGGCTTCATTCGGATTCTCCAGCAGGAAGTCGGCGAAGTACTTGCCCATCTCCTGTTCGACGGCGGTCTTCACTTCCGAGGAAACCAGCTTGTCTTTGGTTTGCGAACTGAATTTCGGGTCCGGCACCTTGACCGAAATGATGGCAGTCAGGCCTTCGCGCGCATCATCTCCCGTTGTGGCGATCTTGTGCTTTTTCGCCAGGCCTTCCTGCTCGATGTAGTTGTTCAGGTTACGCGTCAGCGCGGAACGGAAACCCGCAAGGTGAGTACCCCCATCACGCTGTGGAATGTTGTTGGTAAAGCACAACAGACTTTCATTGAAGCTGTCGTTCCACTGCAGGGCGACTTCAACACCCACACCATCGTCACGCTGCACGTTGAAATGGAATACCTGGTTAACCGGAGTCTTGTTGGTGTTCAGGTACTCCACAAAGGCACGCAAGCCGCCCTCGTATTTGAACAGCTCTTCCTTGCCACTGCGCTCGTCCCTGAGCACGATGCCCACGCCGGAGTTCAGAAATGAAAGCTCGCGCAAACGCTTGGCCAGGATGTCCCAACTGAAGTGAATGTTGTGGAAGGTTTCCGCTGATGGCTTGAAGTGAATCTGGGTGCCGGTGCTGTCGCTATCGCCAACGATTCGCATCGGCTCCTGAGGCACACCATGTACATAGGTCTGCTCCCAGATATGCCCGCTACGGCGGACTGTGAGCAAGAGCACCTCGGAAAGCGCGTTAACCACCGACACACCTACGCCGTGCAGGCCACCAGAAACCTTGTACGAGTTATCGTCAAATTTACCGCCAGCATGCAGCACGGTCATGATGACTTCGGCCGCCGATACACCTTCTTCTTTGTGCATATCGACCGGAATGCCGCGGCCATTGTCACGCACGGTGATCGATTCATCGGTGTGAATGGTTATGCTGATGTCATTGCAGTGCCCGGCCAGGGCCTCGTCGATCGAGTTATCGACCACCTCGAAGACCATGTGGTGCAGGCCGCTGCCGTCATCCGTGTCGCCAATATACATACCGGGTCGTTTGCGCACAGCATCCAGGCCTTTGAGCACCTTGATGCTATTTGAGTCGTATGTATTGTTATCGCTCATGCCTTACTCCCGGAAATCTGTGGTCTGGGTAATCCGGCCATGTTCCACGTGGAACATGGCGACTGGCGTTTCTGGCCGCCAGCAATCAAACAAAATGTCATTATCAACACAGGTAATAAAAACCTGGCACTGCAACTCTTCTAGCAATCCACAAAGGGCGCGACGATGCTGATCATCAAGCTCAGATGGCAAATCGTCTACCAAATAGATGCACTCGCCTTGGCGAGCCTGATTAACCAGATAGCCTTGCGCAATCTTGAGCGCACACACCACCAGCTTTTGTTGGCCGCGAGACAACACATCAACCGCATTGAAAGCACCAACTCGAAGCCGCAAATCAGCCCTTTGCGGACCCGCCTGGGTATGCCCCAGTTGCTGGTCACGCATCAAGGAAGCGCTCAACACCTGACTTAGTTCGCGATCCTTGTCCCAGCCACGGTAATAACTCAATTGCAGCTCTGGAACATCTATCAGCCTGGCAAGCGTCGCATCAAAAAGCGGTTTGAGCGCCTGAATGTACGCGCGTCGGTAGCCATCAATTTCATCGCTGGATTGAGTTAACTCACGACTCCATGCCGCCTCTGCAGCCGGGTCGATTGTACCATGACGCAACCATGAGTTTCGCTGGCGCAAGGCTCGCTGCAGGCGCTGCCAAGCCGAAAAAAAGCACGGTTCCACGTGGAACACTCCCCAATCAAGAAACTGTCGGCGCGTGCGCGGACTACCTTCAAGTAGGCGGAAGCTATCAGGATTAATCAGCTGCAATGGCAAGGCATGGGCAAGTTGAGAAGCACTGCGCACCGTTTGACCATCGATGCGAATTTGAAAGTCGCCATCTCGAAGGCGGGAGACGCCAAGACTACGCCTGCCTGAATCAAGCCTGACCTCACCAAAAACAGTACAGGCGGGCTGATCAAACTGAATGACTGGCTGATGTCGGGTGGTACGAAATGAGCGCGCCATACCCAGCAGGTGTATCGATTCAAGCAGGCTGGTCTTACCGCTGCCATTGGCCCCGGAAAGAATATTGATGCGCGGAGAGGGGGAGAGGCTCACCGCGCCCAAGTTGCGAAGCGCGGTGATATTCAAGCGGAAAAGCGACAAGGGAAAACTACAGGCGCATCGGCATAACAACGTAAGCAGATTCGTCGTTATCAAACTCTTGCACCAACGCGCTGCTGTTGGAGTCAGAAAGAATCAGACGGACCTTATCGGTAACCATTACCGACATGACATCCAGCAAATAACTGACGTTGAAACCAATCTCCAGATTGCCGCCGGCATAATCAACAGCAACTTCTTCTTCAGCCTCTTCCTGCTCCGGGTTGTTGGCCTGAATCTTTAACAATCCAGATTCCAGTTGCAGACGAATACCGCGGTACTTCTCGTTCGACAAAATAGCCGTCCGGGTGAAGGCCTCGCGAAGTGTCTGCCGGTCAGCCACCACAAGCTTGTCGCCGCCCTTGGGTAAAACACGCTCGTAATCCGGAAACTTGCCGTCCACCAGCTTGGAGGTAAACGTAAACTCGCTGGTCGTGGCGCGTATGTGATGCTGGCCAAGTACGATAGCCACTTCAGCATCCTGATCAGTCAGCAGCCTTGCCAATTCAAGAATGCCCTTCCGCGGAACGATGATTTGATGTTTCTCCTGCTGCTCGATAGGTGCAGACAAGGAACACATCGCCAGGCGATGACCGTCCGTGGCAACCGCGCGTAATACGTTCGCACCAACCTCAAGCAGCATTCCGTTGAGGTAATAACGCACATCTTGCTGCGCCATAGCGAAACTGGTGCGCTCGATCAGGCGACGAACTTTGGTTTGAGGCAGATTGATCACCAGAGAAGCTTGACCTTCCTCGGAAGTGGGGAAGTCATTGGCGGGCAAGGTCGAAAGGGTAAAACGACTGCGCCCGGCCTTGATCAGGACTTTCTGCTCTTCAAGCCGGATGTCGATCAACGCATCGGCAGGCAGGCTTTTGCAAATATCCATGAGTTTACGTGCAGGGACAGTAATTTCCCCAGGTTCAGCCTTATCCTCCAGAGCAACGCGCCCAATCAGTTCGACTTCCAGATCGGTACCGGTCAAGGAGAGGTGCTGGCCCTCAACTACCAGCAATACGTTGGACAGAACGGGCAGCGTCTGTCGGCGCTCTACAACGCCAGCAACCAACTGCAGAGGTTTCAACAGGGCTTCGCGCTGAATGGTGAAGTGCATGATCTGGTCCCTTGCCTGAGTGTTGAATTAACGAATCAAGTTGTCAGTGTACGTAACAGGTTTTTGTAATCTTCGCAGATATCAGCATCCGTCTCTCTGAGTTCTGCGATCTTACGACAAGCATGTAAAACAGTTGTGTGGTCTCGACCACCAAATGCATCACCAATCTCCGGAAGACTGTGGTTGGTCAATTCTTTGGAGAGCGCCATGGCCACCTGTCGGGGGCGGGCCACTGAACGTGAACGGCGTTTTGAAAGCATGTCGGAAATTTTGATCTTGTAGTATTCCGCGGCAGTTCGCTGAATATTATCGATGCTGACCAATTTGTCTTGCAGGGCCAGCAAATCTTTCAATGATTCACGAATGAGATCTATGGAGATTTCCTTACCCATGAAGTGCGCATGAGCGATGACGCGCTTCAAGGCACCTTCCAGTTCGCGAACATTGGAGCGGATTTTCTGTGCGATAAAAAACGCCGCATCATGGGGAAGATCAACCTTCGCCTGATCGGCTTTCTTCATCAGAATTGCCACGCGTGTTTCCAGTTCAGGAGGCTCAACAGCAACCGTCAGCCCCCAACCGAAACGGGACTTCAAACGCTCCTCAAGCCCGTCAATTTCCTTGGGATAACGATCACTGGTCAGAATCACTTGCTGACCACCCTCAAGAAGGGCGTTGAACGTATGAAAGAATTCTTCCTGCGAACGTTCCTTCTTGGCAAAGAACTGAATGTCATCAATCAGCAGTGCATCGACGGAACGATAAAATCGTTTGAATTCGTTTATGGCATTCAGCTGCAATGCCTTGACCATGTCCGCTACAAATCGCTCTGAATGCAAGTACACAACTTTGGCGTTGGGATTCTTCTTTAACAGATGGTTACCCACTGCATGCATCAAGTGGGTTTTGCCCAGTCCGACGCCTCCATACAGGAACAGCGGGTTATAACCGTGCTTGGGATTGTCCGCGACCTGCCAGGCCGCCGCTCGCGCCAGCTGGTTGGATTTACCTTCTACAAAGTTTTCAAAGGTGAATGTGCGGTTGAGGTAGTTACTGTGCTTGATAGCACCTTCTACCTGAACGCTCCGATCGGCGCTTGCTGCCGGGGTTGGCTGAACAGGCTCCGGGATTGAACTCGTGGCAACTTGCCGCTCACCCAAGGTAGCAGCCGGCAAATCTGCGCGTTTAACCGGAGCCGGAATCTGTGCCGGCGCGGGACTCGAGCGCTTGCTGCCAATCAACATGGAAACCCTTGGTGGTTCTGCATCTGCGCGCTCCTCGAGCAAGGCAAGCAAACGACCCAGGTACTTATCATTTACCCAATCAAGAACAAACCGATTCGGGGCAAAAACCCGCAGTTCATCCTCACTGGCTTCCACTTGAAGTGGGCGAATCCAGGTATTGAATTGCTGAGCTGGCAGTTCATCGCGTAACAACTCGACACACTGCAACCAAAGTTCCACAGACACGCGGCGCCCCCCATTGGGTAACAAATTCGGACTCGATTGTAACGGCCTGCAATAGGGTTATCCACATAAGAAATTTTTATACAAAATAAAAATCGCCAGTTATCCAGACCCTAATAAAATTCCGTCTGAAAATTGGATTAATTGTGGATATACGCTGCCTGACAATCCAAGGTGACACTGCTCAAGCGCGATTCAAGGCCATGGCAATACACCTTCAGCCGAATTTTCCACAATCATCTGTGGACTTATTCACGCAAGTAAAAATTAATAAAGTCATTAAATATCAGTTAGATATAAAATTTATATACGCTTCTTAAGATCTATCCACAGAGATCACCCGAAAGGATCTGCTGTCTTCGCGGACGACATCAACGGATTTGCCCGAAAATTCCCTCTGCACAGCAAAGAAAAAACGATATCAAATTGACCTGCAGGCCTTGTTTCTCTAGAATGCGCGGTCTCTTTAAACGGGAGCTACTTCCAGCTCCTCAGTAACTACCAGGTAAGCATCATGAAACGTACTTTCCAGCCAAGCACAATCAAGCGCGCTCGTACCCATGGTTTCCGTGCCCGTATGGCCACCAAAAACGGTCGCACCGTTCTGTCCCGTCGTCGCGCCAAAGGCCGCAAGCGTCTGGCTGTTTGACCGATACAGCACGCAGGGTGAATCAGGATTTCAGCAGAAACAAACGTCTGCTGATTCCGAGCCAGTTCAAGGCAGTTTTTGATTCACCCAGTGGCAAGATTCCTGGCAAGAATGTTCTGCTTCTTGCTCGCGAAAACGGTTTGGATCATCCGCGCATCGGCATGGTGATCGGCAAAAAAAGCGTAAAGCTTTCCGTTGAGCGAAATCGCCTCAAACGACTGATTCGAGAATCCTTCCGATTGCATCAAGAATCCCTTGGTGGTTGGGATATCGTTGTCGTTGCGCGAAAAGGGATGTCTGATTCAGACAATGTCGAGACCTCTCGGCAGTTCAGCAAATTCTGGAAACGCCTTGCGCGCTCACAGAAAACTGGACAACAACCTGCTACCGATTCGGGAGTGGCGTAAAGCCAAGATGCGTAAACTGGCCCTCGGCACAATCCAGTTTTACCGTTATGCCATCAGCCCTCTGATGGCAAGCCACTGTCGTTTCTATCCTTCCTGCTCGTGTTACGCCTATGAAGCAATTGAACAGCACGGGATTGCCCATGGTGGCTGGTTGGCCTTGCGCAGATTAGGCCGCTGTCACCCCTGGAATCCAGGCGGATACGATCCTGTACCTCAACTCAAATCTCCCCGATCCCCTTCGCTGGTCGAGTAATCATGGATATCAAACGCACACTCCCGATAGTTGCTCTGGCAGTTGTTTCATACCTGATGGTTCTGCAATGGAATGAAGACTACGGTCAGATTGTTCAACCTCAAGTTGAAACCACTGCAGCTGTTAGCGAATCGTCTATCCCGGTGGCTCCGAAAACGGCTGATGGAGCAGCGTCGGATGTTCCCAAGACCGATCTGAGCTCACAGGACAAACCTGTCGACTCTGCTGCCGCCAGCACTGATTTGATCCGTGTAGAAACCGATGTGTTGCAGCTGGCGATTGATCCGCGTGGTGGCGATGTCGTTCAGTTGAAACTGCCCAAATATCCACTGAACCAGAGCAATCCTGAGGTTGCTTTTCAACTCTTCAATAACAATCCGCAGCAGCTGTATATCGCTCAGAGCGGACTGACCGGGACTGATGGACCCGATGCCCGTGCAACGGGGCGGCCCTTGTATTCCACTGAGAAGCGCGAATACCGGCTGGCCGATGGCGAGGACGTACTGGTCGTTGATTTGAAGTTTAATGAGGCTGGCGTCGATTACATCAAGCGCTTTACCCTCAAGCGTGGTCAATACGATCTCGATGTTAAGTTCAAAGTAGACAACCAAAGCAGTTCGCCATGGTCAGGAAACCTGTTTGCACAACTCAAGCGTGACAACAGTGCTGATCCCTCCTCAACCACAGCCACTGGTACTGCGACCTATCTGGGAGCAGCAATCTGGACGCCTGAAAAACCTTACAAGACTATTTCCATGTCGACCATGGATGACCAGTTTCCGTCAGAGAAAATCGATGGCGGCTGGGTTGCATGGTTGCAACATTATTTCGTCACCTCGTGGGTATCTGCGAAGGATCAGAGCAATCTGGTCAGTGCGCGAAAGGACAGTCAGGGTAACTACATCGTGGGTTTCACCGGACCCGCAATCAATGTGCCCGCTGGCGGCCAAGCAGAAGCGAGCGCAACCCTGTACGCAGGGCCCAAGGATCAGGGTGAACTGAAAACGCTGTCTCCCGGATTGGAGTTGACCGTCGATTACGGAATGCTCTGGTTTATTGCCCAGCCGATTTTCTGGCTACTGGAAAATATTCACGCGGTGCTGGGCAATTGGGGTTGGTCGATAATTGTCTTGACCGTGATTATCAAACTTTTGTTTTTCCCGCTTTCCGCAGCCAGTTACAAATCCATGGCGCGTATGCGGGCAGTGGCGCCAAAACTGGCCGCGTTGAAAGAACAGTTTGGTGACGACCGGCAGAAGATGTCGCAAGCCATGATGGAGTTGTACAAGAAGGAAAAAATCAATCCTCTGGGCGGCTGCCTGCCAATTCTGGTGCAGATGCCTGTATTCCTGGCGTTGTACTGGGTACTTCTAGAAAGTGTTGAAATGCGTCAGGCGCCCTGGATGTTCTGGATTACTGACTTGTCGATCAAGGATCCATACTTCCTGCTGCCGATCATCATGGGGGTGACCATGTTCATCCAGATGCAACTGAATCCGACTCCTCCGGATCCGATGCAGGCCAAAGTGATGAAATTGATGCCTATCATCTTTACCTTCTTTTTCCTCTGGTTCCCTGCCGGTCTGGTGTTGTACTGGGTAGTCAACAACATCCTGTCAATTGCGCAGCAGTGGTACATTACCCGGCAAATCGAAGCGGCCAGCAAAGCCAACTGATCAAGCCTGTTAATAAGACGCCCCCTCGTGGGGCGTCTTGCTATCCAGCATAAAGAGGGTCCGGCGATGACCAGCAACCTTAAAGACACCATTGCGGCGGTAGCGACTGCACAGGGCAGGGGAGGAGTTGGTATCGTCAGAGTATCGGGGCCCGCTGCATACTCGCTGGCCTTGACCATCAGTGGGAAGTCACCCAAAGCCCGGCATGCGCATTACGGACCATTTTATGCAGAGGATGGACAGATACTCGACGAAGGGTTACTGCTGTACTTCCCAGGTCCACATTCGTTCACAGGCGAAGATGTAGTTGAGTTTCAAGGCCACGGCGGCCCCATCGTGCTGGATATGCTGGTACAGCGTTGTCTGCAGCTCGGAGCCAGGCCAGCAAGACCCGGAGAGTTCAGCGAGAGGGCCTTTCTTAACGACAAGCTGGACCTCGCACAGGCAGAAGCCATCGCCGATTTGATTGAAGCCACTTCCGCCCAGGCAGCGCGTAATGCCCTGCGCTCACTGCAAGGCGAGTTTTCAAAACGGATTAATCAGCTAACAGAAAAACTGATAGAACTGAGAATCTACGTTGAAGCCGCCATAGACTTTCCCGAAGAAGAAATAGACTTTCTGGCAGACGGCCATGTGCTGAATCTACTCGATGGTATCCGCGGCGAATTGCAGCATGTCCTCAAACAAGCCAATCAGGGAGCGCTTCTGCGCGACGGCATGACGGTTGTTATAGCCGGTCGACCGAATGCCGGTAAATCCAGCTTGCTCAATGCGCTGGCCGGCCGTGAAGCCGCCATTGTGACGGCCATTGCAGGCACCACTCGCGACGTCCTGCGTGAGCACATCCACATCGATGGAATGCCGCTGCACATCATCGATACAGCCGGTCTGCGTACTACCAGCGATCAGGTTGAAAAGATCGGTGTGGCGCGCGCACTGACTGCCATCAGCGAAGCTGACCGTATCCTGCTGGTGGTGGATGCCACATCCATTGAAGCCACGGATCCATTTGCACTGTGGCCCGAATTTCTGCAGGAAAATCCGCCGCTTGAGAAGGTTACCCTGATTCGCAACAAGGTCGATCTGACCAATGAAAGCATCCGTCTGGAAACATGCAATGACGGGCATGTGACGGTCAGTCTGAGTGCTAAATCGACTGCCGGTCTGGACCTTCTGCGTGAACATCTCAAAACCACCATGGGCTATGCACAAACCTCCGAAAACACTTTCAGCGCTCGCCAAAGACATGTTCAGGCCTTGCTCAGGGCGCAACAGTCACTCGATCACGGAAGAGCACAATTAACAGCTACAGGTGCCGGTGAATTGCTCGCAGAAGACCTGCGCCAAGCACAGAAATTGCTGGGTGAAATTACCGGTGCGTTCAGTTCCGATGACTTGCTGGGGCGAATTTTCTCCAGTTTCTGCATTGGTAAATGAGTCAAACCCAGACATAAACCTGTTCAAAACTCCCAAAAGCGCTTCTTTTGACCGAAAGATCCGGCCCTGAGCTTTGTGGAAAACCGGGGTTAGACCTCGTTAATAAGCATGGGTTAACTCAGTGCATAAGTTGTCCTGTGCATAACTAGCGCTTCCACACACAGCATACCTACCGCTTCTCCCCTTGATACGGGCAGCTAAATCACAGATTTTCATTTCTCTACAAGCCATTAAAATAAAGGCCTACAGAATCTTATCAACAGAAACTGTTCACACCATAAATAAAAACAAAAAGAGTCTTTATAAGAATTCTTTCTTTTTTATTCTTGTTTACTGAGCAGTCGTGACGGCTTGGTTATTTTTTGTTCAAAGCGCTTCTTACAAGAAGCCTAAATCCCTATACTTGCCGACCTTTCAGATAGCCCCTTGATAGAACAGGCACGAGGTGCATGGTGGATTTTCCTTCCCGTTTTGATGTGATCGTGATTGGTGGTGGACATGCCGGTACCGAAGCTGCTCTCGCAGCGGCGCGTATGGGTGTGAAAACACTGTTGCTGACACACAACATCGAAACACTGGGCCAGATGAGCTGTAATCCCGCCATTGGTGGAATCGGCAAGAGTCATCTGGTCAAGGAAATCGATGCGTTGGGCGGTGCCATGGCACATGCGACAGACAAGGGCGGAATTCAGTTTCGAGTGCTCAACAGCCGCAAGGGCCCCGCAGTGCGTGCCACACGGGCACAAGCAGACAGGGTGCTATACAAGGCAGCTATTCGCAGCATTCTGGAAAACCAGCCGAACCTGTGGATATTTCAACAGGCCTGCGATGATCTGATCGTCGAACAGGATCAGGTCCGCGGCGTGGTGACTCAGATGGGGCTGCGATTCTTGGCAGAATCGGTTGTGTTGACCACTGGAACCTTTCTCGGTGGACTTATCCACATAGGCATGCAGAACTATTCGGGCGGACGCGCTGGTGATCCCCCGTCAATCGCGTTGGCCAATCGGCTGCGTGAGTTGCCGCTACGTGTAGGTCGCTTGAAAACGGGCACACCACCACGGATTGATGGTCGTTCGGTTGATTATTCGGTCATGACCGAACAACCAGGCGACACGCCGATTCCGGTCATGTCATTTATGGGGTCGAAAGAAGATCATCCGGCTCAAGTCAGCTGCTGGATTACCCATACCAATGCCCGCACCCATGAAATAATCGCCAGCAATCTCGATCGCTCACCCATGTACTCGGGTGTCATCGAAGGAATAGGTCCCCGTTACTGTCCATCGATCGAAGACAAGATTCATCGGTTTGCTGACAAGCAAAGCCATCAGGTCTTCATCGAACCAGAAGGTCTCCACACCCATGAGTTGTATCCGAACGGAATCTCCACATCCCTGCCGTTCGATGTTCAACTGCAAATTGTTCGCTCGATCCGCGGTATGGAAAACGCTCACATCGTCCGGCCTGGCTATGCCATCGAATACGACTATTTCGATCCACGGGACCTGAAGTACAGCCTGGAAACCAAGGTCATTGCAGGATTGTTTTTTGCCGGACAAATTAACGGCACCACCGGCTACGAAGAAGCCGGTGCACAAGGGTTGTTGGCTGGTACCAATGCAGCCTTGCGTGCTCAGCAAATGGACAGCTGGTGTCCGCGCCGGGACGAGGCATACATCGGTGTACTGGTCGATGATCTGATTACACTGGGTACACAGGAGCCGTATCGGATGTTCACCTCCCGCGCCGAATATCGGTTGATACTGCGCGAGGATAATGCCGATTTGCGACTGACCGAAAAAGGTCGTGAATTGGGTCTGGTTGATGACCAGCGCTGGGCTGCATTTGAAACCAAGCGCGAAGCCATTCTCAAAGAAGAACAACGGCTGAAAAACACCTGGGTGCGTCCAGGAACCACTCAGGGCGATTCAATCGCCTTGCGCTTCGGAACGCCGCTGGCCCATGAGTACAATTTGTTGAATTTACTGTCGCGCCCAGAAATTGATTACTGCGGGCTGATGGAAATCACCGGTGCCGGTGCAGAAGATCCGCAGGTTGCTGAACAAGTCGAGATAAAGACCAAGTACGCAGGCTACATTGAGCGGCAGCAGGAAGAAATTCAGCGCCTGCGTGCCAGTGAAGAGGTGCGCCTGCCCAGTGATATCGACTACAGCGCAATCACCGGATTGTCGAAAGAAATTCAACACAAATTGGGTCTGAGTCGCCCTGAAACACTCGGCCAGGCTTCACGTATCCCGGGCGTTACCCCTGCCGCCATCTCCTTGCTGCTGATCAACCTGAAAAAGCGTGGTGCAGCCCAGCAACTGGAGCAAAGTGCGTGAATTGTGCAGTAACCGGTTTGCATGCGGATGAACTCAGGCGCGGAGCCGAAGAACTGGGTATCAAATTGAATCCAGTTCAGGAAACTCAGCTGCTGGCTTACCTGGCTTTGCTGATTAAATGGAACAAAGCCTACAACCTGACAGCGGTTCGAGATCCCGATGAAATGGTGTCTCGTCATCTGCTGGACAGCTTGAGTGTAGTGCCCCATGTGGCTGAAGCGGGCAAGCATTGGCTGGATGTCGGTAGCGGTGGTGGCATGCCAGGCATACCGTTGGCGATCATGTTTGCGGATGCGCAGTTCACCTTGCTGGATTCCAATGGCAAAAAGACCCGATTCCTTACCCAGGTCAAACTGGAACTGAAATTGGATAACCTTGAGGTTATCCACAGCCGGGTCGAATCTTTCAAGCCCGCCCGCCCTTTTGAGGGTATTTGTTCCCGGGCCTTCAGCTCACTGGAAGATTTTGCCAATTGGACGCGTCACCTTGGCGGACCGGATACGCGCTGGCTGGCGATGAAAGGGGTCCATCCGGACGATGAACTGCAGGTTTTGCCAGCTGATTTCAAGCTGCAGGAAACCCATGTACTCAAGGTTCCAGGTTGCCAAGGTCAGCGCCATCTGCTGATACTGCGGCGCACGATTTAATTGAGAGATTGCTATTCATGGCCAAGGTTTTAGCGATTGCTAACCAGAAAGGTGGCGTGGGTAAAACCACGACCTGCATCAATCTGGCGGCATCTCTGGTTGCCACTAAACGACGTGTCTTGTTGATCGACCTTGATCCTCAGGGTAACGCGACAATGGGTAGCGGTATCGACAAGCATGCGCTTGAGCATTCGATCTATGACGTGCTGATTGGCGCGTGTGATCTGGGTACGGCCATGCAGTTTTCCGAACATGGCGGTTACCAGCTGCTTCCAGCCAACCGTGATCTTACGGCGGCAGAAGTCGCTTTGCTGGAAATGCAGATGAAGGAAAGCCGCTTGCGCAATGCGCTGGCGCCCATTCGTGAAAATTACGATTACATCCTGATTGATTGTCCGCCTTCCCTGTCGATGCTGACCGTCAATGCGCTGGTTGCAGCCGATGGCGTGATCATTCCCATGCAATGTGAATACTTCGCGCTGGAAGGGTTGTCTGATCTGATCAACTCCATCCAGCGTATTGCGCAAGCGCTCAATCCTGCGCTGAAGATCGAAGGTCTGCTGCGCACCATGTATGACCCGCGAATGAGCCTGACCAATGATGTGTCCGAACAGCTCAAAGAGCATTTCGGTGATCAGCTTTACCAGACAGTTATTCCACGGAATATCCGTCTGGCAGAAGCCCCGAGTTTTGGCATGCCGGCACTCGTTTATGACAAACAGTCACGGGGTGCATTGGCTTACTTGGCACTCGCCGGAGAGTTGTCCCGTCGGCAACGAAACAGCAACAAGGTCGCTACGGCGTAAGGAATACTCATGGCACTCAAAAAACGTGGTGGCCTAGGTCGCGGTCTCGATGCCTTGCTCAGTGGAAGCACAGCTGCTGCCCTTCAGCAGGAAGCGGCCCGAACCGATAGCAAGGAACTGCAAAATTTGCCGGTGGATTTGATCCAGCGCGGCAAATACCAGCCACGCCGTGATATGGACCCGACAGCGCTGGAGGAGCTTGCACAATCGATCAAGGCGCAAGGCCTGATGCAGCCGATAGTCGTGCGCCCAATTGAGGATGGTCGTTATGAGATCGTTGCCGGTGAGCGGCGTTGGCGAGCAACCCAACAAGCTGGTTTGGACAGGATTTCAGCCCTGGTACGCGAGATACCGGATGAAGCCGCCATTGCCATGGCATTGATTGAAAATATCCAGCGTGAAGACCTTAACCCGATTGATGAAGCCTTTGCTTTGCAGAGACTGCAACAGGAATTTCAGTTGACCCAGCAGCAAGTGGCTGATGCGGTCGGCAAATCCAGGGTGACAGTCACCAACTTGCTGCGTCTGACAGCGCTTCCCGAAGAGATCAAAACCCTGCTATCGCACGGTGATCTGGAAATGGGCCATGCGCGGGCATTGCTCGGGTTGCCGGTAGAAAGGCAGGTGGAAGGTGCGCGACATGTTGTCGCACGAGGCCTGACGGTCAGGCAAACCGAAGCACTGGTCAGGCAGTGGCTGAGTCACAAAGAGCAGGCTATTGATCCGGTAAAAGCCGATCCTGATATCACTCGGCTGGAACAGCGACTGGCCGAGAAACTGGGCTCTCCAGTGCAAATCAAGCATGGGCAGAAGGGTAAGGGTCAGCTGGTGATTCGCTATAACTCGTTGGACGAGTTGCAGGGTGTACTGGCCCATATTCGTTGAGTATTGTACTTGGTCGGAATTTACCGGCCTGCGGTTGAACAGCAAAAACGGCGGGCCTATACTTCGCCCGCAATTTTGTCGGCAGGAATGATGCCAATCTGACGTTGTACGGCAGCCGGCAACAAGAGGATCACAACCGATGGATGTGCGCACGCAGAGTCGCCTGCCGCTTCGTCGACTACCCGTTTTCAAAGTGCTGGTAGCGCAAATTCTGGTAGTGATCCTGATAGCTGCAGTTTTGACAGTTGTACGGGGATGGAC
Source organism: Pseudomonas sp. (assembly GCA_035562615.1). Lineage (GTDB taxonomy): Bacteria > Pseudomonadota > Gammaproteobacteria > Pseudomonadales > Pseudomonadaceae > Aquipseudomonas. The sequence continues at coordinate 13,219 of DATMWH010000302.1, read as the reverse complement.
CGCTGGTTATTCAGCGATCTGCGGAGGCTTGGTAGCCTGGTTGCCGAATCTGTACTTCGCGCTGAAGGCATTTCGCTACAGCGGTGCCAGAGCAGCTCGGGATATCCTCAAATCGTTCTATGCCGGCGAAGCTGGAAAGTTTGTACTGACAGCAGTGCTTTTTGCACTGGTGTTTACAGGTGTAAAACCCCTGGATGCTCCTGTGTTGTTCGGAGCCTTCATCGTGACCCAGATGGTCAGTTGGTTTGCACCTTTGCTGATTAAAGCTAAACCTTTGAGACCTTAAGAGCGGCTGAGGTAAAAATGGCAGAAGGTACCGTTTCGGGTTACATCAAACACCACTTGCAGAATCTGACTTATGGTCAGCATCCAAGTGGAGAATGGGGTTTTGCTCAAACAGCTGAACAAGCCAAGGAAATGGGCTTCTGGGCGTTCCATGTGGACACCCTTGGCTGGTCGATTTTTCTCGGCCTGGTTTTCCTGGTCATGTTTCGCAGTGCAGCCAAACGAGCCACCAGTGGACAGCCGGGCGCCTTGCAAAATTTTGTTGAGGTCATGGTTGAGTTCGTTGATCAGAGTGTCAAAGATACTTTTCACGGCAAAAATGCAGTCATTGCCCCGTTAGCACTGACCATTTTCGTCTGGATCTTCCTGATGAACCTGATGGATTTGGTCCCAGTCGACTGGTTGCCGCTGCTGGCAGCCAAAATCTCCGGCAATGAGCATTTGTTTTTCCGTGTTGTTCCGACCACAGATCCAAACGCTACTCTTGGCATGGCGATTTCAGTCTTCGCCCTGATCATCTACTACAGCATCAAGGTCAAGGGTATTGGCGGATTTGTAGGTGAGCTCACGCTGCATCCGTTCAACAGCAAGAATGTTGTAGTGCAGGCCATTCTGGTTCCGATCAATTTTCTGCTTGAGTTCGTGACCCTGATTGCCAAGCCTTTCTCGCTGGGCCTGCGTCTGTTCGGCAACATGTATGCCGGTGAGTTGATCTTCATCCTGATTGCTGTGATATTCAGCGCCGGATTCCTGCTGGGCGTCTTCGGATTGGCATTGAACTGGGCCTGGGCCATGTTCCATATCCTGATCATTACCTTGCAGGCCTTTATCTTCATGATGCTGACCATCGTTTACCTGTCACTGGCACACGAAGATAGTCATTGATTTAGTTGTACTGTTTTTGCAAAACCTTTAACCAATACGACATATAAGTCGGGAGGAAAGATGGAAACTGTAGTTGGTCTAACCGCGATCGCCGTTGCACTGCTGATTGGCATGGGTGCCCTGGGTACTGCCATTGGTTTTGGTCTGTTGGGCGGCAAGTTCCTGGAAGGCGCAGCGCGTCAGCCAGAAATGGTTCCTATGCTGCAAGTGAAAATGTTCATCGTTGCCGGTCTTCTGGACGCCGTGACCATGATCGGTGTTGGTCTGGCACTGTTCTTCACCTTTGCAAACCCCTTCGTTGGTCAAATCGCAGGCTAATTACTCTCAAACAGAGTGATGTGTGTGATGGACAACGAAAGAGCGAGGTGTTGGCGTGAACATTAATGCAACCCTGATTGGTCAGTCCGTTGCGTTCTTCATTTTTGTCGTCTTCTGCATGAAGTATGTGTGGCCTCCGGTCATCACTGCTTTGCGCGACCGCCAAAAGAAGATCGCCGATGGCCTGGACGCTGCTAACCGTGCTAATCGTGATTTGGAGTTGGCCCACGAAAAGGTGGCCCATCAACTGCGCGAGGCAAAAGGCCAGGCGGCAGAGATCATTGAGCAAGCGAAAAAGCGTGCGACCCAGATCGTTGACGAAGCCAGAGATCAGGCACGCGTTGAGGCGGATCGTGTGAAAGCGCAGGCTCAGGCAGAGATCGAACAAGAAATGAACAGTGTCAAAGATGCGTTGCGTGCTCAATTGGGCGGGCTGGCAGTCATTGGCGCAGAGAAAATTCTTGGTGCAACCATCGATCAAAATGCGCATGCGGAGCTGGTTTCTCAACTGGCAGCCGAAATCTAAGCGAGGGCAATCATGGCAGAACTGACCACGCTTGCTCGGCCTTACGCTAAGGCAGCCTTTGAGTATGCACAGAACCAGAAACAGCTGACCCAATGGTCGGCAATGCTGGCTTTGTGTGTTGCTGTTTCGGTTGATGAAACTGTCCAGCAGATTCTCAAGGCTCCGCGTTTGACGGGCGAAAAGAAAGCCAACACCTTTGTTGAGGTGTGTGGCGACAAGTTGGATGCCAAGGTACAGAACTTTATCCACGTGCTGGCTGAAAACGACCGTCTGTTGCTTTTGCCAGAAATTGCCGACCTGTTCGAACTGTTTAAAGCAGAACAGGAAAAGTCGGTGGATGTGGAAGTCACCAGTGCCTTTGCATTGAATAATGAACAGAAAGACAAACTCGCCAAGGTTCTCAGCGCACGGCTCAGCCGGGAAGTGCGTCTGCACGCCACGGAAGACGTCACCCTTATCGGTGGTGTAGTGATCCGTGCCGGCGACCTGGTTATCGATGGCTCGGTTCGCGGAAAGATCGCGAAACTTGCTGAAGCGTTGAAATCCTGAGTTTGAAGGGGCAGCAGAGCAATGCAGCAACTCAATCCTTCCGAAATAAGTGAAATCATCAAGGGACGTATCGAGAAACTCGACGTCGCTTCCCAAGCCCGGAACGAAGGCACTGTAGTTAGTGTTTCTGACGGTATCGTGCGAATTCATGGTCTGGCCGACGTAATGTACGGTGAGATGATCGAGTTCCCTGGCGGTGTGTATGGCATGGCCATGAACCTTGAGCGTGACTCTGTCGGCGCCATTGTTCTGGGTGCTTACCAGTCGCTGGCTGAAGGCATGAGTGCCAAGTGCACTGGCCGCGTTCTCGAGGTTCCGGTTGGTCCGGAGCTGTTGGGTCGTGTGGTCGATGCCTTGGGTAACCCGATTGACGGCAAAGGCCCGTTGAACAACGTCGCTACCGACGCGGTTGAAAAGGTAGCCCCGGGCGTTATCTGGCGTAAGTCGGTTGATCAGCCGGTACAGACCGGCTACAAGGCTGTTGATGCCATGATCCCGGTTGGCCGTGGCCAGCGCGAGCTGATCATCGGTGACCGTCAGATCGGTAAAACGGCTCTGGCAATTGATGCCATCATCAACCAGAAGAACAGCGGCATTCGTTCTGTTTACGTGGCTATCGGACAGAAGCGTTCGACCATCGCCAACGTAGTTCGCAAGCTCGAAGAGAACGGCGCACTGGCTAATACCATTGTTGTGGTTGCAAGTGCTTCCGAATCAGCGGCTCTGCAATACATTGCCCCGTATTCCGGTTGCACCATGGGCGAATACTTCCGCGATCGTGGCGAAGATGCGCTGATCGTGTATGACGATCTGTCCAAGCAAGCGGTTGCCTATCGCCAGATTTCCCTGTTGCTGCGCCGGCCACCAGGTCGCGAGGCATATCCCGGCGACGTGTTTTATCTCCACAGCCGCTTGCTGGAGCGCGCTTCGCGTGTTTCCGAAGAGTATGTCGAGATGTTCACCAAGGGTGAAGTCAAAGGCAAGACCGGTTCTCTGACGGCTCTTCCGATCATTGAAACTCAGGCGGGTGACGTTTCGGCGTTCGTTCCGACCAACGTGATTTCGATTACTGACGGACAGATCTTCCTTGAGTCCGCGATGTTCAACTCCGGTATTCGTCCGGCAGTTAACTCGGGTATTTCGGTTTCCCGCGTGGGCGGTGCCGCTCAGACCAAGATCATCAAGAAGCTCTCCGGTGGTATCCGTACCGCTCTGGCTCAGTACCGTGAACTGGCAGCGTTCTCGCAGTTCGCTTCTGACCTTGACGATGCTACCCGCAAGCAGCTGGAGCATGGTAAGCGTGTTACCGAGCTGATGAAGCAGAAGCAGTTTGCGCCTATGTCTATTGCAGATATGTCGCTGTCGCTCTATGCCGCTGAGCGTGGTTATCTGAACGATGTCGAAGTGAATAAAGTCGGTAGCTTTGAATCTGCATTGCTTGCCTACTTCAACCGGGATCATGCAGCCTTGATGGCCAAGATCAACGAGAAGGGTGACTTCAACGACGAAATCGACTCTGGCATCAAAGCCGGGATCGAGAAGTTCAAGGCCACTCAAACCTGGTAAGCCGCAGCGGAGGCTTAAACGCCTCCGTCTGCTAAACCGATAGGTTTTCCTATATAGGTGTTGCATGGCAGGCTCAAAAGAGATTCGCACTAAAATTGCGAGCATCAAAAGCACGCAAAAGATTACCAACGCCATGGAAAAAGTGGCGGTCAGCAAGATGCGCAGGGCCCAAATGCGCATGGCTGCGGGTCGTCCTTATGCTGAGCGTATCCGGCAGGTAATTGGTCATCTGGCCAACGCCAACCCGGAATATCGGCATCCCTTTATGATCGAGCGCGAGGTCAAGCGTGTTGGTTATATTGTGGTGAGCTCGGACCGTGGACTGTGTGGTGGCTTGAACACCAACCTGTTCAAGACGCTGGTCAAGCACATGGTTGGCAATCGTGAACAGAATGTTGAAATGGACATCTGCGTTATCGGCAGCAAGGGTTCAGCATTCTTTCGCAGCTATGGTGGCAATGTTGTCGCGGCTATCAGCCATATTGGCGAAGAGCCCTCAATCAACGATCTGATTGGCAGCGTCAAGGTAATGCTTGATGGCTACATGGCAGGTCGTATTGATCGTCTGTTCATAGTGTCGAACAAATTCGTCAACACCATGGTTCAGCAACCTGCGATAGACCAGTTGGTACCGTTGGTTGCAGATTCGGACAATGAACTGAAGCACCATTGGGACTACTTGTACGAACCGGATGCAAAACAGCTACTTGATGGTTTGTTGGTTCGCTATGTCGAGTCTCAGGTTTATCAGTCAGTGATTGAAAACAATGCTTGTGAGCAGGCGTCGCGGATGATGGCAATGAAGAACGCCACCGAAAACGCCGGTGACCTGATCAGCGAATTGCAGTTGATCTACAACAAGGCCCGTCAGGCAGCGATCACGCAAGAAATTTCGGAAATCGTCGGCGGCGCAGCCGCGTTGTAAGACAGGTTCAAATTTTCAGAGGAACCAGACATGAGTAGCGGACGCATTATTCAGATCATCGGTGCAGTAATCGACGTGGAGTTCCCATGCGATCACGTTCCGAACATTTATGACGCACTGAAAGTACAAGGTGCCGAAACCACACTGGAAGTCCAGCAGCAGTTGGGCGATGGCGTTGTGCGCACTATTGCCATGGGTTCGACCGAAGGGTTGAAGCGTGGCCTGGACGTCTCCAACACTGGTGCAGCGATTTCCGTGCCGGTTGGCAAGGCTACGCTCGGCCGTATCATGGATGTCCTGGGTAACCCGATTGATGAAGCGGGCCCCATCGGTGAAGACGAACGCTGGGGTATTCACCGCGAGGCACCCACTTTTGCCGAGCAGGCAGGTGGTAATGACCTGCTGGAAACCGGTATCAAGGTAATTGACCTTGTTTGCCCGTTTGCCCGCGGTGGTAAAGTTGGTCTGTTCGGTGGTGCCGGTGTTGGCAAGACCGTAAACATGATGGAACTGATCCGTAACATCGCCATCGAGCACAGCGGCTACTCCGTTTTCGCCGGTGTGGGTGAGCGTACTCGTGAAGGTAACGACTTCTACCACGAGATGAAGGACTCCAACGTTCTCGACAAGGTAGCTCTTGTCTACGGTCAGATGAACGAGCCTCCAGGAAACCGTCTGCGTGTTGCGTTGACCGGTTTGACCATGGCTGAAAAATTCCGTGACGAAGGTAACGATGTTCTGTTGTTCGTTGACAACATCTATCGCTATACCCTCGCCGGAACCGAGGTATCTGCGCTGCTGGGCCGTATGCCTTCAGCGGTGGGTTATCAGCCGACACTGGCGGAAGAAATGGGCGCTCTGCAAGAGCGTATTACCACGACCAAGAGTGGTTCCATTACTTCCATTCAGGCGGTCTATGTACCAGCGGATGACTTGACTGACCCGTCCCCGGCGACCACTTTCGCCCACTTGGACGCAACGGTTGTTCTGTCGCGTGACATCGCCTCGCTGGGTATTTACCCGGCGGTTGATCCACTCGATTCGACTTCGCGTCAGCTGGATCCGCTGGTTGTCGGTCAGGAGCACTATGACACTGCCCGTGGCGTTCAGTACGTCTTGCAGCGTTACAAGGAACTGAAAGACATCATCGCGATTCTGGGTATGGACGAGCTTTCGGATGCGGATAAGTTGATGGTATCCCGTGCTCGTAAAATCCAGCGCTTCCTGTCTCAGCCGTTCTTCGTAGCCGAAGTATTCACCGGTTCTCCAGGCAAGTATGTCTCCCTGAAAGATACCATTGCTGGTTTCAGCGGTATCCTCAAAGGCGACTACGACAACCTGCCAGAACAGGCTTTCTACATGGTTGGCGGCATTGACGAAGCCATCGAGAAAGCCAAGAAAATGTAATCCCCTGGGCGCCTGGCAACAGGCGCTTGAATGAGGCAAGCGTATGGCTATTACAGTCCATTGCGACATCGTTAGTGCTGAAGCGGAGATCTACTCCGGATTGGTTGAGATGGTGATCGCCCACGGAAATCTTGGTGATCTGGGTATTGCACCCGGTCATGCACCTTTGATCACGGACCTGAAACCGGGTCCGATTCGGATCATCAAGCAAGGTGGAGATGAAGAGGTGTTTTACATCTCTGGTGGGTTTCTAGAGGTCCAGCCGAGCATGGTCAAGGTTCTGGCCGACACCGTGTTGCGCGCAGCGGATCTGGATGAAGCTTCTGCTCAGGCCGCAGTACAAACTGCAGAAAAGGCACTGAGCGAGAAAGGAGCCGAGTTCGATTACACCTCTGCTTCCAATCGTCTGGCTGAGGCAGTGGCTCAATTGCGTACCGTCAAATTGCGCAAGAAGTTTGGTGGTTGATTCACCGGCTTTAGTCAGAAAGATTAAAAGGGTAGCCTAGGCTACCTTTTTTATGCCCTCCATTCCGCCTTGCAGCGGTCAAGGAAATGTCATGTCGCTCACCGTCGTTATTCTTGCTGCTGGTCAGGGCACGCGCATGCGCTCTGCAACACCCAAGGTGCTGCATCCCGTGGCAGGCAAATCGATGCTTGCCCATGTTATCGACACCGCCCGCGCACTAAAGCCCAAGAGTATCCATGTGGTGATCGGCCACGCTGCGGAACAGGTGCGTGATGCCTTTTCAGCACCCGATCTGAGTTTCGTCGTACAGCCACAACAGCTCGGTACGGGCCATGCTGTCGCGCAGGCAATGCCCCATATAGATGCGGAGCAAGTGCTTGTTCTGTATGGCGATGTACCGCTTATACAGCAGGCAACCATAGAGCGGCTGTTAACCCATGCAGATCCAGACCAGTTAGCGTTGCTGACAGTATTTCTCGCCGACCCAACCGGCTATGGACGGATTATCCGTGATCAGAAGCATGCGGTTCAGGCGATTGTTGAGCAAAAGGATGCATCACCAGAACAGCGTCAAATCTGCGAAGGCAATACCGGAATCTTGCTGGCTCCGGCCACCCGGCTGAAGGCTTGGCTGGCCCGACTGTCGAATAACAATGCACAAGGAGAGTATTACCTAACGGACGTCATCGCGATGGCTGTTGGTGATGGCGTTGCTGTAGCCACTGAGCAGCCGGAAAACGCCTGGGAAGTGCAGGGCGCCAATGACCGCATCCAGCTGGCAGAACTCGAACGCCATTACCAGACGCGGGCTGCGCGGAGCTTGATGCAGCAAGGTGTGACGCTACGTGATCCACAACGCCTGGATGTACGCGGTGATGTTCAAGTGGGCCGCGATATTCTGATCGACGTGAATGTCATCCTCGAAGGACATGTCATCATCGAAGATGACGTACAGATCGGCCCCAACTGCGTGATCCGCAACAGCATCCTGCGCAAAGGCAGCAGCGTGAAGGCCAACAGTCATCTGGACGGTGCCGAGCTGGGTGAAGGCAGCGATTGCGGACCCTTTGCCAGGTTGCGCCCGGGAACGGTGCTCGGCCCCCGCGCCCACGTGGGCAACTTCGTTGAAATCAAGAATGCGCGGCTGGGCGAAGGAACCAAGGCGGGACATCTTACTTACCTCGGCGATACGCTGACCGGTAGCCATTGCAATATCGGCGCAGGCACCATCACCTGCAATTACGATGGCGCCAATAAATGGCAGACGGTATTGGGTAACGACGTCTTCATCGGCTCGAACAATTCGCTGGTGGCGCCGGTCAGCATCAGTGATGGCGCCACAACCGGTGCGGGATCCACCATCAGTCAGGAAGTACCGGCTGCCGCGCTGGGCATCGGACGCGCCAAGCAGCGCAATATCGCGGGTTGGAAAAGGCCGGAAAAAGTCAAAAAATGAGGATGCGGCTTCACCAGGAAGGCGGCATTTGCCGCCTTTCGTCCTTTTGCGTTTGACGAAGCAGTTTTATTAAGTTTTGATTCACATAATTAAATTTCGAAACGAAACTTTTAGATGTCAAAGCGTAATACTCCACAACGTAGACATAGCATCATCAGCCTGCTTAATGAGTCAGGCGAAGTGAGTGTGGATGAATTGGCAAAACGTTTTGAAACTTCTGAAGTAACCATCCGCAAAGACCTCAACGCATTGGAAAGCCATGGCCTGTTGCTCAGACGCTACGGCGGTGCTGTGCAGTTGCCACAGGAATTGATTGCCGAGCAGGAAAGCAAGGTCTCCGTGTTCAAGCAGGCGATTGCGCGGGAAGCGGTCAGGCGCATCCGTGAGCATGCTCGGATCATTATCGATAGCGGCAGCACGACCGCAGCGATGATTCCGCAACTGGGCATGAAAGCAGGTCTGGTGGTCATGACCAATTCGCTGAATGTCGCCACTGCCCTGCGTGAAATCGAGCACGAGCCGGTACTGTTGATGACCGGCGGTACCTGGGATCCGCATTCGGAATCTTTCCAGGGTCAGGTGGCTGAACAGGTATTGCGCTCCTACGATTTTGACCAATTATTCATTGGCGCCGATGGGCTGGACATAGCCCGTGGTACGACCACCTTCAATGAACTGCTGGGCCTGTCGCGGGTCATGGCAGAGGTGTCGCGCGAAGTGATTGTATTGATCGAATCCGATAAGTTGGGGCGCAAAATTCCCAATCTGGAGCTGCCCTGGAGCAGTATCCATACCCTGATAACCGATGAGCGCCTTGACCCTGTGTCACGCGCACAGATTGCAGCCTGCGGCGTAGAAGTGATTTGCGCTGCAGCCGGAAACTAAGGAGAAGACTATGTGTGGCATTGTTGGTGCCGTTGCTGAGCGGCCGATTACCCCGATTCTGCTGGAGGGCCTCAAGCGCCTTGAATACCGTGGCTATGACAGCGCAGGCGTGGCAATTATTGACCCGGCCGGAACGCTGCAGCGCTGCCGCCGCTCCGGCAAGGTCAGCGAACTGGCCCAAGCCCTGCAGCTGTCGCCGCTTGAAGGCCGTATCGGCATAGCCCATACCCGCTGGGCAACCCACGGGGCGCCTTGCGAGCGCAATGCACACCCGCATTTTTCCGGGGCAGAACTGGCCGTTGTGCATAACGGCATCATCGAAAATCATGAAGCGCTGCGTGAACGTCTGAGCGGGCTGGGCTATGTCTTCACCTCGGATACCGACACGGAAACCATCGTGCATCTGCTGCACCACAAGCTCAAAACGCACCCTGATCTGGCCGCTGCGCTCAAGGCCGCCGTGCCGGAGCTGCACGGTGCCTATGGGCTGGCAGTGATCAGCGCGAAGCAGCCAGACCGTTTGCTCGCAGCCCGCAGTGGCAGCCCGCTGGTGATTGGTCTTGGACTGGGTGAGAACTTTCTGGCCTCCGATCAGCTGGCCTTGCGGCAGGTGACCGATAGCTTCCTCTATCTCGAAGAGGGTGATATCGCCGAGATCCGCCGCGACAGTGTGCAGATCTGGGATGTTCAGGGTGCACCGGTCAAACGTGAGCAGGTGAAATACCGCGAGGGCGCTGAAGCCGCAGACAAGGGTACCTTCCGCCATTTCATGCTCAAGGAAATCCACGAGCAGCCAAAAGTTGTGCAGCGCACGCTGGAAGGGCGTCTGGGCGCCGATCATGTTCTGGTGCAAGCCTTTGGCGGGCAAGCCAGAGAGTTGTTTGCGCGGGTCAAAAATGTGCAGATCGTTGCCTGCGGTACCAGTTTCCACGCCGGCATGGTGGCGCGCTACTGGCTTGAGGCGCTGGCCGGTATTGCCTGTCAGATCGAGGTCGCCAGCGAATTCCGCTATCGCAAGGTGGTGGTACAGCCGGACAGCCTGTTCGTCAGCATCTCCCAGTCCGGCGAGACTGCCGACACCCTGGCTGCGCTGCGCAATGCCAAGGAGCTGGGCTTCCTCAGTAGCCTGGCGATCTGCAACGTTGGCACCAGCTCACTGGTGCGCGAATCGGATCTGACCTTGCTGACCCACGCCGGGCCGGAAATCGGTGTGGCTTCGACCAAGGCCTTCACCACGCAGCTGGTGGCTTTACTCCTGCTGACACTGGCTCTGGGTCAGGTTCGTGGCACGCTGGACAAGGCTGACGAAGCCAGGCTGGTCGATGAGTTGCGGCGCTTGCCGACGCATCTGGGTGAGGCGCTGGCGATGGACAAGAAAGTCGAGAAAGTCGCTGAACTGTTTGCCGAAAAGCACCATACGCTGTTTCTCGGGCGCGGCACGCAGTACCCGGTGGCCATGGAAGGCGCCTTGAAACTCAAGGAAATCTCTTACATTCACGCCGAGGCTTATCCGGCCGGCGAACTCAAACATGGCCCGCTGGCGCTGGTGGATGCAGACATGCCGGTGGTCACGGTGGCGCCCAACAACGAGCTGCTGGAAAAGCTCAAATCCAACCTGCAGGAAGTCCGCGCGCGTGGCGGCGAATTGATCGTTTTCGCCGACCAGCAAGCCGGGATGGTCTCTGGCGAGGGCACCCACGTGATCGGCATGCCACATATTCATGATGTGCTGGCCCCGATCCTCTACACCTTGCCGTTGCAGCTGCTGTCCTACTACGTGGCCGTACTGAAAGGTACCGATGTCGATCAGCCAAGGAACCTGGCCAAGTCGGTGACAGTTGAGTAAGGGCTCTTGCAAGAGTGCAGGGTTAATCCTCGTCTGGCCAAACGGGTCGGACGAGGGCTTTCAGTAGTCGACCTTGCCCCGTGCGGCCTTGATTGAGCCTCGCAGGCTTTTGCCTTCCAGGCGGCGTTTCTTCGAGCCCAGGGAGGGCTTGGTCGGTCGGCGGGCTTTCTCTACCTTGATTGCGCTGAGTATCAGCTCCTTGAGCCGCTCCAGTGCATCGGCACGATTCTTTTCCTGGGTGCGGTATTGCTGCGCCTTGATCACGATCACGCCGTCACTGGAGATACGCTGGTCGCGCCATGCAAGCAGACGCTCCTTGTAAAACGCCGGCAAAGACGAGGCTTGTATATCAAAGCGCAGGTGCACTGCGCTGGATACCTTGTTGACGTTCTGACCCCCTGCGCCTTGCGCACGAATGGGATTGAGCTCGATCTCAGCATCGGGCAGCTGAACCGAGTTGGAAATCAGCAGCATCCGCAGGCTCCTGGTAAACCGGGTTTGCCATTCTAGCCCGCAGCAATTCCCGGGCGCGCCTGTTCACTGCAAGGAAAGAGGCCTCGCAATCATGCAGGCTGCGCGTCTGCAGCTACGCTGTGCACAAGACCACGAGAGCAATGGCAGCGGATGCGCAGAACGTCCACCTATAAACAGCGATTGCTGACATTGATCTGCACCCTGACCCTGGCTGCCACCGGGTATGGTCAGCCCCTTGTGCTCGAGCCGGATCAGCCGGGCCCGGCCATGGTCTCGTTGACCGAGTATTTAGGTGTTCTCGAAGATCCGACGGGCCTGCTGACCCTTGCTGAGGTCCAGAGCCCGAGCCGCGCCGGGCAATTTGTATTCGCGGCGACGCCTGCCGAAGCACTGAATATGGGCAATACACGCTCGACTTTCTGGTTGCGCCTGCAGCTGGACAATCGCGCCGAGCGGGTCACTGAGCGTGTGCTGGAAATCCGGTCGTCGGACATTTCCCGGATCAGCGTGTTCCGGCCCGGTTCGGTGGCCGTTGAAACCGGGGCCGGATTTCCGCTGGATAGCCGTGCGTATGCCAATCGTTTCTTTGTCTTTCCACTGCAGGTACCGGCAAAAGCGCAGCAACTGATTTTCCTGCGTGTCAGCTCCCAACAGCCGCTAAGCGTGCAGGCGCGCTTATGGGAGGCCGAAGCCTTTCATCGCTATGAGCGCAATGACTATCAATGGCAGGCGCTGTATTTCGGGCTGGCGATAGCCATCGTGCTGTTCAATCTACTGTTGTACGTGTCGCTGGGGAGCCGGATTTATCTGCTGTACGTGTTTTCCTGCGCCAGTATGGTGTTGGCGATGGTCTCGCTGACCGGGTTGGGAAAGGAGTTTCTCTGGCCCGATAGCCAGCTGTGGGCGAATATTGCCGGGCGTGTCGGCGCCTCAGTGAGCGGTTTTGCGATGCTCCTGTTTGCGCGCGAAATGCTTAACAGCAGGCGCGTTGTGCCGCATCTGGATCGATTGCTGAGACTGCTGGCGCTGGCCTGGATACTGGTCGTGGGGGGATTTTTTCTTGCACCGCGGTCCATGGCCACGGTGTTCAATCTGTTGCTGGCACTGACTTCCCTGGCCATTGTGGCGACTGCGCTGGTCTGTGCGGCGAGACGCCAGCGCAGTGCCTACTTCTTCCTGTTGGCTTTCAGCTTTCTGGCACTGGGAGCCGTGGTGACTTCGCTGCGCGGCTTCGGTCTGTTACCGACCCACGCGCTGACCATTTATGCGGTGCAGATCGGTTCCGCCATCGAAATGATATTGATGGCCTTTGCCCTGGCCGACCGTTTCAACCTTGCCCGGCGTGAGCAGGAGCGCGCGCAAACCGCACGCCTGCTGGCGGAGCAGCAGCTGACAGAAAATCTGCGCACCTCGGAGCGCCAGCTGGAAGCGCGTGTCGAACAGCGCACCGCCGAGCTCACGAAAAGCCTGCAACAGCTCAGGCAGACCCAGGCCGAATTGCTGAATGCGGAAAAACTTGCTTCGCTCGGTGCGCTGGTGGCCGGCGTGGCCCATGAGCTGAACACGCCGATCGGCAATGCCCTGACCACCGCCTCGTCGCTGGAGCATTCAACCCGGGACTTTCAGCAGAC
>DATMWH010000301.1:0-7521 GCA_035562615.1 Pseudomonas sp. | reverse complement strand
AACCGCGGGTCAGACGCCGGCCAGATGCAGCACCAGCTGAACAATGCCAAGAATCACCAGTATGAATACGATGGTGAAGATCAGCCCCAGTGCAATGAAGTGGCTGGGTTTGCCCTTGCTGAAATCGCGCTCGCGATTTTTTCCGCTTTGCACGCCGAAAGCTGCAGCGGCAACGCTTTGGGCCACTTCCTTGAAACCGAGTTCCTGGTCGGGTGGCGGGGTTTTGTGCTGATCGTCGGACATTGGCTTGATGCTCCTGCGCTGAGTCGGGGAAGGTCAATTGGCCCGGAAGAAGAAACATGGAATGCTTAGGAGGCGCTGAATTAATCGCCTCCGTACAACATGTGACCGATCGCCCGACAAAAAACAGAGCAATCCAGCCTTTTTAGCGCTCGATCAGCGCCTTTTACCCCTGCGACGCTTGCCGCAAGGCTTGTTTCCCGTCTTCAAGACGGATTCATCCCGTTAGCCGCTATCAAATATCGCTTGGCCAGCAGCAGATTGGCCAGCCCAAACAGGCTGAACATCTGCGCGGTGTTTTTCGCCAGGCCCCGATAACGGGTCTTGCGATGCTGGAAGCGGTTTTTCACCACATGAAACGGGTGCTCGACCTTGGCGCGTACTTTGGCCTTCAGGTATTCCAGCTGATCAAGCAGCTTTCCTTCTGGTGTGTCCGGTAAGGCTCTGCGTTTGCCGGGGCGCATGGCGATATGCCACTCGACCGGTGTGTCTTGGTTTTCTTCGCGCTTTTGCGCGCCAACGTAGCCCGCATCGGCAAACACGGTTGTTTCTTCGCCATGCAGCAGCGCATGGGTCTGCGTCACATCGTGAACGTTGGCAGCGGTGGTCACCAGGCTATGTACCAAGCCTGAGGCAGCATCCACGCCAATGTGCGCCTTCATACCGAAGTGCCACTGGTTGCCTTTCTTGCTCTGATGCATATCCGGGTCGCGTTTGCCTTCGCTGTTCTTGGTCGAGGGCGGCGCAGCAATCAGCGTGGCATCGACGATGGTGCCCTCTTTGAGCAGCAAACCCTTGGCGCTCAGATGCTGATTGATTGCGGCGAACAGTTTTTGTGTGAGTTGGTGAGTTTCCAGTAGGCGGCGAAAATTCAGCAGCGTGGTCGCGTCCGGTGCCGATTCGTGGCTCAGGTCGATACCTACAAACAGCCGAATCGCTTGGCTGTCATACACAGCATCTTCGGTACCTTCATCAGAAAGCCCGAAGCACTGCTGCACGACATACAGGCGCAGCATGCGCGACAGCCCAATGCTGGGCCGGCCTCGCCTGCCGGTGTTATCCGCGTAGAACGGCGCGATTTGAGCTTCCAGCAACGCCCATGGTGCAAGTTGATCTATTTCGTTGAGGAAGCGATCGCGCCGAGTCAGCTTTTTCTTGCCGGCGTATTCCGCTTCGGAAAAGGTCTTCTGCATCTGGAGAACTCGTGCGGTGGGCTTCAGCAGATTGTGCCAAGATCGGCATCAGGTGACGAATAAATCAGCGTCTCCCTATGTATCGTCAGCGGCGTGTAATATTCAAGCCGGAAGATTTAAGTCTCTAGCAGAGTTAAGCTTATGAAGCTCACGCAGTCCGAGCCGGTCTAATTAAACTATGAATGACGAATGCTCTTCAAAAATGCGCAAAGACTATCCGGTGGGCACTAAGACCTAATTCAGGCTAAAGTCACCTGCAAAGAAGGCGGCATGCCATTCTTGCACTCACAATACAACCAACTGTACAAGATCATAAGCACCGAAGAAGCAGAGACGTTCATACGTGGCTTGAGAGCAACGCGCTCAAAGCGCTCACTCCGTTCGCTGGGCTTGGCCAAGCCGGCCCCTTGGCTTAATCGTCAGGCCTTTTGGGAGGGCTTCATGTTTAGACCTTTTATCGCAATCGTACTTTGTGCAGTCACAGGCTGCGCAGAATCGGACTCCGCAAGGGCGGGCTCAGCAAATAAAGTCGCTCAGACGTCTAGTTCGACTGATAATATTTGGTCCCTGAAAAATACAAGCGGAAGCGTCCGTTCCGCTCTACTCACAGAACTTCCGTCGCCCAAGCAATCCTCATCGATCAATCCTGACGGAACTTGTGCAAGCTACGTTCTTGAACCTAAAACAACGGCTGGTAAGCGTGTCAAAGATTCGGGATGGTATGTGAGCGATGAAATACCCATGAAAGGTCTTACATTAGTAAGTTTTTTTAACGATCACGAGGATGGAACAAGTGGCAACTGTGACATTCTTGATGGGAATATCGCTATATTTCATAAAGATGAGCTAGTTGGTCTTATCTACAAAAATAAATCGGGCTGGGCGCCAAGCGGCGTTAGATTTCTAAGAAATAGAACTTTTCGGATCTGGGAATCTGGTGTGATTGGAATTCCGATCGCAGATATTTATATTTCACCGGTAGAACGCCTCATAAGAGTAAAAAAAATAGCAGAGTACGATGAATTTTGTGAATCAAACATTAAAGTACCCACTATTCATGGACTCTCAGTGACAAAAGCCCGAGCCGAGCTAGCCTCATACGGCTGGGAGCCTTACGATACATATGAAATAGAGAGTTCAGATGCTCGAACTGAATCGTACCGCTCATTGAATAGGCCTGAATACAACGCTTGCTCCGGCACAGGGTTTGCGTTCTGTTCACTGTCTTACAAACAAAACTCATCAATTCTCAACGTCTCAGCCGCCGGAGAAGGTGATGATCAAATGGTAAGCAGATATCGGGTGGTGTGCGGTGGTGTTGGCGATATGGACGGCGGCCTCGGAAACTGAGTGCAACCCTGACTTTTCAGTAAGGTGTTGCGCCTATGCCCCGGCGTTTTTCAAGGTGGTTGTAGCGGCAGCTGTTTTTTATGCCACCTTTTTCAGTGTCTATTGCCCCCTCTCTGGGTTTAGTGTGACGGTGCCTATGGGCTGCCAGTTGGGTGTCGTGCCCGGCCAGCGATACGGGTGCTAATCAGCAATCATTGCCGTCGCGGCTGAAATTCAACAACAAAAACGGTCCCATTGCGTGGGTAGAAAAGCTCACCGCCCACGACCTCCCCAGTTCGCTTATCAAAAACAACATCCATGCAAGCCACCGGTGATGTCTTGATGTCTTCGGTGTAAACCCGATACAAAATGTGATCCTGACCGTCATAGGTTTTTGCTACAGCCTTAATCAATCCACTTTGCGCCTTCTTGTTCGAGTTGTAGTTCGCTATGAATTCCATGTATGCCTGACGAACCAGTTCAGAGTCGTCTTTCAGAATTGAAACAGGTCCAAAGCTGGCAAGGTGTCCGTTGATTATTTGCGCCCAGGGCCGGCCATCCATTCCCGGCAGATACTCTGTTTCATTAAATGAGCCATGAAACTGGCCGCCTACTTCTGTGACTTTGACATTTGGGACATCAAGCATGTCGGCAATGCAAGATAGCTCTGGAATCTGATCATGCGAACTGGTGGCGAATCGGAAAAATGACTTCTTCGGCGCAATGATCGGGGTCACGCGAGAATGCGTAGTATCGGCTACATTGCCGCCGAAATTTATGCCGCCCTTTCCGCGAATCTTTAATGGGACAGGTTTGGCTGGTTTTTCTGGAATGGCATCCTGAGTCGCCATTTCTGAAACCTCTACCTCTACCTCAACCGATTTAGGCAAATAATCAAGATACTCAGGGTCACCAGCCTTGCTGGTGGCTCGGGCCATGATTACCCACTCATCCTCAACCTGGAGCATTTCCACCCTGCGATTTGCTGCCCTGCCAGCCTCGGTTGCATTGGTTGCAACAGGAGACAGTGACCCAGCACCACGGTAGTAGATGGAGGCCCCGTCGATACCAGCCTCAACAAGCAGGCCAGCCGCCACCCGGGCGCGCTTATCTGAAAGACGCTGGTTGTACTTCTCTATCCCGCTAGAGTCGGAGTGACCTACAACGAGCCCCCTGAACTCGCTGCTCGGCACCATGGCATCCTTTTGGATCTTCATCTCCCTTGCCATCTCGCGCACCTGTTCCTCACCGTAAGGCGTCAGGACAGCGAGTGACCGGGCAAATATCTCTTGAATAATCTCTGGTGGCTTAGCGGCCACTTCGGCCTGTACAGGAACACTTTCCTTGATTGGCTCGGTTGAGCAGCCGGCAAGGCCCACGCAAAAAGCTAGTGGAAGCAACCCGAGATAAACACGCTTCAATGCCATTGTCGTTCCGAAATACATGCTCTGGATACCTTGCCCTCGATCGATGGTAGTCAGCCGTGGAAGTACAGTATGAAAGGTGCCTTATACTCCGTAGGCCGACACAGACAAAGCGCAGCGGCAATCCTGTAATTTTGGCTGGAGGGGGCTATCGCCAAAATACGGGTGGACCTGCAGCAAAGCCGGCAACCAAGACCGCCGCAAGAGTCTGAAGACAAACGCGCCAACTCCAGTAGAAGCTCCATCAATCTGCTGTCTTGAGATGATTGCGTTTATGCTAAAGAAGCTTATCCGCACTCCATCAGTGGGCATCACGGTAAGGAAAGAAATGATCGGAAAAATGCTCTCGACCGGCTTCAGCCTTGCCACCATGCCGGCGCGGCTGGCGTATCGCAGCGCCCGCGCCGTGGCCATGTCGCCGGCTGAATTCAGTGCGTTCATGAACGAGTTGCGCGGCGCTTCAGACGAAGCCATGCGTGAAATCCAGTCGCTGCTGATCAGTGTGGATGACGAAATGGGCCGCAAGACCGCCCATCTGAGCAATGAGCAGAAACAGCAGGCGGCCTTGTTGGCGCTGGAGGCAGCGGAACAGCACCTGAGCATGGCGGCGGTGAACATACTGCGCGCCGTGTGGCTGGCGATGAACTCCAATCCCGAACTGCCGCCGCCACGTCGTGGCCAGACCATCGACCACGAGCGCTATTGAATCGGCTCGTTAATGTCTTGATTTTCGCGGGTTGGGCCGCAGAAATTAATCCATCGGAAGTCCAGCTTCCCGGTGGTCCGAGCGGTGATTCGCAACTCGCGCAGCGATTGGCCACCAAGCGAACGTGAAGTGTCGGTGGCCAAGCCTTCGGCGTTGACCACCCTACAAATTGAACTGCCGGCGGAGAGTTCAAGCTTCATAAAGCAGGGTCAATAATTGCGACGGCTTACAGTGCTTGAGGAAATTTTAAGCGGGGAAATGGTCGGAGCGACAGGATTCGAACCTGCGACCTTCTCGTCCCGAACGAGACGCGCTACCAAGCTGCGCTACGCTCCGCCATGGGCTGCAGATTTTACTGAAAAAATGCGCGGCTTCAAGACACCTGCAGTCGATTGACTAACCGTTTTGCTCAGGCGTCCAACCGCTCTGCGCGGCCTGTTCCAGGAGGGCAGGGGTGTTCAGATTGCTCAGGCGCGGATCGTCTGCAGCAAAGTCCAGCGTGCGCGCATTTGCGCTGCGCAAAAAACTCAGGGGGCTGCGTTGACCCTCCCCCCAGGCGCGTTCCAGTTCATTCAGTAATGCCCGTGGCCAGAGGCTGAACAGCGGTTGCCATTGCTGCGCCTGACGCACGACCACCGGGCGCTCGCCGGCCGCTGCCAGCAGCGCTTGCAGGATGGCGAGGTCGAGTAGTGGTGCGTCACAAGGCAGGATCAGTACCTGAGAATGACGCGCTTGCCGCAGCCCGGCCCGGATACCCGCCAGCGGCCCGGGAAAGTCGGCTTCGGCATCGCTCACAAGGTGGTCCGCGTAGGGTGCGTAGAGGTCCTGATTGCGGTTGCAGGAGAGGATCAGATCATCGGTGAGCGGGCGCACCAGCGCATGCAGCCAGGCGATCATGGGTTTGCCTTGCCACGTCTGCAGACCTTTATCGGCGCCCCCCATACGCTGACCGCGACCACCGGCCAGCAGTAAAATCGAGCAGGGGGGGAGGGTTGTGTTCGGCATAAGTGGTCTGCGTCAAAGCTGGTAGCGGGGCTGTGATATAACACCGCCCTGTTTTTACCTCAACCGTCCGTTAAATAAGGGGATTTTCGATGGGCCACAAGGCAGACGCCGTTTTCGTTCCACTGGCAATCGCGGTGCTCACGGTCAGCGATACCCGCACCGTTGAAACCGACACCTCCGGCCAGTTGCTGGTCGATCGCCTGAACGCTGCAGGACATCAGTTGGCGCAGCGGGTGCTGCTCAAGGACGATCTGTACCGCATCCGTGCCCAGGTGGCGGGCTGGATCGCCGAAGACGCTGTGCAGGTGGTGATCATCACTGGAGGTACCGGCTTTACCGGCCGCGACAGCACGCCGGAAGCGGTGGGTTGTCTGCTCGACAAGCAGGTGGATGGTTTCGGTGAGTTGTTCCGGCAGATTTCCGTGGCCGATATCGGCACCTCGACCATCCAGTCGCGGGCACTGGCCGGGCTTTCCAACGGCACGCTGGTGTGTTGCCTGCCGGGCTCGACCAATGCCTGTCGCACGGCCTGGGATGGCATCCTTGCCGAACAGCTGGATGCCCGCCATCGGCCGTGCAATTTCGTGCCGCACCTGAAAGCGGTTGCAGCCTGTCCGAGTCGGGGTTGACCCATGGATGACTGTTGCGCAAAGCCGGGATTGCTACCGGTTGAAACGGCCCTGCAGCGCTTGCTCAAGCTGGCTGACGCGACGCCCGTCAATGCGTCGGAAGAGGTAGCGCTGGCCGCCGCGGATGGCCGCGTACTGGCGCAAGCAGTGGTTGCCGGGCTGGATTTGCCGCCCTGGGACAACAGCGCAATGGACGGTTACGCCTTGCGACTGGCGGACGCTGGCGGTGAGCCATTAGCGGTCAGTCAACGTATTTTTGCCGGCACTGCTCCCTCGCCCTTGCAGATGGGTACCTGCGCGCGCATTTTCACCGGCGCGCCGATTCCCCAGGGTGCTGACTGCGTCGAGATGCAGGAAAACGTCGAGCTGCTCGCCGATGGGCGGGTGCGTTTTCTGCAGCCATTGAAAGAGCGTCAGCATATTCGTCCGCAGGGTCAGGAAACCCGCAGTGGCGAGACCGTGCTGGAGGCCGGAACGCGGCTTACGCCGATCGAACTGGGCCTGATTGCTTCACTGGGTGTGGCGCAGATCAAGGTGTTTGCCGGTTTGCGGGTGGCGGTGCTGTCCACCGGTGACGAACTGGTTGAGCCCGGCAAAGCGCTCGGTCCCGGGCAGATCTATAACAGCAACCGCCAACTGCTGATCGGCTGGCTTGAGCGACTGGGCTGTACGGTGCTGGATGCCGGCATCCTGCCGGACGACTTGCCGGCCACGCGGGCGGCACGGGCAGGCTTGCAGGATGCGCAGTTGATTCTCTCCACCGGTGGCGTATCGGTGGGTGAGGCCGACTTTCTCGGCGATGCGCTGCGCGAAGAGGGTGAGCTGGCGCTGTGGAAGCTGGCGATCAAGCCGGGTAAGCCGCTGACTTTCGGGCATTTTCGGGGGGTGCCGGTGATCGGCCTGCCGGGGAATCCGGCGTCAACACTGGTGACCTTCGGCCTGTTGGCGCGGCCCTACATTTTGCGGCGCATGGGGGGGCAAGAGGTCGAGCCGCT
>DATMWH010000300.1:0-22271 GCA_035562615.1 Pseudomonas sp. | reverse complement strand
CGTGCTCAGTGACTGCAGGTCCACATCCAGCTCCAGCGGCGCATGAAAAATGGCGCCCATGCTGGAACGCACCACTTTGGGGTTGTAGGGGTCGACGCTGCCGGGGCTGAGCAGACAGCGAAAACCACCGAACCAGGCCAGTGTGCGCAGGATGGTGCCCAGATTGCCCGGGTCCTGAATTTCATGCAGGTAGATGGCCCGCTCAGCAGGCGCGGCAGCCGGGGCGGTCAGGGCGCTGATCGGCACCACGGCGAGAATGCCCTGTGGCGTCCGGGTGTCGGCGATCTGCGCCATCTGCCGGTCGCTGATCAGCTGGGTGTTGAACGGGCTTTGCCAGTCTTGGTACGCCGTGCTGACGTACAGCTGGCTGGCGAGTAAGCGGGGGTTGTGCAGGGCTGCTTTTTGCAGTTCCAGCAGCAGATGCTCGCCCTCCACCAGAAAATGACCAAACTCGGCGCGGTACTTTTTCTGCTGCAGCTTTTTGATGTCATCCAGCTTCATTGTGGCGGCGCTCAGTGAGTCTGCATCGGCAGGTCAGCCAGCATCGATTTGGCCAGCGCCTCGGCGACTTTTATGCCGTCCACGCCCGCCGAGAGAATGCCGCCCGCGTAACCGGCGCCTTCACCGGCCGGATACAGGCCGCGCAGATTCAGGCTTTGCAAAGTCTCGTTATCGCGGGTAATCCGCAGCGGGGAGGAGGTGCGGGTTTCGATACCGGTGAGTACCGCATCATCACGGTCGAATCCGCGAATCTGCTTGCCAAAGGCCGGCAGCGCCTCGCGGATGGCCTCGATCACATACTCCGGCAGTGAGGGCGCCAGGTCACCCAATCGCACACCGGGTTTATAGGAAGGCTCTACCTCGCCCAACCCGGTGGAAGGTACGCCGCGAATAAAGTCGCCGACCAGTTGCGCCGGCGCACAGTAATCGCTGCCGCCCAGCTCATAAGCGCGTGACTCCAGACGTTCCTGAAACTCCATACCGGCCAGCGGGCCACCGGGAAAGTCCTGCTCCGGGTTGATGCCGACAACGATGCCGGCATTGGCATTGCGTTCGTTGCGCGAGTACTGGCTCATGCCGTTGGTCACCACGCGGCCCGGTTCGGAGGTCGCGGCCACTACAGTGCCACCAGGGCACATGCAGAAGCTGTAAACGGCACGACCATTCTTGGCGTGATGCACCAGTTTGTAGTCGGCAGCGCCCAGCTCCGGATGGCCGGCGTATTTGCCCAGGCGGGCACGGTCGATCAGACCTTGCGGGTGTTCGATGCGAAAGCCCACGGCAAAAGGCTTGGCTTCGATAAACACACCCTGACGGTGCAGCATGCGGAAGGTGTCCCGCGCGCTGTGACCCAGCGCCAGCACCACATGGCGGCTGTGCAGGATTTCGCCACTGGCCAGCACCACGCCCTCGAGTTGACCATCGTTGATCAGCAGATCGGTGACTTTGCTTTCAAAGCGTACTTCGCCGCCGAGGGCGATGATCTCCTCGCGCATCGCCGCAACCACTCCGGTGAGACGAAAAGTGCCGATGTGCGGCTTGCTGACGAACATGATCTCTTCCGGTGCGCCGGCGCGGACGAACTCGTGCATGACCTTGCGCGCGTAAAATTTCGGGTCCTTGATCTGGCTGTAGAGTTTGCCGTCGGAGAACAGGCCGGCACCGCCCTCACCGAATTGTACGTTGGATTCCGGGGTCAGGATCTTCTTGCGCCACAGGGCCCAGGTATCCTTGGTGCGGCTACGGACATCCTTGCCGCGCTCCAGCACGATGGGTTTGAAGCCCATCTGCGCCAGCAGCAGCGCCGCGAACAGGCCGCAGGGGCCGAAACCGACGATCAGCGGGCGTTGGCTCAGATTGGCCGGAGCCTGACCCACCGGGTAGTACTGGGTGTCAGGAGATGGGCGGATATGCTGGTCGTCGGCAAAGCGCGCCAGTAGGGCGGCATCGTCAGGCACCTGCACATCGATGATGTAGATGAACAGAATGACGCTGTTCTTCTTGCGTGCATCGTAGCTGCGCTTGAACACGCTGAAGTCCAGCAGATCGGCATCGCTGATGGCCAAACGCCTGACGATGGCCTGGCGCAGTTCATCGGCGCTGTGATCAAGAGGAAGTGACAGTTCGTTGATGCGAATCATGGCGGTAATCCTGGCCGGTGACCCCGGCAGAGGAATGAAAAGACCCGAATTGTACCCTTCGCCACTGCTGACTGTCAGGTCTGGCCGGCACCGCCGGGAATGAAACGGCAGCCGGCGCAGGCATTATCGGCTTATAATCGCGCTCGCTTTGCGCCTACATACCACTGTGCTCAACAGGTTGGTGCGCTTTTCACACGGTTATTCGCTGGTTAGCTCTCTCATGAAACGATCCAAAAGCAGCCGCCGCTGGCTGGATGAACACGTCAACGACCCTTACGTCAAACAGGCGCAAAAAGATGGCTTGCGCTCGCGCTCCAGCTACAAGCTGATCGAGCTGAACGAAAAGGACAAACTGATTCGTCCCGGTATGCTGGTGATGGACCTGGGTTCCGCGCCGGGCGGTTGGTCGCAGGTGGCCGGTGGTCTGGTAGGTGAAAAGGGCCGGGTGCTCGCCACCGATATCCTGCCGATGGCAGCGCTGGACAATGTCGAGTTCATTCAGGGCGACTTCACCGACGATGCGGTGTTCCGGCAGTTACTCGACAACCTCGACGGCAACCAGCCTGATCTGATCGTATCCGACATAGCGCCCAATATCAGCGGTGTGGCAGCGTCCGATCAGGCCTCCTCGATGTATCTGGTGGAACTTACGTTGGACATGGTCCGTCAGGTGCTCAAGCCGGGTGGCAATTACGTGGTCAAGGTCTTTCAGGGCGAGGGCTCTGACCAGTTTCTGAAGGATGTGCGCAGCTCATTCGAGAAAGTGGTGATTCGCAAACCCGAAGCCTCGCGCCCGCGCTCGCGCGAAGTCTACTTTGTCGCCAAGGGCTTCAAGGCCTAACGCAACAGGCTTTCATCCGGCTGGATGTCACTCAGTACAGGTTCATTCCCGTCCTCCGGCTGCAGTTCGATACAGCCGGGTTCCCACCACTGTGGCAACAGTTGACGCACCTCGGTCCGGGTAAAACGGTCGTCCAGCAGGTAGATCACTCCCTGATCGCTGGGGGTGCGGATGACCCGGCCGGCGGCCTGCACGACCTTCTGCAGGCCGGGGTAGAGGTAGGCGTAGTCGTAGCCATGCGCCGCGCCGAACAGCTGCTGCATGCGCTGTCGGATTTCCTCGTTGACCGGGTTGACCTGCGGCATTCCCAGCGTGGCGATAAAGGCACCGATCAGGCGCTTGCCCGGCAAATCAACGCCTTCGCCGAAGACCCCACCGAGCACCGCAAAGTAGATGCCGTGCGACTGTTCGGTGAAACCATCGAGAAAGGCCTGACGTCCGGCTTCGTCCATGCTGCGGGTCTGACTGCCCAGCGGAATCTGCGGGTAGCGGCTGCGAAAGAGTGTCTGCACCTGATCCAGATAGGCATAACTGCTGAAGAACGCCAGGTAATTGCCCGGTTGCTCCCGGTATTGCGCGGCCATGATCCGGCAGATCGGCAGCAGACTGGCTTCGCGGTGCCGGTAACGCGTGGAGAGATTGCGCACGATGCGCACCGCCAGTTGCTGCGCTGAAAATGGCGAGGCCACGTCCAGCCAGCGGGTTTCCTCGGGCAAGCCCAGCAGATCCCGGTAGTAGGCTGCCGGTTGCAAGGTGGCGGAAAACAGCGTGGTGCTGTGGGCATCGGTGAAGCGTTGAGCGAGAAAGGGCGCGGGCACCACATTGCGCAAGCAGAGGGTGGAGCGGGTCTGTTGCTCGCTGATCAGCGAGCAGTGGATATCAAACAGCGAATGCGCGCCGTAGGCTTCGGCCAGCCGGCAGAACAGCAGCGCGTCGCGGTAGAACTCCAACAGAGGCCGATTCTGGCTGGCCGGTTGCTCGCTCAGGTGATCGGTGATGGCGCTGACGGCTTTCTGCAAGGTGGCAATAAACAGATCGGGCAGTGCCGGGTAGATCTGATAGGGCTGCTGCTGATCGCGATGCAGTTGCTGCCAATGCCGGCCCACCCGTACCAGCGTGCTTTTCAGCGCTTTTGGGGCGCTGCGCTGCAGGGCTTCGAACAGATCCTGATCGAGTTCGGCGCTGTACATGCTGCGGGCCCGCTCGACCAGATTGTGCGCCTCATCGACCAGCACTGCGATGCGCCATTCGTTGAGCAGGGTCAGGTTGTAGAGCAGCGCACCGAGGTCGAAGTAGTAGTTGTAATCGCCGACCACCAGATCCGCCCAGCGACACAGTTCCTGACTCAGGTAATAGGGACAGACGCCATGTGCGAGCGCGATACGCCGCACTTCCTGCTGCGGCAACCAGGCCTGCTGCAAGGCTTCCTCACGGGCGGCTGGCAAGCGGTCGTAGAAGCCCTTGGCCAACGGGCAGGATTCGCCATGGCAGGTTTTATCCGGGTATTCGCAGGATTTCTCGCGCGCGGTGTGTTCCAGCACCCGCAGCTCCAGCGCTGACTGTCGCAGGCTGTGCAGGGCATCCAGCGCCAGACGGCGACCGGGAGTCTTGGCGGTGAGGAAGAACAGCCGGTCAAGTTGCTGTGCCGGCATCGCCTTGAGCTGCGGAAACAGGGTAGCGAGCGTCTTGCCGATGCCGGTGGTGGCCTGTGCCAGCAGGGTTTCGCCGTCGCGCGCGGCGCGATACACGGCTTCGGCCAGTTGTCGTTGTCCATGGCGAAAGGTCGGGTAGGGAAACTCGAGCTGCTCCAGACTGCGGTCACGGGCGCTGCGGTGGGCAGTTTCCTGCCGGGCCCAGGCAATGAAGCGGCTGCATTGCAGCTCGAAAAAGGCCTTCAGGCTGGCCGCGCTGAAGCGCTCGCGCAGCACACTTTCCTTCTGCGTGATCACGTTGAAATACACCAGCGCCAGATCGATTTCGTCCAGCTGCAGCTGCTGGCAGAGCAACCAGCCGTAAACCTTGAGCTGTGCCCAGTGCAGCAGGCGGTGGTTGTGCGGAATGCGCGAGAGGTCGCCGCGGTGGGTTTTGATCTCCTCCAGCAGGCGTGCCTGCGGGTCGTAACCGTCGGCCCGCCCGCTGACGATCAGCCCCGGATATTCGCCGCTCAGCGGCAACTCGGCGAGGTAATCGGGGCCGCGCCGGGCCACCACCGTCTGATGGCCGGCAATGCCTTCCTGCGCGCTGGGTGCCGGGGTGAAGCGCAAGTCGAGGTCGCCTTCGCGCGCCGTGAACTCGCAGAGGGCGCGCACCGCCACGCGGTAACTCATGCAGTGCTCCACTGCACATAGCAGACTTCGACCGGCAGACCGTGTAGCGCGCAGAATGCCAGCCAGCGCTTCTGGTTGTCCTGCAGACGGTCGCCCGGGCCCTTGACCTCGATCATGCGGTAACGGCGTTGCTGCGGATAAAACTGGATCAGATCCGGCATGCCGGCACGGTTGGCGCGGATATCGTCGAGCAGGCGTTCAAAACAGACCTTGAGGTGCGCCGCCGGAATGCACAGCAACGCCAGTTCCAGCAGCGTCTCATCGAGCAATTCCCAATACACAAAAGGCGACTGCAGACCGTACTTGTCGGCAAAGTGCCGGCGCATGATCGCCGGATAGGATCCGTCGTCCAGTGCTGCAAAGCAGGCGGCAAAGATTTCCGCGCGCCGCTCTTTGAATTCGCCACTGTGCAAATCGGCCGGCCCGCTCTGGAACGGGTGAAAGAAGGCCCCCGGCAGCGGCGCAAAGATCGCCGGCCAGCAGAGCAGGCCGAACAGGCTGCACAGCAGAGTGTTTTCCACGTAATACACCGGCGCATCGGCTTGCTGGAAGTGCTCGCGCACGGCGAACTCGACGCTGTGTTGCGCCGGCATCGGCAGTTGCAGGTCGATTCGCGCTTCAACCACCGGCGGCGTGCGCTGTGCCGGTGGCAGCCCGAGCTTGCGCGTCAGCCGCGGCAGCGCACGGTACAAGCGTTGCAACAACTCGGCATCGGTCGAGGCCGTGCTCAGTTGCACGGCCAGTGCATGGGCGGCTGCGAACTCGCGGGTTTTTTCCAGAATGCGCACGCGCCGCCAACTGGCCTCGGCTTGCGCGCAGCCCTGATACAGGCTCAGTGCTGCCGCCAGATCGCCCTGTTGTTCCAGATGCTGCGCAATCTGTAGCCGGAGCCGGGCATGGCGGGTCAGCAGGTAGGGGTTGTCGCTGGCAAAAGCATCCAGCGTGGTCAGCAGCGGCGGTAGTTCTGCACCCGCTGCGAACGACTCGCGTAATTGGTACAAATGGAGATAACCCTGCAGGTCCTCCCGCTGCCGGAAGGCTCTCGATTCAGGGCTGATCGCGACGCTTTCGTAGCGGTAGATGCCCAGTTCTGCCAGCACGAACTCCGACCAGTCCTGGGCCAGATTGCCGAAAAACAACAGGCGCAAGCGGTCACACAGGCCCTGAATGGTCAGGCTCAAGACCTGCTCCGGCAGCTCCGGACACCAGTCGGCAAAGCAGCGGGCTGCCGGCTCCGCCTCGCACAGCAGGGCTTGCAGTTCGGGTTTCTTCAAACGTCGCTGGCGCTGGGCTGCGGGCAGCAACTCCAGCAGTTCGTCCTTGCGCAGCAGGGCGCTGATGGCCTCGGCATCCAGCGCGGCCTGATCGCTCAGCCAGCCACGTTCGAGCAAGGAGCGGGCCGCTGCAATGGGGTCGCCAATCTCCGCATACTGCAGTTTGCTGGCACGGAAATGCTCGCCCTTGCGCATCACCATACGGACCAGCAGGGCCTGAGCCGCCTGCTCACAGCGCTGGAAGTCGGCCAGAAACGCCAACTCCTCGGCATTCAGCAGATCGGCATAGCGCTCGCCGACCCAGTTCAGGGCCGTGTGGAAGTTGCGCAGGTAATACAACGCCGGGTCGTCGGGGGCTGGCATGGCTTGCTGATCTGTATGCATATCCAGTATTGTCCGTGGCCTTGGCGCATTATTCAACCCGTCAGCGCCAGCGCAGAACGCCGGTATCTGGTACCGATTGTTTACCTGTACGGGCAAACACCATCGCTCAATTGCCGGCAGCTACTTATGATGGCGCGCTGAGCCGGGATTCGCCGGTTTATCCAAGAGGAAGTGGCTTGATGCGCGATGCCAACCCGTTGCAGCCCGGATTCATGATCGTCCATGGCAATCGCCTGGACGATCTGCGCGCGTTGGCCGTGAACTGGATGAAAGGCTATCCGCTGGCACCGCTGGAAAACGAAGTAGTGCTGGTGCAGAGCAACGGCATTGCCCAGTGGCTCAAGCTGGCCCTGGCCGAAGATCAGGGTTGCGGGATCGCCGCGGCGCTGGACGTGCAATTGCCGGCACGCTTTCTGTGGCATACCTACCGCAAGGTGATTGGCGACGCAGCGACCCCCGAACAGTCACCGCTGGATAAAGACGCCCTGACCTGGCGCCTGATGCGCCTGCTGCCGACCCTGCTCGGGCAGCCAGCATTTGCCAGCCTGCAACGCTTCCTCGCCAATGACGATGACCAGCGCAAACTGCACCAGTTGGCCGCACGGCTGGCAGACCTGTTCGACCAGTATCAGGTCTACCGCGCGGACTGGCTGGAAGACTGGGCCGCCGATCGCGACTGCTTGCGGACGATCAACGCGGCGCCCGCACCGCTGGAGGATGCCAACCGCTGGCAAGCGCAGCTCTGGCGCGCTGTGCTGGCCGATGTCGGCAGCGACGCGCTGCAGCAGAGCCGCTCCGGCGTGCATCGGGCGTTTCTCGAGCGCCTGCAGGCCCTCACAGAGCGCCCGTCCGGCCTTGCGCGACGGGTGGTGGTGTTCGGTATTTCCTCGCTGCCAGCGCAGACGCTGGAAGCTCTGGCGGCGCTGGCCAAATTCAGTCAGGTGTTGCTCTGCGTGCACAACCCGTGTCGCCACCACTGGATCGACATCGTGGCCGACAAGGACCTGCTGCGGCATGCCTACCGGCGCCAGACCCACCGGCAGCCGCCAGCCTTGTCTGCTGCTGCCGAGCTGGGTCAGCCGTTGCTGGCCGCCTGGGGCAAGCAGGGTCGCGACTACATCAACCTGCTCGACAGTTACGACGATCCGGCCAGCTATCAGGGCCTGTTCAGCGGGGTCAACGGGGGGCGTATCGACCTGTTCAGCGACGAACCCGCCGCCAGTCTGTTGACCCAGTTGCAGAACGACATCCTCGAATTGCGTCCGCTGGGCGAAAGTCGCGCGTTATGGCCGGTCGTTGACCCTGCGAGCGATCACTCCGTGCGCTTTCACATCGCCCACAGCCCGCAGCGCGAAGTGGAGATCCTGCATGATCAGCTGCTCGCCCGCTTCAGCGCCGATGCCACGCTGACGCCGCGCGAGGTGATCGTCATGGTGCCGGATATCAACGCCTATGCCCCGCATATTCAGGCGGTGTTCGGCCAACTGGATCGTCAGGATCCGCGCTTTATTCCCTTTACCCTGGCCGATCAGGGCCGGCGTGCCCGCGAGCCGTTGCTGATCGCGCTGGAGCACCTGCTGCGCTTGCCCCACAGCCGCTTCGCCGTCAGCGATATTCTCGATCTGCTCGACGTACCGGCGCTACGGGCGCGCTTTGGCATCGGCGAAACCGATCTGCCCACCCTGCAGCGCTGGATCGAAGGCGCCGGTATCCGCTGGGGACTGGACGGCGCCCAGCGGCAATCGCTGGATTTGCCGGCGGACCTTGAGCAGAACACCTGGCGCTTCGGCCTGCGCCGCATGCTGCTAGGCTACGCCGCCGGCAAAGCGCCGGCACTGCACGGCATCGAACCCTATGACGAGGTGGCCGGGCTGGAGGCCGCACTGGCCGGCCCTTTGCTCAACCTGCTGGAATACCTGGAAGTGGCGCGGCTGGATCTGCTGCAGGCGGCCAGCCCGGGCGTCTGGGTAGAGCGCTTGCGCGCATTGCTGAACGTCTTCTTCAAAGCGCAAAACGATGCCGATGAGTTACTGCTCAATCAGTTGCTGCTGGGGCTCGAAGATTGGCTGGAAACCTGCAATCAGGCCGGTTTCAGCGAGCCGCTGGCGCTGAATGTGGTGCACGAGGTCTGGCTGGCCGGCATGGAGCAGGGCGGTTTGTCGCAACGCTTCCTCGCCGGCGCGGTGAACTTCTGCACCCTGATGCCGATGCGCGCCATTCCGTTTCGCCTGGTCTGCCTGCTGGGCATGAACGACGGCGACTATCCCCGTCAGCAATCCCACGTCGATTTCGACCTGATGCGCCATGACTACCGGCCGGGTGACCGCTCACGGCGCGAGGATGACCGCTATCTGCTGCTCGAAGCCTTGCTCTCGGCGCGCGAGCAGCTGTATGTGAGCTGGGTCGGCCGCAATATCCGCGACAACAGCGAGCGCGTGCCGTCGGTGTTGATTGCCCAGTTGCGCGACCATCTCGATGCGGGCTGGCAACCAGCCGCGGGGCAAGGGCTGCTCGCCGCCCTGACCCGCGAACATCCGCTGCAGCCATTCAGCCGCGCCTATTTCGCTGGCGAAGCCGGGCTTGACGGGCTGTTTACCTACTCCCATGAATGGCGCGCTGTACACCTGCCGGGGGCCATCGCACCAACCACTGCGAAGCTGCCGACGCTGTCGCAGGAGGTGCCGCTGAACCTTGCGCAACTCACGCGCTTCCTGCGCCAACCGGTCGAAGCCTTCTTTGAGCAGCGTCTGAAAGTGCATTTTGATCATCAGGCACTGACCAGCCTCGACGAGGAACCTTTTGCCCTGGATGGGCTGGAGAACTGGCAATACCAGGACGAGCTGAGTCAGATACTCAAACGCTGGGTGGAAGATCAGTACGCCCCGAATCACCTCACTGCCGCGCTGGATAGCCAGGTGCAACGGCTGCAGCGTGAAGGCAAATTACCGCTGGCCGGTTTTGCCGGGCTGTCCGCCGCCACGCTCACCGGGGCCATGCCCGATCTGCTTGAACGCTACCACCGGTTACTGCAGGCGTGGCCGCAGCAGGTGCCCGGACAGATCGAAGTGAAGCTGCCGGCCGCGGGAGCTGCTCCGGGATTCACCGACTGGCTGGGCGGCTTGCGCCGCAACGCCACCGGTGAACTGGCATATCTGCAGCTGGACAGCAAAAAGCTCGACAGCGACCAGGGGTTACGCTGGCACAACCTGATCCGCCCATGGCTGCGGCATCTGGCATTGCAGCTGGGGCAGGAGCCGTGCACGACGATTCTGGTCAGCCTCAGCGGGGATCTGCACTTTCCACCGATAGCCAAGCCACGCGCGACTGAACTGCTGCAGAACCTCCTGATTTGCTGGGCCGAGGGCATGTGTGAACCCTTGCCGATCGCCTGCAAGAGCGCTTTTGCCTGGCTGGACAAGGGCGCTGATGATGCAGACAAAGCGCTGGAGGCGGCACAAAAGGAATACGAAGGCGGCTTTGAGCACACAGGCGAAGTACAGGGCTCGACCGCCTTGCGCCGCGCTTATGCCGACTTCGAAGCACTCACCGCAGACGATCGTTTTACCGCGCTGGCCGGGCAACTCTACGGCGCGCTGCATCAGCAGCTTTCCGCCGGCAACTCAGGGAGCGAGGCATGAAGCCGCTGAATCTGGATCCGCTGCGTTTTCCGCTGCACGGCAGTCGCCTGATCGAGGCCAGTGCCGGCACCGGCAAGACCTTCACCATTGCCTTGCTCTATGTGCGGCTGGTACTTGGTCATGGCGGTGACAATGGCTTCGCGCGTCCGCTGGATCCGCCGCAGATTCTGGTGGTGACTTTTACCGATGCGGCAACTCAGGAACTGCGCGACCGTATCCGGCTGCGCCTGAGTGAAGCCGCGCGCTGTTTTGCGCAACCCGACACCCCGCACGATCCGCTGCTGGAACAGTTGCGCGCCGAGTATGCACCGCAGCAGTGGCCGGCCTGCGCGCGACGCCTGCAACTGGCGGTCGAGTGGATGGACGAGGCGGCTGTGTCGACCATCCACGGATGGTGCTACCGCATGCTGCGCGAGCATGCCTTTGACAGCGGCAGCCTGTTTACCCAGACGCTGGAAACCGATCAGCGCGAATTGCTCGCCGAGGTGCTGCGCGATTACTGGCGCCGGCACTATTACCCCTTGAGCAGTGCACAGACGCAGGTGGTTGCCGGCTATTTCAAGAGCCCGCAGGCACTGGGCAAAGCGCTCTCCGGATTGCTCAGCCGGCGCGACGCCCGTTTCATGCTTGGCACTCAAGCCATGCCCGCAGTCACCGAACTGGATGCTGCTATTGCGCAAGCGGTCGCGTTCCATACCCGGCATGCCGCGCTCGATACGCACGCCCGCGCCGCCTGGCAAGCGGGGCGGCAGCAGATCGAGGCATTGCTGCTGGGGGTGCGTGACAAACTCAACGGTACCTCCTACAAAAATGCCAGGGACGATGCGGTTTTCTATGGCTGGCTGGAGGCGCTTGCGCTGTGGAGTGAAGGCGCAGCGGCACCGAAAAACCTGAAAAACTTCGCCACCATCAGGCTCAACGGCAAGGCAGAAGCCCCGCAGCACCCGGCTTTCGCGGCCATTGCAGCGTTGCTGGAGCATGCGGGTGAGTGCCCGGATATCCGCCCCCAGCTGCTCGTACATGCATTGCATGAGGTGCGTGAGCGGTTTGATGCTGAAAAGCGCCGGCGCGCTGAAATCGGTTTTGATGACTTGCTCAACCGCCTCGACGCGGCGCTGCACAGTCCGGCCGGCACCCAGCTGGCGCAGACCCTGCGCGGGCAATACCCGGTAGCCCTGATCGATGAATTTCAGGATACCGATCCGGTGCAGTACCGGATTTTCGAAAGCATCTACCGGATCGCTGAGCAGCGAACCGATTGCGGCCTGTTGATGATCGGTGACCCCAAGCAGGCGATCTATTCGTTTCGCGGCGCCGACATCTTTACCTATCTGGCCGCCCGGCAGGCCACCCTTGGCCGGCACTACACACTGGGCACCAATTTCCGCTCGACCGCCGCCATGGTGGCCGCGGTTAACCGCTGCTTCGGATTTGCCGAGCAACACCCGCGTGGCGCATTCCGCTTTGCCGATGCACAGCAGGGCAACCCGCTGCCGTTCCTGCCAGTGGGCGTCAAAGGTCGCGAGGGGCTGCTGCAGATTGCCGGCCGGGATCAACCGGCGCTGACCTTCTGGCACCTGCCGGCAGAGCCGTTGCTGAACAAGCACAGTTACCTGCAACAGATGTCCGAAGCCGCCGCCTCGGCGATCCAGTCCTGGCTCGATCCGCAGGCCATGCCACCCTCAGGCTTGCGCCTGTCTTCGGGTGAATGGGTACCTTTGCAGCCGGCCGATATCGCCATTCTGGTGCGTAACCGGGATGAAGCCGACGCCATCCGCAAAGCGCTGGGACGGCGCCGGCTGGCCAGCGTGTATCTGTCCGACCGTGACTCGGTGTTCGCCAGCGATGAAGCCCGCGATCTGTTGTTCATTCTGCGTGCCTGCGCCCAGCCGGCAACCGATCGGCTGCTGCGTGCCGCACTGGCGACACACAGTATCGGTCTTGGCTGGGCGGAACTGGAGCAACTCAACCACGACGAATTGCATTGGGAACAGCAGGTATTGCGCTTTCGCGACTACCGGCAGCTCTGGCAACAGCAGGGCGTGTTGCCGATGCTGCGCAGGTTGCTGGCGGATTTTCAGGTGCCGGCCCGGCTGCTGCAGAACCCTCAGGGTGAGCGCAGCCTGACCAACCTGCTGCATCTGGCCGAATGGCTGCAGCGCTGCGCCAGCGAGCTGGACGGTGAGAATGCGCTGATCCGGCATCTGGCCGAGCAGATCGAAGACGCCAGCGAAGAGGAAATCCTGCGTCTGGAAAGCGATGCCAAGCTGATCAAGGTGGTCACCGTACACAAGTCCAAGGGACTGGAGTATCCGCTGGTCCTGTTGCCGTTCGTGTGCGCCGCGAGGGAAATCGATGGCAAGAGCAAGACGCCGCCGATGTACCACGCAGCCGATACAGGCCAGCTGATGATTGATCTGAGCGCCGGCGATGCGATCAAACCTGCACGGGAAAGGGCCAATGACGAGCGTCTGAGCGAGGAAATGCGCCTGCTGTATGTGGCCCTGACCCGTGCGCGCTATGCCACCTGGCTGGGTATGGCACCGGTGGGTGATACGCGCAACAAGCAGGGTAAAACCCAGCTGGACAAGAGTGGACTGGGTTACCTGCTGGCCGGCGGGGCGGAGATCAACAGCGCACAGATCGCTACCTGGACGGCGGCGCTGGCTGAAGGTTGCAGCGAAATCGTCAGCCAGCCGGCGCCAGCCGTCAGCACTGCCTGTTACCAGACACCGAGCCTGCCGGAACCGGCGGCGGCCTTGTTGCCCCGGCACAAACCGGCGAAGCCCTGGTGGATTGCCAGTTATTCGGCATTGGCGTTTACCGACAGTGCAGCCGCGCTGAGCCCTGCGCAGGAACCTGCCAGCGCGCTGGAAGCCAACCTCAAGGAAGAAGCCGGTGAGACCGCAGACGCCGAGGGTGCGGACATTCACGGCTTTCCCCGTGGTGCCGGGCCCGGCACCTTTCTGCATGGTTTGCTGGAGTGGGCGGGCAGGGAGGGGTTCGCCCGCGTGGCAAAAGACCCTGGGCTGCTGGAAAGCACGATTGCCCGCCGCTGCAACCTGCGCGACTGGGAACGCTGGATCAACCCGCTGACAACCTGGCTCAGCAGCTATCTGCAGGCGCCGCTGGACTTTGCCGGCCAGCAGGTCAGTCTGGCGCAGCTGACGACCTATCAGGTGGAAATGGAGTTCTGGTTCGCCAGTCAGACCGTCAGCCTGCAGCGCCTCGACAGCCTGATACAGCAGTTCACCGCGCAAGCCAGGCCGCGGCCGGCACTGCAGCCCGGCCAGTTGAACGGCATGTTCAAGGGCTTTATCGATCTGACGTTCGAGTATCAGGGGCGCTATTACGTGGCGGACTACAAGTCCAACTGGCTGGGGCCGGAGGATGCCTGCTATGACGCCGCGAGCATGGTCGCCACCATCCTCGACAACCGCTATGACCTGCAGTTCTGCCTGTACCTGCTGGCCTTGCACCGCCAGCTCAAGCTGCGTCTGCCCGACTACGACTACGACCGGCACATGGGCGGGGCCGTGTACCTGTTCCTGCGAGGGCATCAGGCCGGCAGTCAGGGGGTGTATTTCGAAAAGCCGCCGCGTGAATTGATCGAGCAGATGGATGCATTGTTCAAGGGCCAGCCAATGGGTATCCGCGCATGACACAGACGCTTAAACAGCTGGGCGAGCGCCTGCAGTCCACAGACCGCCCGGCACTGACGGCAGATTGCAGCAGCACCGACCTGTTGCATCAACTGGACTTCTGGGTCAGCCGCGGCTGGCTGCGGGCGCTGGATCGTGCCTTCGCCGCTTTTGTCCTGGAACAGGAGCCGCAGGCACAACCTGCGGTGTTGCTGGCGGCGGCGCTGGTGAGTTTCCAGCTCGGCCGCGGGCATTCCTGTCTGGATTTGCAGCTGACACTGGAGGCGCCGGATGCGGCCCTGAAGCAATCCCATGAAACCATCCAGCCTGGCCCGGCGCTCACCTGGCTGCTGGCCACACTGGATCTGGCCAGCTGGCAGCAGGCATTGCGCCAGTGCCGTTTGGTGGACGATCAGGACAACCCACAGCGTTCGCCGCAGCGGCCACTGGTATTGGCCGGTCAGCGTCTGTACCTGCGGCGTTACTGGAACTACGAGCGCAGCATCGCCGCTGCACTGGCTCAGCGCCTGCGCCAGCCAGCTGAAGCACCGGCTGATCTGGCCCAGCGGCTTGCGGAGCTGTTCCCCGAAGCGTTGCTGGTGGACGGCGAACGCCACACCGACTGGCAAAAACTGGCTTGTGCACTGGCCGCGCGCGGCAACTTCAGCGTAATCACTGGCGGGCCCGGCACCGGCAAGACCACCTCGGTGGTGCGCTTGCTCGGGCTGCTGCAAACCCCGGCGGTTGAAGGCGGCAAACCCTTGCGTATGCGTCTGGCCGCACCCACCGGCAAAGCGGCGGCGCGGCTGTCGGAATCGATTGGCCGGGCCGTCAGCGAATTGCCGGTGAGCGATGCGGTACGCCAGGCCATTCCCACTGAGGTTTCAACCCTGCACCGCCTGCTCGGCAGCCGGCCGGACACCCGTCACTTCACCCATCATGCGGGCAACCTGCTGGCGCTGGATGTGCTGGTGGTCGATGAAGCCTCGATGATCGATCTGGAGATGATGGCCTGCCTGCTCGAAGCCCTGCCGCCGACCGCGCGCCTGATCATGCTCGGCGACAAGGATCAGCTGGCATCGGTGGACGCCGGCGCTGTTCTGGGCGATCTGTGTGGTGCTGCGGAAGCCGGTCACTACAGCGACGCCACCACGGCCTGGCTGAGTGCTGTCACCGGCGAAACTGTGCAGGCTGAAGGCCTGCAAGGGGCGGTCGGGCAGGGTGATCCGCTGGCCCAGCAGACGGTGATGCTGCGCTACTCGCGGCGCTTTGACGCCAATCGCGGCATCGGTCGTCTGGCCCGGCTGGTCAATCAGAAGCAAGCAACCCAGGCCCGCGCGCTGCTGGAAGAGCAGACGCAACAGCTGTTCAACCTCAAACTGGCCCGGGACAAGGACAGCGCCCTGACCCGGCTGATTGTCGACGGTCACCCGACAGCTGAAGCCGCGCCACCGGGCTACCGGCAGTATCTCGAACTCCTGCAGCGGCAGAGGCCGTCCGCCGACACGCCGTGGAATAGCCCGGCCTGGGCGCAGTGGGCCGGGCAGGTGCTGGCCGCCTTCGATGCCTTTCGCGTGCTCTGCGCCCTGCGTCTGGGGCCCTGGGGTGTGGAAGGGCTGAACCAGCGGATTTCCAGCGAACTGCTGCGCCAGCAGCTGATCAGCAGCGATCACGGCTGGTATGAGGGGCGCCCGGTACTGGTCACGCGCAACGATTACAGCCTCGGCTTGATGAACGGTGACATCGGCATCGCGTTACTCGTGCCGACGCCCGAGGGGCCGCCCAAGCTGCGCGTGGCCTTCCCGCGTAATGACGGCAGTGGTGGCGTGCGTTTTGTCCTGCCGACCCGCCTGGCCGAGGTGGAAACTGTTTTCGCCATGACCGTGCACAAGTCGCAGGGTTCGGAGTTCATCCACACCGCGCTGGTGCTGCCCGATGCGCCCAACCCGGTGCTGACCAAGGAGCTGCTGTACACCGGCATCACCCGCGCCAAACACTGGTTCAGTCTGGTGGAGAGCGGGGCCGGCGTGTTCGAGGGTGCGGTGGGCAAGAACGTGCAACGGACCAGCGGACTGGCGTTGCAGTTGCAAAAGGCCTTGGCACAGACGGCTAACAAAACAGCTCAGGACTAACCTGATCAACGGTAAAGATGAAACTTCACGGTCGCACAGATAGTTGCTTGATATTGCCAAAGCATTTTCACCCAGCGAGTGCGTGCTTGAGCCCCAAAATCCGGGCGAAAAAAAACCCCGCTTAAAGCGGGGTTTGGGGCTTTTCAAAGTGCAGATTCAGCGTTCGAGAATTTGCTTGACGGTGGTTTTCTCCACCTGCTGATCGCGCCCCTCGCTGTCTTCAAAACGGTACATCCCGGATTTCTCATCAAGCTTGGGCTTGCTGCTGGTAGTAATCAGCTGGCCGTCGGTAGTTGAGATGATGTACTCACTGGAGCAGGCGGTCAGGCTGAAGATACAGACGATCGCTATTAACAGTTTATGCATGGTGATTTCCCGAAAGATTGAATGAGCCGTCGTTAAACTAACCATTTGCATGCGACTTGCCAATTAAAAGTGCGGCTTATGCAGGTCGCTGCATGCGCAACAAATTATCCGCCGTGATACTGAAATAATCTGCCGCACCGCCGCCACGCAATAGCGGTTCGGCGGCGGCGGTGTCATACACACCCTGCTTGAGCAGCGCACGGTCGATGTGTACCGCGACTACTTCGCCCAGGATCAACCAGGTCGGGATCAGGCTCTTATCGGAACGCTGCAACTGGACGATTTGCGTCAGCCGGCACTCGAATGACACCGGGCTTTGCAGCACACGCGGCACGCCAATGAGTCTGCAAGGTGCAGCAGTCAGGCCGCTCAGGGCAAATTCATCGACTTCTGCGGCCACCGCCGCGCTGCTCTGATTCATCGCCTCGGCCAGCGGACGGGTGACCAGATTCCAGGCAAATTCACCAGTCTGCTCGATGTTGCTCAGGCTGTCCTTGCGACCGACGCTGGCGAAACCGATGATCGGCGGCACATAGTTGAAGGCGTTGAAGAAGCTGTACGGCGCCAGATTCAGCCTGCCCTGAGCATCGCACGAAGAAATCCAGCCAATCGGCCGCGGGCCGATGATCGCATTGAACGGGTCATGGGCCAGGCCGTGGCCTTGCGCCGGTTCGTAATAGTGCATGTCTGCAGACATTGTTCATAACTCCACTGGCTAAGGTGTAACTGTCTGTGTTGCGGCTTCGTGTTGCGACTCGCCGGGCGTTACCATGCGCGCCTTGCTGTCCGCCAACAGTCATTTTCTCAGGAGAACCCAGTGTCCGCTGATTTTATACGCAGAGCCCTTTGCTCTGTGTCATTGCTGGTCACCCTTGGTGCTTCGTCTGTTGCGCTGGCTTGTCCGCAAGGGCAGAGCAAAGTCTGCCTGATTTCCTGCTTTTGTGTCCCCGGTACGCCAGAGCAGGTTGGCCCGTTGTATGACCGCCTCAGTCAGATGGCGGCCTCCGGCCTGCAGCTCTGGCTGGAAAAGTCCCACCGTACGGCGGCCGCTGGCACGCTGCAGCGCATCCCGCTGGATATTCGCGCCCAGCTGGAGCCTTACTACAGCCTGCAAGTGCTCGATTCGGTGCGCTTCAAGGTGGGCGATGACGCAGAGCTGAACGCCGCCAACACCATGCTGCAGAACCCTGACGTTAACGCGGTGACCATGCTCGACATCATCGTCTTTCGCCATGAAGCAGACGCGCAGAACAACGTCGCCCTGTGGGCCCACGAGCTCAAGCATGTCGAGCAATACCAGCAATGGGGCGCAGCCGAATTCGCCCTGCGCTATGTGCGCGACTACACCCAGGTGGAGGCGCCGGCTTATGGTATGCAAAGCCAGATCAGCCGGGAGTTGCGGGTGCCGTCAGGCCTGGGCGGGTAGTCGCCGGCTGACTAGAGCAGGTTTCTCAGCAGCACATACAGGCCGGTGCCGAGCAAAATGCTTAGCAGCGCATTACGACTGAACCACTGCACGCTTGCCACCAACAACACCGCCGCCAGTTCTGGCCAGGGACCGGCCGGATTCTCACCCATGGCCGCCAGAGTCGAATTCACCAGCAGCAGGGTCATGATCGCCAGCGGCAGGAATTCTCCGAGGCGGTGCACCAGCGGGTGCTTTTGCAGCCACTGACCGGCGAAGAAGGGCAGCGCACGCAGGGCAAAGGTGACCAGCCCCATCGCCACGATGACGCTGACGACATACAGATTGTCAGTCATCCGCATGTCCCCGCTCGTGTCGAAACTGCAGAATGATGGCCGCTGCCACGCTCAGGCCAATGGAAATCACCATGGCGTGCTGTGCCGACAACGGGTAAGCAATGGCGAAGGCGACCAGCGCTACCCACAGTGGCGCGGCACTCTTGCGGGCGCGCCACTGTTCGACAGTCAGCACGCAGAACAAGGCGATCAGCGCAAAATCCAGCCCTGCCAGATTCAGCTTTGCCTGCACCCCCAGCACGGCGCCGAGCAGGGTGCCCAGTACCCACCAGCCTTGATTGAGCAGGGCCACCAGCACCATCTTGCTGTCACTGGTTCCGGCCGGCAGGGTGGTAATCACCGAATAGGTTTCATCGGTCAGGCCAAATATCAGGTACCAGCGGTGTAACGTGCGTTGCGGCAAACGGTTCAACAGTGAAAGACCATAGAAGACATGCCGTGAATTGATGATCAACGTCGCCAGCACAATCGTCCCCAGCGACATGCCGGCCGCCAGCATCGGAATCATCATGTACTGCGCCGCGCCGGCAAACACCAGCAAACTGGCGCACACAGCCAGCCACCACTCACCACCGGCCTGGACAAACAGAAAGCCGAATACCGTTCCCAAGGGGATGTAGCCCATGGCGACGGGAGTAGTGAGTGCAAGTGCCGAGATGGACTTGTTTGAAGCTTGTGGAGGCACGTTCGAGAATCACTTGTTGGAGTGGAGGGAGGAATCCTGATGCTTGGAGTGGCTTCCCTGCACAGTTTCCGGAATAACCGCAGACCTGTGCAACACGTATTCTCTACCTGGCTGAAACCACTAACAACTCGCTCACCTTGGTCGTGTATGCGGGGCTGACCATCTCCCGGCGCATGCTCCAGCCCGGATTGGGCTGCACAGTGGCAGGGTGCAGGGTGTCGCGGCCCCATTTGTTGTTGATCTGATCGAGCACGCGCATCAGGCGGTCGACCCGCACCGGCTGCTGGGGGGCGAAAAGGTCGATGGTGTATTCATTGCGCTGGCACAGACCCAGCAACAGCACCTGAGCCTTGGCGTAGGCAAAACCGGGGCGATACAGCCGGGCCATGCACTGCTGAGCGGCCTGGCTGATCAGGCGTGTGTCATCGGTCGGGTAGGGCAGCTGACAAAGTCCGCCATTGGCATAACGCGCTTCATCCGGATTGAACATGCCGGTGCGAAGACTGACCCTGACCTGCTGGCACACCGAGTGTTGTTGGCGCAGTTTCTCGGCTGCGCGGGTAGCGAAAGCCGCCACCGCCTCCTGAATATCTGACAGCTCTCGCAAGCGCTTACCGAAGGAGCGACTGCAACAGATTTCCTGTTTCGGCGGAGCGCAGTCTTCCAGTGCCAGGCAGGCTGTGCCGCGCAGTTCACGGGCGGTTTTCTCGATCACCACATTGAAGCGCTTGCGCAGCGTCCAGGCATCAGTTTGCGCCAGGTCCCAGGCGGTCCTGATCTGTGTGGCTTCCAGGTGCATCTGCATGCGCGGGCCGATACCCCAAACCTCCCCGACGGGTACGACCTTGAGCAATTTGTCGCGCCGCTGCGGGTCGCGCAGGTCGACCACGCCACCGGTTTGCTTCTGCCAGCGCTTGGCGGCGTGATTGGCCAGTTTGGCCAGAGTCTTGGTGCCGGCAATACCGATGCCAACCGGAATACCGGTCTTCTGCTGGACTTCGGCGCGCACCGAGCGACCCAGTGCTTCCAGCGGTTCGGGCAGGCCACTGACATCGGCGAAGGCTTCATCGATGCTGTACACCTCAAGGACCGGGAAGCGTGCCTCCAGGATGCTCATCACGCGCTCGCTCATGTCGCCGTAGAGGGCGTAGTTGCTGCTGAACACGACGATGCCATGCCGTTTTAGGTCGTGACGGATTTCATGGTACAGCGCGCCCATCTTGACGAACGGTTTGGCATCGGCAGAGCGGGCGATC
Organism: Pseudomonas sp.; assembly: GCA_035562615.1. Classification (GTDB taxonomy): domain Bacteria; phylum Pseudomonadota; class Gammaproteobacteria; order Pseudomonadales; family Pseudomonadaceae; genus Aquipseudomonas. The sequence continues at coordinate 1,825 of DATMWH010000300.1, read as the reverse complement.
ACGCAACCGTCGTTATTACTCAGCACAACAATCGGCGTACGCAACAAGTCGGGGCGAAAGACCCGCTCGCAACTGGCATAGAAACTGTTGCAGTCGATCAGGGCAAAAGCTGGCTCAGGCATGCGTGCGATGCCCGTGAATGCTGTGGGTGACCACGCCCCATACCAGCAGTTCGTCGCCTTCGACGATGTAACGCGGGGCATAGCGCGAATTTTCCGAGCGCAGGATGATCTGCTGGCCATCGCGACACAGGCGTTTGACGAATACCTCTCCATTGATACTGGCCACGATCACATCACCGGTCTGTGCCGGCAAGGCGCGGCTGACCACCAGCAGGTCTTCATCAAAAATCCCGGCTCCTTGCATGCTGTCCCCGCACACCCGCACGATGTAGGTGTGTGGCGCCTGAATGTCGAGCAATTCATCAAGCGAAATCATCTGCTCCATGTGATCCAGCGCCGGGCTGGGAAAGCCGGCTGGTACCTTGGCATCAAAGAGCCGCAGGAGCATTGGGGATGGTTGAATGTGACCGAGCCGCGTGACGTTGCGCATGGATAAACTCGTATACTGGTTGTATATACAGTATACGTCCGACACTTGTGAGTACAAGTCAAAAGAAGATAGGCGAACGGTTATCTGGCTTGTCGCGATAAATAACCGCGCGGTCTGAGCAGCTTTTAGCGACGCACCAGGTACGGCGCAGCCTGCAAATCGCGGTCAATTGATCCACAGCATTGAAAGGCCGGGAGCGGGTGATTAGACTTCCACCCGCATTCCTCTATGCCACTTCCACAGGACTCACTCCCCATGATCAAGAAATGCCTGTTTCCGGCCGCCGGTTACGGTACCCGCTTCCTGCCTGCAACCAAGGCCATGCCCAAGGAAATGCTGCCGGTGGTCAACAAGCCGCTGATCCAGTACGGCGTGGAAGAGGCTCTGGAGGCGGGGCTGAAGGAAATTGCCATGGTCACCGGGCGTGGCAAACGCGCGCTGGAAGACCACTTCGACATCAGCTACGAGCTTGAGCATCAGATCAAGGGCACCGACAAGGAAAAATATCTGGTCGGGATTCGCCGTCTGATCGACGAGTGCTCGTTTTCCTATACCCGCCAGGTAGAAATGAAGGGCTTGGGGCATGCCATCCTGTCCGGCCGCCCGCTGATCGGTGATGAACCCTTTGCCGTGGTACTGGCCGACGACCTGTGTTTCAACATCGACGGCGACGGCGTCCTGCAACAGATGGTCAAGCTGTATAACCAGTTCCGCTGCTCGATCGTGGCGATTCAGGAAGTGCCGGCCGACGAGGTTTCCAAGTACGGTGTGATTTCGGGCGAAATGATCCGCGACGACATCTTCCGGGTGAACAGCATGGTGGAAAAACCCAAGCCCGAAGATGCCCCGTCGAATCTGGCCATCATCGGCCGCTACATCCTGACACCGGATATCTTCAACCTGATCGAACAGACCGAGCCGGGCAAAGGCGGAGAAATCCAGATCACCGACGCCCTGATGAAGCAGGCGCAGGACGGTTGCGTGATCGCCTACAAGTTCAAGGGCAAGCGCTTTGACTGCGGTGGTGCCGAAGGCTACATCGAGGCTACCAACTTCTGCTACGAGAAGTTCTACAAGACCGGCAAGGCGTTCTGACCGCGTCCTGCTCAAGCAAAGCCACCTGCGGGTGGCTTTTCAGGCTGCTGACGAACCCCCGCTTTTAAGCGGGGGTTCGCTTTTGGAGTACTGTCACGCCATCTGGCGATTGCTGTGCTGCAAAATCAGCCGAACAGCAACAAACCCCTGAAAATATGCGCTGAAGGTCTTCCAGATG
>DATMWH010000299.1:0-4009 GCA_035562615.1 Pseudomonas sp. | reverse complement strand
ACAAGCCAATCAACACGCCGAGCCCTTTGGCCCAGGTCATTTGCTCGGCGAAGAACAGGGTGCCGATCAGCACTCCCATCAGTGGTGTGGTGGCGTTGAAGATGGAGGAATATCCGGCCGGAAGCACCAGCGCGGCCAGGCTGTACATCAGGCTGGGTATGCCGGAGTTGATCAGACCCAGCAACATGGTCTGGCGCAGTTTGCCGTGAAAGTGCAGCGGCACCTTGAGTGCCAGCAGCAACACCAGCAGTCCGATGCCTGCCAGAAATACGCGCAGGAAGGCGGTCGGCAGGGCACCGATCACCGGCGCAGCCACCCGCATGAACAAGAAGCTGGCACCCCAGATGGCGGCCAGGGCAGTGAGTTGGAGCAGGGCGCGCGGCGACATCGCTGGAGGGTTCCAATAGGTCAGGCGCAAAGGATTGCCTGACTCGGCGCACGAAGCAATGCAATTCTGGCTTTCAAACCGTGGAGCGTTGTTAATACAGCGAGTTGTGTAGGAGCCAGCTTGCTGGCGATGCTCTTCAGGCACCAAATCGCCGGAGTGCCGGACCACAGCAAGCTGGCTCCTACATGGTCGCGGTAGCGCGCCGTCAACCTTCAGAACGTGGTGCTGACGCCGGCTACGACAGTCGCACTGCACAGGTCACGGTAGCCGGTGAAGCTTTCACACTCGGTGTCGGAGAGGTCGGTATCGATGTAGCTCAGGCTCCAGTCCAGATGCCAGAGTTCTTTGTTCAGCTTGATTTCCCAGTTGTTGTAGTCGGCACGGCTGCTGCCATTGGTGGTCCAGAATACGTCGTCCTTGTAGTCGACCGTTTCATAGGTGGCACGCACGCCGATATCCAGCGGCAGCAATGTCTGATAGCCGAGGTACCAGGATGACAGGGATTCTTCTTCGTTGAGTTCCTCGTCATGCAGGTTGTCTGAATAGCGCCCGCCGAGCAGCACGCCATAGGTGTTCAGTTCGCTCTGGATATCGTTCGAGTTGAAGGCGCTGGTTTTCGGGTACTCATAGCGGGTCAGCCAGGTATCCAGGCTGATGTCGTCGTTGATCTGCCAGTAATAGCCGGCGTAGTAATCGATTTCCTGGCGAGTGGCGTAATCCAGTCCGTAGTCGACCGTCGATGTCCATATGCCGGCATACAAACCACTGGCATGACTGAGCATCAGATCCAGCTGCGCGGCCGGATCACCCAGGGTTTGCGAGATGCCGTCAGCGCGATAATCGCTGACCAGCGCGGGGGAAACATTCAGGGTCAGTGTGTCGTTTAGCTCAAAGGCGTTAACGCTGACGGAGGGTGCGAGTATCAGGCTTGCCAGAGCAAGGCGGTGTAAAGCGTTCATGGTCAGATCTCTTTGTTGTTGGAGTTGTCGGCGGTGAACACCGGCTTGCCGGCGAAGAGGGTTTGCAGCACTTTGGTTTCCAGCAGTTGGTCATCGCTGACGGTGAACACGTCACGGTCGAGGATGATCATGTCAGCCTGCTTGCCCGGCTCCAGCGAGCCGATCTGGTCTTGCAGGTTGAGCGCCTTGGCCGCGTTGATGGTGTAGGCGTAGAACATGCTTTCGCGGTCGATACCTTCCTTGGCATTGAGCACACCCAAGGGTCCCTTGCGTGTTACCGCGTGGTAGATCGCAAGCCATGGGCTGGGTGAGGACACCGGCCAGTCGCTGGCACCGGCGATGGTGGCGCCGGCCTTCTTCAGTGATTGCGCCGGATACTGGTAGCGGTAGGCAAAGGCACTGACATAGGGCTGAACCAGATCGATGCTGTACACCTCGCCCAATGCCCAGGCCAGCTGCATGGAAGCAATCACATCGAGTTGTTTGAAGCGCTGAAACTCTTTCGGATTGACCAGTTGCAGATGGCTGATGCTGTGCGTGGCGGCGCTGGTCGGGTTCTGCGTGCGGGCGTACTCGATGCCGTTGAGGGCTTCACGGACTGCGCGGTCACCCACTGCATGCACGTGTACCAGCCAGCCATTGTCCTCGGCGGCATCCACCAGCTTGCCGAAGTTGGCTGGGTCGATCAGCAACTGACCCTGCTTGAGACTGTTGGTGTAGGGGTCGATGACCGCCGCTGTCTGGCCGGGGAACTCGAGGATGCCGTCGGCAAACACCTTGATGCCCGGGGTGGTCAGGTTGGGTACACCCTGAAACCGGGCCATGACCGTTTTGACCATCTCGAGGTCTTGCGGCGTGCTGCGCGGGTTCACAATCATCAGCGCGGCCACATGGGCAGACAGTTCACCCTTGTCCGCCAGCGCCTTGTACAACGGCAACACGCCAACGGTTTCGGCTGTGGGCTTGAGTTCAAACACATCGTCGGCCGCGCCGGCATTGGCGGCAGCGTCCATCCAGGCAGTGACCCCGACTTCGTTGTTGGCCCTCACGCCGGCGCGGGCGGCGTTCAGCATGTCCTCGGCTGAGGCCTGTGGCAGCAGGCTGCGCACCCGGTCCCAGCCAGCTTCGGAGAGGTAGCCGTTGGGGGTGCCGTCCTTATTCTGGCCGATGTAACTGGCGTTCTTTTCATCCAGCGTCCTGATCAGCGCCTGATTGATGCCTGCCCGCTCAAGCATGACGTTGTTGGCCCAGCCGGTATGGCCGTCTATGCCTTCCAGCACCAGTGGCTGCTTGGCCCATGTGCCCTGATTGAACACCTGGCCGATTTCGCTGGCTTTGTCCCAGTAGCCGGAGCTGGTGCCGGAAATCACCACGATATCGCCCATGCGGGCGATGCCGGCCTTGTCCTGTTCGATGATCCACTGCTGCAGTTCGCTCAGCGGCAGAATTTCGTCGTACAGGTTGGCGCGCAGACTCGCGGCGCCGCCCATGACCGGGTGGCTGTGACTGTCAATCATTCCGGGCATCAGCACTTTGCCAGCCAGATCAATGCGCTGGGTCTTGCCATCGGCCAGTGCGAGCATCTGCTGGTCGCTGCCGACGGCGAGGATTTTGCCGTTTTCAACCGCTACAGCCTGTGCCAGTGGCTGGGCCGTGTTGGCTGTAAAGACTTTGCCGTTGAAATACACTGCGTCAGTCGCAGCAATAGATTCCAGTGAGGCACAAGTCAGTGCGATTGCAAGTAAGCTGGGCAAGAACCGTTTCATCGATGAATCCCTGTTTTGTTTATGATTTCAGGCAAGACTAATCGGTCGTCAGGTCGCTCGTAATCACCCGTTCGTGCAAAAGTTCTATTCCCTTCAGGATCAAATGATGGATAAATTCGGCGCGTTAAACACCCTGGTTTGTGTGGTTGAACAGAGCAGTTTCAGTCGGGCGGCCCTGCACATGGGCAAGACCCCCTCGGCGGTAGCCAAGGCCATTGCGGCACTGGAGGAAGAGCTGGGGTCGCGGCTGTTCGAGCGCACCACCCGGCGAATGCAGTTAACCGAAGCCGGCCGTCTCTACGTGCAGGCAGCGCGGGATGCATTGGGCTGTCTGGGCGATGCCGGCGAAGAGATCCGCCAGATGCAGCATGGGCTGCATGGCGAGTTGCGGATTGCCGCCGCGTTGGCCTTTGGCCCGGCATTTCTGGCGCAGGTGTGCGCGGAGTTCTGTACGTTGCATCCGCAGTTGCGGCTGCAAGTCGATCTGAGTGATGACGACAACCTGATCCTGGAAAGTGGCCATGACCTGATCCTGCATGAGGGCAAGTGTGATGTGCCCGGTTTGATTGCACGTCCGGTGGGCAGCAATCGCATAGGCCTGATCGCCAGTCCGGCCTACCTCGCCAGCAACCCGCAAGCGGTCAATGAACAGTCCCTGCATGAGCATGCCTGGCTGATGTACAAGCACCCGGCACTGGATCGGCACTACTGGGCGTTCTGGCGGGAAGGCGAAAGGGTGCGTATCGAGCACCCGATTCCACGGATACTCAGTGACAATTACGATTTCCTGCTGGCCAATGCCCTGGCGGGCGTCGGGCTGCTGATTGCACCGTTATGGAGTGTCCAACCCTATCTGGATGCTGGTCAGTTGGTGCGCGTGATGCCTGAATACCAGC
>DATMWH010000298.1:0-7734 GCA_035562615.1 Pseudomonas sp. | reverse complement strand
TGATCTGGTGTGATGGCAATGACCAAGGTAATCGCGACGATAAAGGGATTCCGCAATATCAATCTCATCGCGCAGCCTCGCCGATCAGGAATTGCGCGGTCAACGTCGCCGTAAGGGCAAAATTCGCATCGCTCGATACCTCGCGCTGAATGTTCAGTTGGCGAATCGACAGGGCGGGCTGGCCTGCCAGGATTGCCTCAAGGAAAGCTCGGATGTCTTCGTAGCGTCCGTTGATCGGCAGACGCATGCTGGCGCGGACAAAGTGCCCGTTGTTGTCCACCTCCTGCGCGTAGTCCACGCGTCCGATAGTCAGGTGATGGCTTGCTGCTGCATCGAGTACTTCTTGTTGCGCCGCGGCCAGAGCCGCTGGCGGAATCAGCACTTTGCGGAAGTTGTGCTGGGCCGCGACGATTCTGGCGGGGTCGATAAAACCCTCCATGTTGTCTTGCCGTGCCGGTGCCGGATGAGTCAGTACCAAGATCGCGAACACAACCATTACTACCAGAAGCAGCGTCACACCCGGCTGGCGGGAGAACATCAGACGCAGGTCAAGCAAGGTGATGGAAGCGATCTTCATGGTTGAATTCGATCAGTGGCCCGAAACGTAACTTCAAGGGCAAAACGAATTGGAAAGTTACCGGTTTCGTTATTCCCGGCAGGGTTCTGGCTGATGACACGTGCCTCCTCTATGACCGGGCTGGCACGTAAGCGCGCTGGGAGTTCAAGAACCACGCGACTGTCTTTGGCCTCGCCATGCAGACTCAGACGACCATCGCGGGCATTGGCATCGAACTGGATAATGCGCAGCGTGTCGTCGACGCTATCTTCAACAAGGCTGAGAATCTGGAGCCACGGGAAATTCAACTCGTCTATGGCGTTATTCATCATCCGGATATCCTCTTCTGCCGGTTGCGATACCAAGCTTTGCGGCAAGCCAGCTTCGGTTTCGCTAGTAATGACCCATGCCAGGCTGAGGATCAGCACCATTGCGGCGGATCCCAACCCCAGCCGCAAGGATGATTTGCGTCCTGCTGACGGCGCGAAATCGATCCGCAGGCTCATCGCCCTTGTCTCTTGACCGGCCAGTGCAACGGCTGGACTTGGCAGTTCGCGATTTGCAGACCGATTGCTCGACAATCGCGGCGCAGCATCGCCTGCAGATCCGATCCGAGCAGCGTAAGTGGAGGATGGGTGCGCAACGCCTGCCACTCCCGTGCGTTACGAATGCCAATCGTCAATCCATCACTGCTTTCCAGCCAATAAATTGCTTGCGCCGGCTGTCGAATTGATTGGCTGGAACAGGCATTGAACCCGCGTACGAAACGTGTCTGTATCTTGCCAAGATGCCAGCCTTGGGTTTCAGCCATTGCGCATAGCAGATCGAGCAGAGTCCTGGCCAGCGCGATTGCCGGCCAGCGATTGGCGAATGGCGCGGCATCTACCTGAACCACCCAATGGGCAGTATCAGCGGCAGTATCGCCGTAAATTTGTTGCATCTGATCGTACGCCAGCCCATCGATTTCCCTCGGTGACGCCAGTCCAGGTAGGCGCTCCAGTATCCAGCAGCGCGTCAGCGCATCGCTCAGGGTGATTTCCACCGTCTGGCGCTCATGCAAGATGCCGGCACCCAGGGTTTCAATGGCGCAGCCCAATTGAGTCAAGGATTCAACCCCGGGAAGGCATGAATCGATCGGGAATGGCAACTCGTGCCGGATCGTCGACTGGCCGTGTTGCAACAGGATACGTGACCGCCCAATGTCCAGATGCACAACGCTGTTACGTCGCCACGGCAACGATAATGCCTTACTGGCGAACCGTGACACGGTGCACTTCCTCCAACGTCGTTTGCCCTTGGCGCGCCAGTTCAACGGCTGCTTCGCGCAGGCTACGCGTGCCCTGATGGTGTGCAGCACTACGAATTTCGTTAATCGGCGCCCGCTGGGCTATCAGGGTACGCAGTACGTCATCGAGGGCCAGGATCTCGACAATGGCACTGCGTCCCTGATAGCCGGTACCGCGACAGGACTCGCAACCGACAGCCTGCTTGAAGCTGTAAAGTGAGCCGTCGCTTGAAATTTGTAGTTCTTCTGCTTGGCGGGGTGTTGGCGTGTGTGCCCTGGCACACACCGGGCAAAGTTTGCGTACTAAGCGCTGGGCCCAGACGCCGCTGATGGCTGAAGTCAGCAGGTATGGGTCGATGCCCATGTGACTAAAGCGGCTGAAAACATCGAAAACGTGGTTGGCGTGCAGGGTTGACAGCACACGATGGCCGGTCAGGGCCGATTGAATGGCAATTTCTGCAGTTTCGCGGTCACGGATTTCACCGACCATGATGGTGTCTGGGTCGTGGCGCAGGATCGAGCGCAGGCCGCGCGCAAAATTGAGCCCCTTTTTTTCGTTGACCGGAATCTGCAGAATGCCTGGCAATTCGTACTCGACCGGGTCTTCGATCGTGATAATTTTTTCCCGGCCATCGTGAATTTCCGAGAGTACGGCGTAAAGCGAGGTGGTTTTGCCGCTGCCGGTTGGTCCGCTGGCCAGGAGCATGCCGTACGGCTGGGCCGCCAGATCGCGTAACTGTTGCATGTCGCAGGCCGCAAAGCCCAGTCCTTCCAGTGTTAGCGCTGACTTGTCCTGCATCAAGCGGCTTTTGTCCAGGATGCGGAGTACGCCGTCCTCACCGTGCAGAGATGGCATGATCGACACGCGCAAATCGATACGACGGGTACTGTCACCGATCCGTACGGCCAGTCGACCGTCCTGCGGAATGCGGGTCTCGGCAATGTCCAGTTCGGCCAATACTTTGAGACGCGAGATGACCTGTGGCGCAGTATCCACCCCGCGAACACTGCGAATATGCTCGAGCACTCCATCGATACGGAAGCGAATATCGAGCGCGCTGCCGGTCGCTTCGAGGTGGATGTCGCTCGCCCCCAGCCGCAATGCATCATGCAGCGTTGCATTTAAAAGGCGTACGACCGGACTGGTCTGTTGGCTGACATCTGTTACCGACAATGCCTCTTTGACATTGGACTCGGTCGACTGAAGTTGATCTGTTGCGTCCGACGAAGCGAGCAGTCGCGTATTTTCTGCCTGCTTGTTGAGCCATACCGTGAGGTCGCCGGCGGTAGCCAGATGCCAGATGACGGGAGCCCCGGCGCGCGCCTCGGCCCAGCGTTGAAGGTTACTGTCCTGTGGATCGGAAATGACCCCTATAAAGCTGTCGACCGCAGCATCTTTGCGCAGCAGAAGACAGCGACGTGCCATCGCTTCGGCCAGCGGCAGGCGATCAAATGCCGGCAACATGTCATGCAGCAGGAGTAGCGTAGCAGCCGGATAATCGTCGTTCCAATTGCTCTGGCTTTCCGCAGGCAAGCGCGCACTCATTGGAAACTCCCGGCCAGGTCAAAAATTGGCATGTAGAGCAAGACGACGATTACCCCGACGACAATCCCGATAGCAGCCATCAGCAAAGGTTCGAAGCTCCGGGTAAAGCGGGCGATGAAGCGTTCTGTTTCGCCATCGTGGAAGCGTGCAGCACGTGCCAGCATGTCGCCCAGTTGGCCGGTGCGTTCACCGACGCGCATCAGACGCAGCGCGACCGGGGTGCACAAACCGGCTTCATCGAAGGCGGTGGAGGCTGGTTGTCCGTCGCCGATTCGGCGCATGGCGTGTTGTAAGGCAAGCTGGGTTTTGGCGGATACCAGCCCATCGCACAGATCGAGGGACACCAGGATGGGCAGCCCCCCCTCCAGCAGAGTCCCCAATGCAAGGTAAAGGCGTGCCAACTCGAACGTCTTCAGCCGTTCGCCGATTTGAGGCAGGCGGCGCAGGGTGTCAACCAGACGGGCACGCAACAGCGTTCTCGTCTGTGGCTTGCGCATGAACCAGATCAAGCTTACGCCAGCACTCAAGCTGACGGCACCAATCAGGCGGGTGTTTTCGGCAACGAAGCGCCCCCAGTGCATCAAGAGTCGCGAAGCCAGCGGAATATCGCGTCCGGAACTTTGATAAACACTGGAAAAACTCGGCACGACGTAGCCGAGCAGAAACAGACTGACCAGAAAACCCATGCCACAAAGAATGGCTGGATAAATCATCGCTTGCGTCAGGTGGCGCCTGACATGATCGACCCGGCTGCGGTATTCGACATAGCGCGCCAGCGAGTTATCGAGGCTGGCCGTACGTTCGGCAGCACGCATGAGTCCGCAATAGAGCGGCGGAAAAACGTCCGGTTGGGCGCTAAGCGCTGCGGCAAAACGCTGGCCTTCGGCCAGTCGACCGCGCAAGCCGGCGAGTATCGCGATGACAGCAGGTCGACGCTCCTTTTCATACAATGCATCGAGCGATTCGGTCAGTGTCAATCCCGCCTCAAGCAAGGCAAGAAGCTCCTGGCTGAACAGCGGCAGGTCGAATGATGCTTGCTTTGCACTACGAGCAATCCATTGTCGCCATGCCGACTTGTCCGCCCCTCGCACGGACAGCGCTCGCAAATTTCTGGCTGCCAGTTGCCGGCTTACCTCTTCCTGCGTTGCCGCCTCGATGTGAAGTGTTTCCACACCGTTTGGGCCGATGGCTCGGATCGCGAAATTCATGGCATTTATTTAAAAACGGATGTCGGCGTTCTCGCCGCTGCCGCCAGGGCGCCCATCCCGGCCATAAGAAAGCAGCTCAAAGTCACGTCCGCTGCCCGCTGTGCTGGCGAGTCGGTAGATATAAGCATGACCCCAAGGGTCGAGCGGCACATCCTTCTGAAGATAGGGGCCGTTCCAGCGTTGCTGGTTAGCCGGGCGGTTGCGCAGTGCTGTCAGCCCGACCTCGGAAAGCGGATAACTGCCGTTGTCTAGTCGGTACGATTCCAGTGCCCGGGCAATGGCTTCGATCTGCGTGCGCGCTGCGGTGACTTCCGACTTGCCAAGTTGCGACACATAGCGCGGCCCGACATAAGCCGCCAGCAAACCGATGATGGCGACAACCACCAACAGTTCGAGCAGCGTGAATCCGGCGGACATCCGGAAGGCGAAGGGTTTGTAATGCATGCAGGCTCCTTTGATGTCGCTCAAGCTCGCAGCGTAACCAGCACGCAGCGAGCCTGACCGATCGACGTTAGGCGAAACTATCTTCCATCAGGGTGTTAAACCACTTGAACATTTCCTTATAGTTGTCCTGCGAACGCCCCGCTGCTTCACCAGCTGAACCTGGCACAGGCTGCATCGTGCCGCTCACTGGGTCGTAGGCGAAGACTGCTGTCAGCCACGAAGCCGTATCTGCCGTAATCGGCGAATAGCAAGCCGAGTTGGTTATCGGCGATGGATCGGGACTACGTCCGGCCAAGAGCCGCACAATGGCATCTGCGCAGGTTTTTGCCTCCTGATTGGCGATGTGGCCAGCCTTGGGCTGGGTCGTTGCCGATGCATCGCCAATGACGTGGATTCCCGGTGCTGCTGTGGACTGATACGTCAGTACATCGACACCAGCCCAACGCCCACCGACATTAGCCAGCCCATTGTTGATTACAACCTTGCCAGCCTTGTGCGGCGGGATGGCATTGATCACCTTGGCTTTGAGGTTGCCCAGACTCGTATTCAATGTCATGTTGCTCGCATCGATGCTGCTGATGCTGACCCCAGGGTGGTATTCGACGACACCCTTGTGCACGACATCGAAGGCATTGGCAAAGGCATGCGGCTCAGCGGTGATGCCCGGGTTTGCATCAAGGACAATCACCTTTGAACCGGCGCGATTCTTCTTGAGCCAATCGGCGACGACACAAGCCCGCTCGTACGGCCCAGGTGGGCAACGATAGGGTTTGGCCGGAATGCTCATGACAAAGGTTTCTCCGGCCTTCATGTTGACCAGCATGTTGCGCAACTGCGTCGTTTGTACGCCGGCCCTCCAGGCATGTGGCACCTTGGCCTGGGCGGCAGCCGTTTCAAGGCCAGGATAGATGTCGAAGTCGACCCCGGGGGCTATCACCAGACGGTCATAGGGAAGTTTGGTGCCATCAGCCAGCAATACACTATGGCCAACAGGATCGATAGCAGTCACATCCCCCTTGACGATGCGGATGCCGTAGCGTGTGGCAAGGTTGCTGTAGCCATACTGCAGCGACGTAATCGTGCGCTGACCATTGAGTACCAGATTGCTGAGGATATTTGAGGTGTATGCAGCATCCCGCTCGACCAGGGTGACCGACACGCCGGTGCCACCCCATAGACGCAGGTACTTGGCGACAGTAGCACCGCCCATACCGCCACCGATAACGACTACGCGGCCCCTAATACCAGTATTAGTGGGAACGGTACCCAACTGCGGTGCCGTTGCTGCATTGGCCAAGCCAAGCCAGGTTGAAGCTGTGGCGCCGACACCAGCCAGACTGGCCAGACGGAAAAAATCACGACGATTCATGAAAAGGCTCCTCGCTCGCAGTTAGCGTTGTTTTGACAGGTAGTCGGCAATCAGACGGATCTGTGCATCCGTGTAACCACGGGCATGCATCTCCATCATCTCGGGCGGCACTTTGGTGCGCATCTCGCGCAGCTCGTTGTAAATCTCCGACACTGACTCGCCGGCCAGTCGCTCAAAGCCGATGCTGGATTTACCGTTGTAGCCGTGACACTGGAAGCAGTTGGATGCCAGCAGGCGACCCGCCGGGGGTGCCGTTGTTGTGGTCTGGGCAGACGCGTACAGACTGGCCAGGGCGATCGAGAGCCCGAGCACGGCCCGCAAGCGCAACTTGTTTGGATTCATGATGAACCTCCGCAAATGTTGAAGGGTTTGATTGCTGCAAAGCGTTGCCCCTGGCCGGACACGCAGGACGAATATTCGTTGCTTACGGCGTTCCTGGCTGCTGTCGTCCACCCCCGACACTTTCACGGCGCCATGCTCTGACATACGATGGCGTCCATGAAACGCTATCCGCGCTCCTTCCTGCAGCTGATCACCTTTGGCCACATTCTTTTCGCATTTCCGCTGCTGGTCGCTGGCGTCTATGTTTTCGTTACCCTTGAAGCACTGAATGACCGCTACCGATCAGCGATCCAAATTGCTTCAATATCATCGCGTTTGAGTGGGGAACTGGCGGAAGATCTGCTGCACATGGAGCGCAACCTGCTTCGCTACGAAGTGCTTCAGGATGCCGACACGCTTGGCGATTACGCCCAGGTTAGAGATGAGTGGCTGGCGAATGTTGAGTCATTTAGCCGCCTGCCACCGCTGCCTCAGCAAATGGTCGATGAATTGATGGCGCAGGTGAAGCTTGAAAGCCTGGCCTATGTAAAGCTGCGTGAAACCGGGAATGCAGAGACACTTCACTCGGTCATCGAAGAACTCAAACTGCGCTCTCAAAAGACGCTTCAGGAGGCGCGCGCAATTCTGGACCGTGACCAAGCCGAGTTTTTCAGCGAATCCAATGCCTTACGCAAGCGATTACTACTGGCAGCTGGTGTTGCGGTACTGATTGCCCTTGGTTGCCTGTGGCTGATCAGGCGCCTGCTGGCACGTTTGCTTGGGCGTTTTGAGAGAGCGGTACGAGGCCTTGGCAAAGGTGATTTGCAACAACCCATCGCGCTAGAGGGTCCTAGCGATCTGCGTTGGCTCGGACGCTGGCTGGAGTGGCTGCGGCGACGCCTACTTTCGCTGGAAGAGGGGCGCGCACAGGTTCTACGCCATGTTTCTCATGAACTCAAAACCCCGCTGGCCGCCATGCATGAAGGGGCATCGCTCCTTGCTGAG
>DATMWH010000297.1:0-15411 GCA_035562615.1 Pseudomonas sp. | reverse complement strand
TTCCTGATCCGCAACTGCAACCCGCTGAACATGCTGGCGCTGATGAAAAGCCGCACCTACAACTGGGGCTACTCAGCCGAGCCGCAGGCGCGCACCGGCAACCGCCGCTTCTTCTGGCCCCGTGGCCGGGCGCTGGGCGGTTCCAGCTCGATCAATGCGATGATCTACACCCGTGGCCATCCCAGTGATTACGACCAGTGGGCCGCGCGCGGCAATCCCGGCTGGGATTATCAGAGCGTGCTGCCGTATTTCCGTTGCAGCGAGCGCCAGCAGCGCGGTGCCGATGCCTGGCATGGTGCCGAGGGCACGATGGATGTGGTGGACACCAACTTCCGTTTTCCGGCCAGCAGCGCCTTTGTGCAGGCCTGCGGCGAGGCCGGTCTGCCGCTGAACGACGACATGAACGGCGCGCAGCAGGAAGGCTGCGGGTTCTTTCAGGTCACCCAGACGCCAGAAGGTGGTCGCGCCAACAGCTCGCGGACTTTTCTCGATGCGGCACTGGCACGGCCCAACCTGACGGTGCTGACCGGTGTGCAAGTGACCCGCGTGTGCTTCGACGGCAAGGTGGCGAGCGGCGTGGAAATCAGCCGCGGCGGTGCCGGGGCGCCCCGGGAAATCCTCAGCGCCGCGCGCGAGGTGATTCTCAGCGCCGGGGTAATCAATTCACCGCAGCTGCTCAAACTCTCCGGCATCGGTCCGGCAGACGAACTGCGCGAGCACGGTATCCCGCTGGTGCATGACCTGCCGGGGGTGGGCGAAAACCTGCAGGACCATCCGGATGTAATCATTCGCTGTCTGGACAAGTCCGGCACCTCCATGTCGCTGGCACCGACCCTGCGCTCGCTGGTGTTTGCCCTGCGCATGCTGCTGCAGAAGCCCTTCGTCTTCACTCCGACCGACTGCGGCGGCTTTGTCCGCTCCAGCCCGCAGGAGCCGATTCCCGATCTGCAATTGCAGTTTGCCGCGTTGCGCATGCTGCCCCACGGCCACGGCTGGAGCACTTCGCTGCGCTCCGGTTTTGTCCTGCATATCTGCCATCTGCGTCCGCAAAGCCGCGGCCGGGTGACCCTGCGCAGTGCCGATCCGTTTGCGCCACCGGTGATTCATGCCAACTACTTCGGCTCTGACAAGGAACTCGACGCGCTGGTCAACGGCGTCCGTCTGGGCCGGCAGATTCTCGCTCAGCCGGCGATGCTGGCTTTCCATGGCGGTGAAGAAAGTCCCGGCCCGCAGGTGCAGAGCGATGCAGAGCTGCGCCAGTGGATCCGCGAGCATGTGGAAACCGTCTATCACACCGCCGGCACCTGTCCGATGGGCAGCGATGCCATGGCGGTAGTGGATGCCGACCTCAGGGTGCATGGCGTGCAGCGCCTGCGCGTGATCGACTCATCGGTCATGCCGGCCATCACCGGCAGCAACATCCACGCCCCCACCGTGATGATTGCCGAAGTCGGCGCCGCGAAGATTCTGTCTGGACAGGCTGAGCGCTGAAGGGCCGGCGCTATGCTGCGCCAGTAGGAGCGAGCTTGCTCGCGATTAGGTTCGACAAACGCTAAAAAGCGACACCCTTTACGTACGCCTATCGGATCGCCAGCAAGCTGGCTCCTACGCAAGGGGCACAGCCCGGTGCACTGCCCTGCGAGTGGGTTACCTGAGAAAATCAGAACATTAACGGGCCTGATCAGTGAGGCTCACCCCATTTACGGGTAGCGCTCAAACCCGGGCAGATCATTGATCGTGCTGATCCAGTGCAGGCGCTCGGCGGTCTGGATCTGCAGGCTGGGCGGCAGCCGGTCGGGGTCGTCCAGCGTTGCCGATTGCACGTCGACAATCCCCGGCAGTATTGCTGCGTTGCGGTAGAACAAACCGCTGCCGCATTCCCCACAGAAACTGCGCATGGCGGTGCCTGAGGAGTTGATGGTTTTTGGCTGACCGCTGGTAATGCTCAGCGCGGTTTCCGCAAACATCGCCCAGGACACCATTGGCGCGCCGGCACTGCGCTGGCAATCGCGGCAATGGCAGAGCGAAACCACCTTCGGTTCGCCGGAAAGTTGATAGCGCACGGCGCCGCAGTGGCACTGCCCGGTATAGGTCATGGCAGATACTCCTTTTGTCAGAATCGTGGTGAGTGGCTTTGCAGCATAGGTCGCCCGGCCCGCGCCAGCCAGCGGGGCGCACGGCCGGCTGTCGCGCACCCGGCATAGAAAGGCGACCAGTGACTGCCTATACTGGCCAGCCCTGCCAGTGCCTGGCCCTGCATGGCCGCCCCGCACCATTACCCTTTTTCAGTCACCGAGACGCCGACCATGACCGAGCTCGATCCCCTTTCCATGATGATGCAGCTGCTCGGCGGGCTGGCGTTGTTTCTCTACGGCATGGACAAGATGACCGACGGTTTGAAAGCCGCCGCCGGCCAGCAGATGAACACACTGCTGGCCAAACTCACCGGTAACCGTTTTCTCGGCGCCATCACCGGGGCGGTGATCACGGCGGTGATCCAGTCCTCGTCGGTGACCACGGTACTGGTGGTGGGGTTTGTGAGTGCCGGGCTGATGACCCTGGTGCAGTCGGTCGGGGTGATCTTCGGGGCCAACGTGGGCACGACGATGACGGCGCAGATCGTCGCGTTCAACACCACCGCGCTGGCCTACCCGCTGATTGCCGTCGGCTTTGTGCTGACCTTCGTCTCCAAACAGGGCGTTGCCCGTCACTACGGCAGCATGCTGCTGGGGCTGGGGCTGGTGTTTTACGGGATGGCGGTGATGGGCGCTGCCATGTCGCCGTTGCGCACCCATGAAGGCTTTGCCGCGCTGCTGCAATCGCTGCAGAACCCGTTCCTGGGAATGCTCGCCGGCGCGCTGTTTACTGCACTGGTGCAGTCGTCTTCGGCCACCATCGGGCTGGCCGTGGTGATGGCGACGCAGGGGCTGCTCTCCTTGCCAGCGGGGATTGCCATCCTGTTCGGCGCCAAGATCGGCACCGGCATCACGGCCGTTCTGGCCGCCATCGGCAAGCCACTGGATGCCCAGCGGGCGGCGGCCGTGCATGTGCTGTTCAATGTGCTGGGCGCGCTGATCTGGCTGCCGTTCATCCCGCAGCTGGCTGATCTGGCGGTACTGGTTTCGCCGCTTGCCGAACATCTGCAGGGAGTCGAGCGTCTGGCCGAGGAAGTGCCGCGGCAGATCGCCAATGCCGCCACCCTCTGGGCCGTGGCCAATACCCTGATCTTCCTGCCGTTCGCCGGGCTGTTTGCACAGATGGCGATCAGGTTGCTGCCGCAGCGCGCGGTCGACGACAAGGCCATCATCCGCCCGCGGTTTCTCGATGACGAACTGATCCAGGTGCCGGCGATGGCCCTGGAGCGGGCGCGGATGGAGCTGGGCCACATGAGTGAACTGACCGAGGCGATGCTGACCAGGGTTCAGTCGGCCTTCGTATCCCGGGATCTGAGTGAGCTGTCCCAGCAGTATGAGCAGATAGCGGTGCTGCGCGAGGCGGTGATGGCTTATCTGCAGCGCGTCGGGCGCGGTGAGCTGAGCGATGCCGAAGCCGACGAACTGGCCCATCTGGTGACTGCCGCCGGCGAGATCACCCACCTGAGTGCTGCAATCAGCCGCGATCTGGCGCCTTTGGCGCGCGCGCTCAAGGAGGTGAATATCACCCCCTCGCCAGAGACGGCACAGCTACTTGGTCAGTTGTTCCAGAAGGTCCAGGCTGCCGCCCATGGCGCGCTGCTGGCGCTGCTCAATGGCGATGAAAGGGCTGCGCAGGGCGTGCTTGCCAGTCGTGGCGCGGTGCTGGAAATGACCACCGAGCTGAACCGCCTGCAGTCGGCAAAACTGGCTCAGGACGATCCGGATCGGTTGCTCAAGCACCGCGTTCAGTTCGAGATTCTCGACAAGCTGCGGCGCATCTACAGCCTGGCCGAGAACATGGCCATCGCTGCTCTGCCGCGCGGCGCACTGGCCGCTGAGTTCGGCGGTTGATCGGCGCGCGGGTAGCGACCGGAATTGCAAGCAACAGCCCGGATTGGGTTGCTCGGAAAGCCATCACCATGAAGCATTGGTGCTGGACACAAATACGCTTTGACATGTACAGTATTGCGTACATATATGGAGGTTTACTGTGGACGCTGTTACCTACACCGCCGCGCGTGCCAACCTGGCTCATACCATGGATCGCGTGTGTGACGATCATGAGCCACTGATTATTACCCGCAACGGTCAGCAGTCCGTGGTGATGATGTCGCTCGAGGATTTCAAAGCCCTGGAGGAAACCGCCTACCTGTTGCGGGCCCCCAAAAATGCCAAGCGCCTTCTGGAGGCCATCAGCAGTCTGGAAAGCGGCCAGGGCAAGGAGCGGAGCCTTACGCAATGAAGCTGGTCTTTGCCGAACAGGCTTGGGAGGATTACCTGCACTGGCAGGAAACCGACAAGAAGATCCAGCTAAGGATCAACAGCCTGATCAAGGAGTGCTGCCGGACGCCGTTTGAGGGTGTCGGTAAACCCGAAGGACTCAAGCATGCTCTGGCCGGATACTGGTCACGGCGCATCAACGACGAGCATCGCATGGTCTACAGGGTGGACGCCGATTGCTTGCTGATTGCACAACTTCGCTATCACTACTGATTCAGCCTTATGCGGGCTGAATGCCGGGACCTATCGATCCATGACTGCGCAACGCTTGTTTAACGCTTTTGGCTACTTTCTGATCACGCTGGTTTTAACGCTGTTTGCCGTTTGGGCAGGGCTGGCCCTGCTGATTGTGCAGCCCGTGTCCGAGGTTTTTTCGCTGGCACTGGCCATTGGCGTCGGCGGCCTGACGCTGGCCGCGCTGGGCAGTCTTTACCTGAGGCGCGGGCGGCGGCTCCTGCTGCCGGCGTATCTGCTGATGGCGGCGGGCAGCTTGATCTGGTGGAGTTCGCTGGAACCGTCCAATGACCGCGACTGGCAGGAGGATGTGGCCGTGTTGCCCCATGCCACGATCAATGGCAATCAGGTGACCCTGCACAACATCCGTAACTTCACCTACCGCAGTGAGTTCGACTACACCCCGGCCTACTACGACAGAACCTTCGATCTGGACCAGCTGCAAGGCATCGACCTGGTTTCCGTGTACTGGATGGGACCGGCGATTGCCCATGTGTTTCTGAGTTTCGATTTTTCCGATGGCCAGCATCTGGCCATTTCGATCGAAACGCGCAAGGAGAAAGGCGAGGGCTACTCGACCCTTCGGGGCTTTTTCCGTCAGTACGAACT
This sequence comes from Pseudomonas sp., assembly GCA_035562615.1. Classification (GTDB taxonomy): domain Bacteria; phylum Pseudomonadota; class Gammaproteobacteria; order Pseudomonadales; family Pseudomonadaceae; genus Aquipseudomonas. The sequence goes on along the minus strand of DATMWH010000297.1, from coordinate 10,153 downwards.
CTACTATGTGGTCGCCGATGAACGCGATGTGATCGGTTTGCGCACCAATTACCGCAACGCGCCACCCGAGGATGTCTATCTGTACCGCATATCCGGTACCCGGGAGCAGGCGCGCAAGCTGTTTCTGGAATACCTGTCGCGCATCAATGAGCTCAAAGCCGCTCCCGAGTTCTACAACACGCTGACGACCAATTGCACCACCACCATCTGGACCAGTTCGCGGGTCAATCAGCCGCATCTGCCGTTTGACTGGCGTATTCTGGCCAGCGGTTATGTGCCGCAATACCTCTACGAAAGCGGACGCCTGGCCGCCGGTTCCGAATCATTTGCCACGCTGCAGCAAAAAGCGCTGATCAATGACAAGGCGCACGCGGCGGGGATCACTGAAGAATTTTCGACCCTCATCCGCCAGCCATGAACATGAGCCCTATGAACGACATGAGCCGATTTATCACCCTGACCACGGGCGCGCTGTTATCCCTGTTGGCGATGACCTCGGGTGCCGCTGTGGCCAGTGAAAAGGCGCAAGCCGCAGCAGCGGCCGGGGGCCAGGCCCGCCCGCGCATCTGTCTGGTGCTGTCCGGCGGCGGCGCACGTGGCGCGGCGCATGTCGGTGTGCTCAAGGTGCTCGAAGAGTACCGGGTGCCGGTGGATTGCATTGCCGGTACCAGTATGGGCTCGCTGGTGGGCGCGGCCTACGCCTCGGGCATGACCCTGGATGAGATGGATGTGATCCTGGGCAGCATCTCCACCGAGTTGCTGTTCCGCGAAACCCCGCCGCGACAGGAGCTGGCGCTGCGGCGCAAGACCGATGACTACACCATTCTCTCGACACCGGAAGTGGGTCTGGATAATGGCTCGCTGTCCTTCGGCAAGGGCATCGTCACCGGCGTACAGCTGGAAACCGTGCTGCGGCAGTTGAGCAAAGCCAAGGGCTTTTATGAGTTTGACGAGTTGCCGATTCCCTACCGGGCGGTGGCGACCGATCTGGTGACAGGCAAGGCGGTGATCTTCAAGGAAGGTGAATTGGCCAACGTGATGCGTGCCAGCATGTCGGTTCCCGGTGCCGTAGCACCGGCAGAGTTCGACGGCATGCTGCTGGTCGACGGCATGCTGACCAGCAACCTGCCGGTACAGACGGCGCGCGAAATGGGCGCGGACGTGGTGATTGCGGTCAATGTCGGCACGCCGCTGCTCAAGCGTGAACAGCTGAACAGTATTTTCGGGGTGTCCGGGCAAATGCTCAGCATCCTCACCGAGCAGAATGTAAAGGAATCGCTGGCCAGTCTCGGACCGGACGACATCCTCATTTCGCCAGAGCTGGGCGACTACTCCACCGGCGACTTCGATCATCTGCCGGCCATCGCCCCGCTGGGCGAGGTGGCGGCCCGCAAAATGGAGCGTGCGCTGCGCAAGTACTCCATGCCGGCTGATGAATATGCGGCATGGCGTGAAACCCAGCAGTTCAATGCCGAGCCCGATCTGCAGGTGGTTGATGAGATCCGGTTCGAGAACCTCAAGCGCGTCAATCCGCAGTCGCTGACGGATCTGGTGGATACCCAGGTCGGCCAACCCATCGACCAGCCCACGCTGGACAAGGACATCCGCCGCCTATTTGGTACCGGTGACTTCGAACATGTCAGCTACCGGGTGCTCGATGAGGACGGCAAGCGGGTACTGGCCATCAACGCCAGCGAAAAGAGCTGGGGGCCGGACTACATGCGTTTCGGTCTGGGCTTGTCCAGCGACTTTGACGGCGATTCGGCCTTCAATATTCTCGCCAGTCATCGGCAGACCTGGCTCAATGAGCGTGGCGCGGAGTGGCGCAACGATGTGCAGATCGGCGAGACATCCGGTATCTACAGCGAGTGGTTTCAGCCCCTGAGTGCCGGCAGCCGCTTCTTCTATGCCCCGCATGCACTGCTGCGTCAGCGCTCGACCGATCTTTATCAGGATGACAACCGGATCGGTACCTACGACGTGTTGACCGGCCTCACCGGCATTGATGTCGGCAGTCAGTTCAACCGCTATGGCGAAATCCGCTTTGGTGTCGAGGTAGGGCAGCTGCGCCCCAGTCTGGATTCCGGTACCGTTGATCTTGAGCCCGTCAGTGACCGGGTGCAGGTCGGGCGCCTGACCAGCCGGATGGTGCTGGACCAGATGGACAGTGTCTACTTCCCGCGCTCTGGCTGGATGGCCTCCTACGACCTGTTCGACTCGCGCGATGAGTTGGGCGCCGATGACGAGTTCGGCAAGATCTCGGGTTCGGTTTCCAGCGCCGTCTCCTTTGGCGAACATACCTTCAATTTTTCCCTGAAAGCCGCGGACAAGTACGGCTCGCAGCCGCTGCCGGACTACGAGTATTTCCAGTGGGGCGGCTTTCTGCAGCAGTCGGGTTACGTTCCCGGTCAATTGCTCGGGGAAAACCTGCAGTTCGGCCGGGTGATCTATTACAAGCGCCTGGTCGACAGCACTTTGCTTGAAGGTGCGTTCGGTGGCATATCGCTGGAAACCGGGCGGGTCGGCAATCCGCTGGTGGAGCAGAAAGATGATGGCTGGATTATTTCCAACAGCGTGTTTATTGGCACCGACAGCCCGGTGGGGCCGCTCTATTTCGGTTACGGCCGCTCGCAGGAAGGCAATCAGAGCCTGTATTTCTACCTCGGCAGACCGTTCTGAAGCCGGTTAGCGCTCAACCAGTGGCCCAGGTCAGGCTTGATCTGAATCGCTCTGGGCCCGGTGCTTGGCTGCAATAAAGGCGCCGTGAGGCACATACAACAGGTCCGCGATCCGGCGCACGAAATGTTCCTCGTACTTGTGCAGCTCGGCGTCGGCATACGCAATGCGCCACAGGGTTTCCACCAGCTGTACCTTCTGCTGCGGGGTGTAGGAGGCGTTGATCAGCGAGGTGAACTGGAAGTAATCAATGGATTGCGCGCGCTCGGCTTGGGCGAGCTCGATCAGCTCATTGCTCGCCGCCAGGTCAAGACCGAAGCCTGACTGCACCGCGCGTTGCACGGCTGCGCATTCCTGCGGCCAGCGCTGGTTGTCCATGTGCGTCATTTCCAGCAACAGGGCGCCAACTGCAAGCCGCAGTGCCTGCTCCTGATTCCTGGCCATGGGTTGCGCGGCCAGATGCTGATCAAAAAACTGCCTGATGCGATTCAACATGAGCGAGTCTCACCAACCGGTTGGACGGCGCTCAGCGCCGGGAGCTGTCGCGATTCTGTTGGTCTTGCGCCTCGAAATACGCGACACACTCCGGCAGTTCGATGAACATCGGCGGGCGCACTCCGCCGCCAATAACCCCACCGCCCTGGCCGAAATTCGCATGGATACGCTGGCAGTCGGCCAGACTGCGCGAGGAGCGCTGCGCGGTGCTGCATTCCCTGATTGCGGCCTCGCGCAGCGGGGCGATTTTGGCCTCTCGTGCCTGCTGGCAACGCTGCTCCAGCTCTTGCAGGGAGGCCGCCTGAGACAACGCCGGCAGGCCGGCGGCAAGGGTCAGCATCAACGCCAGGACGCGATGCGGGTAATTCATCGATTGCAAATTCATGTACTCACAGCAGAGGAAGGGGCAAGGCAAACACCGTACAAGCAGGGTAGCCAGATACCTTGGCAACAACAAGGGAGCGCCTGTGCTGTGCGTCACTATTGGTCCGGTCCGCTGCAGTTCGGACTGCAGGGTGGGCTTCAGCTCAGCATTGGAGCGGCTCCGTGGGCTGAAGCCCACCCTACGAAAATCAAGACATTACAGAGCCCGATCAATAATGCGCCCGGGAGACAGGACCTCGAAGGCCGGGGTGTCCGCCTCGATCGCTTTGGCGTTCACTGGTGCCTGCCGACCCTTGGTCTAAGATGCTGATTGGATGCGCAACGGGCAACTGTCCCGACGGGGAAGAGACACGGAGGGGTTTCTGATGTGGCGATTAACGGCGCTGGTTCTGAGCGGCCTTTGCCTGCTTGCAGGCATACCCCGTGCTGCGCTCGCGGAAACCTTCGACGTCGGTTTTTATGATTACCCGCCGATGATGATCGAAAGCGATGGCAGCGGTATTTTCAGGACATTCTGGATGAAATCAGCAAGCTGACCGGGGACACCTTCAATGTGCGCTATTACCCCTATCCGCGGATCAGTCTGTTATTCAATCAGGGCAAGCTGGATATAGAGCCGGGTGTTTATCCTGGCTGGGTGAAGAGTCAGCCAGTCCCCGGCGTGTTTTCCATTGTGTTTGGCAAGGTCGATGATGCCCTGGTATTCAGTCCGGGCAAGGCCTTCGCGGTCAACTCCCCAAACGATCTGCGCGGGCGCTCAGTGGGTATGGTCCGCGGCTATGCCTACCCGGACCTGAAGAACCTGATTGCAGAAGGCCTGCTCGATCGCCGTGATGCCCTCAATGAAGCGTTGCTGCTGAAAATGATGGCGGCGGGGCGTTTCGATCAGATCATCATCAACAAGGCCGTTGCCCAGTACAGCATCTTCAACGTGCCGGAGTATCGCTATTTCGAAGTGGGCGACGTGATGAATTCCTATGATGTCAGCATGCGCGTCAATCCCAGGCACGAAGCCTGGTTGCCCGAGCTGGACGAGGCCATCCTGCAGCTGAAGAAATCCGGCGCCATCGAGAAAATCTACGCCAAGTACGGTGTCAGCCTTTAACGACCGGTTGCTACTGTTCTGCGGCGTCAAAACAGCGCCGTCAATCGGGGCGGTAAATGGCTGTGCTGCGCTTTTTCCGCGCACTCGTGCTGCGTATGGCAACCCGGCGCAAGGCTCCGATTTCGTCCCACAAGGCTTCGACCTGCTGACTGTGGCGCGCATAGAGTTGCTGACTGACGGCCAGATGAATCGCTCCATAGCCGAACACCTCAGGCAAAACTTCAAGGCGGCCTTTGAACTCAGGCAAGGCCTGTAACTGCTCAACTTGATAACTGTGATCGATAACCAGGCTGCCACGTCCCTTGAGCAGCATGCGCGCCAGCAACGTCGAGTTTTTCGCCGTGTCATCGACGGGTACTGCGAACCGCTGCAGTGCCACTTTCAGCGTTGCACGCCCGGCCGGATACAGCACGGGCTTGCTCAGCTGGCTGAAGTGCTGACCATCCCAACTGGCCTGACTGCCCACTGCCCGGTAGACCACCCAGCGCGATATGCCTAGCGAACGGGTTTGATCAACCACGCGGGCAGCGTGCGGGAATACCAGCGTACTCTGATATTCCGGACTGGCCGAAACGCCAATGACGGCGTCATAGTGGCCCTTGCCGACACCCGCCAGACAGCGACGCCAAGGCACGGAGACGAATGATATCTGCCAGTCCAGGCGCTCCGCCGCACGCCGGATAAGCAGCTGGCTTTCACCCTCATGATTGGGGGAAGTAAAAGGGGAAAACTCCTCATCGTTGATGCAAATCACCATGCTTTGTGCATGAGCGGCACTGGCCAGACAAGCCAGTACACATGCCAAGCCAAGGCCTTCGCACCATCGTCGCAGAATCCACTCAAACAACTTTCCGGCAGGCCTGAACAGGGCTACCGCGTAACACGCTAACAGCATTGAAAAACCAGTTTTTGCAGGTGATGAGAAAGACCAGCCGGAGCGGGCGATGCAGACCTTACAGAAAGCTCGGGCAGGACGTTTCGCATTCAACGCCAAGCACTTTTCAGTTGATGACAGTTCTGTCGGATGGCAGCAGGGTGGGGTCCGGCTTGCGCGTCGTTGCTCTGTCTATGCGTCCCCAGATGCCTGGGTGGTCAACTCACGCAGCGATTGGGCACCGTGCGTGCATTGGATGGTGTGTTCGCAGCAATTGTGCGGCGTGGTGTTTCGCGCATGTCCCCAGGGTTGGCGACTGTGGGGCGTTTACCCTGAGGATGTTTTGCTTTGGCGCCGGGTTTAGCGCGCCAGTTCGGTCTCGGTTACCCCTTGCTTGCCTTCGGACTCGGAGACTTGCTCAAGACCCGCTCCGCCGACAAAGACACCAAGTTTGATGTACTGCCGCACATAGAGGTTTTTGCCTGCTTCTGCGTTGACAGTAAGGGCGTTATCGCTGAACTCTGATTCTGTTGCCAGCGTGTGCGTGCCCGGGTTGATCTGGCGGTAAAAATAGGTGTTCGCCGCTGTTTCGCCAAGCACCTGGCCATCCAGTGTGACGGTCTTTTTCAGCGCTGCGCCAAAGGACGAGTCGCGGAAGATGTACAAGCCGGATTTATCCTGCGGGGGTGCTGTGAACGCTTTGAGTTCCTTATCCTTTTCAGGGGACTCCATCGGTACCGAAGCGCAGCCAGAAAGCAGCGCAATGCCCAGCGCTGCAGAACACATCATCATTTTCTTATTGATCATTTACTCGTTCCTGAGTGGTGTCGATTGACGGCATTTTCACTATGCCGGCGCGCACCTTAGCGAAGTGGTCGTTGAAAGCAAGCGACTGAAGGGTGAAAAAAGCGAAGCGATTTTCCATCGTGACGGCCGGGCTAACAGCTATCCGACACAATTCGTATCCCCCGTAGGGTGGAAAACGGCGCAGCCTTTTCCACCGCAGAGGTCAGGGTTATTCGCTTACTCCCCGAACTCCCCGGGCGCCGGTAGCACATCGCTGCACCAATCCCGCGGATACATGCCCATGGCCACGGCGCGGTGGAAACTCGAATAGGGCCAGTCCGCCAACCGTTGCACATACCCGTGTTTCAGCGGGTTGAAATGGATGTAGTCGAAATGGCGCTGGTAATCCTGCTCATCGCGAATCAGGTGCTCCCAATAGCGCCGTTGCCAGATACCGCGCTCACCGCGTTTGGTTTGTGAAGCGGTGAGCGGTTCCGTACGAGGCAGGCGTCTGACGAAGGCGAATTTGATTACCTTCCAGCGTCGTGCAAAGTCGGCATCGCCTGGCGGCAGTGTCCACAGGCAATGCATGTGTTCGGGCAGCACCACCCAGGCATCAATGTGGAAGGGGTGGCGTTGTCGGGTTGCCCGCACACAATCGCGCAACAGGGCGATCTCGTGTACCAGCAGGTCACTGGAGCGGTCGCGCAGGTTCACGGTAAAGAAGTAGGTGGCCCCCGGAACGCGGGCGCGGCGGTAGTTCGACATGGCAGCTCATCCTTGAGCAGTGTGTGACTAATGTAACGATGGTGGACAAGCGTCGCGTTGCGGAACGCCGCCCGGTCCATCCTGCAGAACGCATACCGCGTAGGGTGGAAAACTCGCGAAGCGATTTTCCACCGTGGTTGCCCAGGCTACTTGCTACGCAGGTCTTGGCTAGTGTTGGCGATCAACATTTTATGTTTAGCGCTTGACGCACCTGGAGATGAGGTACATTTGCGGGCAACAAGAATGACCCGCCTGCTGGAACGGATCTGGCGCTGCCGGCTTGAAAGAGATTGTGCACAGTGGATAAGAAATCCCTTAGCGAACGCGACATCTGTACCAAATTCATAACCCCCGCCATTGCGCAGGCCGGCTGGGATATCCAGAAGCAGGTGCTGGAAGAGTTCGGTTTTACCGCCGGGCGCATCATGGTGCGCGGCAAGTTGCACAGCCGTGGCGAACGCAAGCGTGCCGATTACCTGCTCAGTTACCACAAGAATTTGCCGCTCGCGGTGATCGAAGCCAAGGACAACACGCACTCGCTCGGCGCCGGTATGCAACAGGCGCTCGGCTATGCCGATACCCTCGACGTGCCCTTCGTGTTCTCCAGCAATGGCGACGGCTTTCTGTTCCATGACCGCACCGGCACCGGCGCGCAAATTGAAACCCAACTGACGCTGGATCAGTTCCCCAGTCCAGCTGAGCTTTGGCAGCGCTATTGCCAATGGAAAGGGCTTCTCGGTGCGGCACAAAAGAACATCGAAGCACCGTATTACGACGACGGCTCCGGGCGCACGCCGCGCTATTACCAGATCAACGCCATCAATCGCACCATCGAGGCCGTGGCGCGGGGGCAGGATCGCATCCTGCTGGTAATGGCCACGGGGACCGGCAAAACCTACACCGCTTTCCAGATCATCTGGCGCCTGTGGAAGTCGAAACAGAAGAAACGCATCCTGTTTTTGGCCGACCGCAATATCCTGGTCGACCAGACCAAGAACAACGACTTCAAGCCGCTCGGTCAGGCGATGACCAAGATCAGCAAGCGCCAGATTGATACCTCCTACGAGATCTACCTGTCGCTGTACCAGGCCGTCACCGGCACTGAAGAAGAGCAGAACGTATACAAACAGTTCAGCCCGGACTTCTTCGATCTGGTGGTGATCGACGAATGCCACCGTGGCAGCGCGGCCGAAGACTCTGCCTGGCGCGAGATTCTGGAGTACTTCTCCAGCGCTACCCATGTCGGCCTTACCGCCACGCCGAAGGAAACCAAAGACGTATCCAGCATCACCTACTTTGGTGATCCGGTGTACAGCTACACCCTCAAACAAGGCATCGAAGACGGCTTTCTCGCGCCCTACAAAGTGGTGCGCATCGACTTCGACAAAGACCTGCAGGGCTGGCGCCCGCCCAAGGGCATGCTCGATAAAAATGGCGAGCTGATCGAAGACCGTATCTACAACCTGCAGGATATGGATCGCACGCTGGTGATCGAGGCGCGCACCCAACTGGTCGCGCAGAAGGTCACCGAGTTCCTCAAGGCCAGCGATCCCTTCCAGAAGACCATCGTCTTCTGCGATGACATCAACCATGCCGAGCGCATGCGCCAGGCGCTGGTCAACCTCAATCCCGAGCGCATCAGGGAAAACCGCAAATACGTCATGCGCATCACCGGCGATGAACAAGAGGGCAAGGCCGAGCTGGACAACTTCATCAACCCGGAAGAGCGTTACCCGGTCATTGCCACCACCAGCAAGCTGATGACCACCGGCGTCGATGCCCAGACCTGCAAACTGATCGTGCTCGACCAGCACATCAAATCCATGACCGAGTTCAAGCAGATCATCGGCCGTGGCACCCGCATCAACGAAGACCATGGCAAATACTGGTTCACCATCATGGACTTCAAAAAGGCTACCGAACTGTTTGCCGACCCGGCGTTTGATGGTGATCCGGTGGTGATCTATGCCCCAGAGGGGGATGAGTCCCCCGTACCGCCAGACGAAATCCACCCCGGCCCTCCTTTTGAAAAGGAGGGAGAAGAGCCAGACGGCCATCCCCCCTTCGCAGAAGGGGGGACCGAGGGGGGATTTCGCATCAAGTACGTCATCGACAACCTGCCGATCTACGTCATCGCCGAGCGCGTGCAGTACTACGGCCCGGACGGCAAACTGATCACCGAAACCCTGCGCGACTACACGCGCGCCTGCGTGAAGAAACATTTCGCCTCGCTGGATGACTTTCTGCGGCGCTGGAGCGATGCGCAGCAGAAGAAAGCCATCATCGACGAGCTGGCAGCCCAGGGCGTGATGTGGGAAGCCCTTGCCGAGGAAGTGGAAAAGAAAAGCGGCCAGCCGCTGGATCCCTTCGACCTGATCTGCCACGTCGCCTTCGACCAGCCGCCGCTGACCCGCAAGGAGCGCGCCGCCCAGGTCAAAAAGCGCAACTACTTCGCCAGGTACTCAGGTGCCGCCCGCCAAGTGCTGGAGGCGCTGCTCGACAAGTATGCGGACACCGGCATCGAGCACATCGAGGACATCAAGATCCTCCAGCTCGACCCCTTCAGCCAGATTGGCGCGCCGCTTGAGCTGGTCAAGGCCTTTGGCGGCAAACCCGGTTACCAGCAAGCCATCCACGAGTTGGAAGACCAGCTCTACGCCGGCTGACAGGCGCACCGTAGGGCGGACAAGCCGCGAGCGTTGACAGCAGACGGGCCGACCCGGCAGACTGTCCTTAGTCCATGGACAGTGGACAGGTAAGCGCGGAGCGTTCGCACCATGATGAAAGGCCAAGACATCCTGCTGCTGCTCAAGCTGGTTAGCCTGGAAAATCAGCAACCCAATGCTGATCAGGCCGCCGAGCACGTTTCCATGCGTGCGCTGGAGCAGTCCACCGGCATCAGCAAATCCGAAGTCAGCAAGGCACTTAACCGCTGCATTGCCGCCGGGCTGGCCAAGCTGGAGCGCAACAGCGGTATCCCGCGTGCCAATACCCGCGCCCTCGATGAATTTCTCGGCCACGGTTTGAAGTATGTGTTCCCGGTCCGGCCGGGGCCGCTCACCCGT
>DATMWH010000296.1:0-4884 GCA_035562615.1 Pseudomonas sp. | reverse complement strand
CCGGGCATGTTGGCCAGCCAGATACCCATGATCGTCACGGCCAATAATCCGGACTCATGCATCAGCAGATTGGCACTGATGAAAATGCCGAACACCACGGCAATGGCTGCCAGATTATGAAGGTACTCTGGCAGCAGGTGGCGGCGCAGGGCAACTCCCAACCCCCAGCCGCCTAACGCACCCAATAAACTGCCGCTGGCAATTACCTTGCAAAACGTGATGAGGCTTTGAGTCCACGCTTCACCGGCACTATGGCTGACGATAAAGCTGAATACCACCACGGCTAACAATGCGCCCAAAGGGTCGATGATGATGCCTTCCCAGCGAAGAATATTTGCCACTGAAGCCTTGGCGCGCATAACTCTCAACATGGGCACGATAACGGTAGGGCCCGTGACAAGCGTTAGGCTGCCAAAAAGAATGGCCAGGTCCCAGGGGAAGTCGAGTAACAGGTGCGTACTGATTGCGATCACCGCCCAAGTGACCAACGCACCGATGGTGACCATGCGTTGCACCACCGTGCCGACTTGCTGCCATTCCTCGCGCTTCAACGTCAAACTGCCTTCAAAGAGGATCAGCGCTACTGACAGTGAAACCATCGGGAACAGGTAATCGCCAAACAGTGCTTCTGGTTGCAACAGGCCGGTGACTGGGCCGGATAAGATACCCGCGATAAGTAGAAACAGGATGGCTGGCAGGCGCACACGCCAAGCCAGCCATTGGCAGAACAGGGAAGCCAGGGCAATACCGCCGATGGAGAGAAGATAATGGGTTTCGCTCATGGGGCGCCGCTGCTCTGGTTAGTGTGGGTGATGCTGTGAAAGACTAACCCGACCGTGATCCTTGTGCAGTGAAAATATGACGCCTCTGCCTCACCCGTTCATCGATGAATTTCTTGACAGCCTTTGGCTCGAAAAGGGGCTTTCGGAGCATAGTCGCAGCGCCTATCGCTCCGATCTGGAATTGTTTCATGGCTGGTTGGTGGCGCGCGGACTGGATCTGCCATCAGCGGGTCGCGAGGTCATTCTCGATCATCTGGGCTGGCGCCTGCAGGACGGCTACAAGGCGCGCTCCAGCGCCCGTTTTCTGTCAGCCTTGCGCGGCTTTTACCGCTTTCTGCTCAGGCAGGGGCGCATTGCTGAAGATCCGACCTTGCAGGTGTCGATGCCGCAGATCGGCCGGCCCTTGCCCAAGTCCTTGAGTGAGGCCGATGTGGAAGCATTACTGGCGGCTCCGCCAGTGTCAGAGCCGCTCGGGCTGCGCGATCGCGCCATGCTGGAAGTGCTGTATGCCAGTGGCTTGCGCGTCACTGAGCTGGTGTCGCTGACGCTTGAGCAGCTGAATCTGCGCCAGGGTGTGCTGCGGGTATTCGGTAAGGGCAGCAAGGAGCGTCTGGTTCCGCTTGGGGAAGAGGCGATCGACTGGCTTGTACGTTATCAGGCCGAGTCGCGTCCGCTGCTGTTGGATGGCAAGCCAAGTGATGTGCTGTTCCCCAGTCAGCGCGGCGATCAGATGACCCGACAAACCTTCTGGTACCGCATCAAGCTGCATGCCCGGGTCGCGGGAATCAGCCGGTCGCTTTCACCGCATACCTTGCGCCATGCGTTTGCCACGCATTTGCTTAATCATGGTGCCGACTTGCGGGTGGTACAGATGCTCCTGGGCCACAGTGACCTCTCGACCACCCAGATCTACACCCATGTAGCGCGAGCCCGCCTGCAGGAACTGCATGCCCGGCATCATCCGCGTGGGTAGTTGTAATCTGCGGTAACCATATGCCGGCAAAGGTCTTTGTGGCTTCTGTGGTAGCCTGCGCGAATTAATCAGAGGAGTTTTTCATGCGTTTTGTCCCCCTGTTTGCCGGTTTGTTGCTGGCGCTGTCGACCCTGACCTCAATGGCTGCTGATCCTGATCAGGCTATTCGCAAGACGTTGATGAAGATCCAGCCGGACCTGCCGATCGAAGCGATTGCGGAAAGTGCCATGCCCGGCATTTTTCAGGTGCAACTCAAGGGTGGACGCCTGCTGTATGCCAGTCAGGACGGTCAGTTTCTGCTGCAAGGCAATCTGTATCAGATGCGAGGGGAGGATATTGTCAATCTGACCGAAGAGCATGCCAGCGCAGAAACATCACAGATGCTGGCCAAGACTCCGGTTTCGGAAATGGTCGTATTTGCGCCGGAAAAACCTAAAACCCATATCACGGTCTTTACCGACCCCGATTGCGGTTATTGCCAGAAGTTGCACGGTGAAGTGCCGGAGCTTAACCGGTTGGGTGTTGAAGTCCGTTACATGGCCTTTCCCCGTCAGGGCGTAGACAGCCATGGCTACAACACGCTGGTCAGCGTCTGGTGCAGCAAGGATCGGCAGCAGGCGATGAATCTGGCCAAGTCGCGCAAGGAAGTCCCGTCTGCAACCTGTGACAATCCGGTGGCCAAACAGTACGAACTGGGGCAGATGATTGGTGTGAATGGCACTCCGGCCATTGTCTTGGCCAACGGCCAATTGATCCCCGGCTACCAGCCGGCACCAGAACTCGCCGAGTTGGCCTTGAAGGCCAAATAACACGTGCCTTGGCGCCGATTTGACGTAAAATCGCCGCCTTCGTAATGTGCAGACCTTCAATCAGCGGCCGGGCATTGCCCGGCCGCTTCGTGCAGAGATGATGGAGAGCTTTCGCGTGAAACCGGTCAAAGTAGGCATCTGTGGGCTGGGTACCGTCGGTGGTGGTACTTACAACGTTCTCAAGCGTAACGCCGAGGAGATTGCCCGGCGTGCCGGGCGTGGAATCGAAGTTGCGCAGATCGCCGCGCGCAGGCCCAATCCACATTGTGATACCAGCGGCACAGTGGTCACTGCGGATGTTTTTGACGTGGTCAACAACCCTGAAATCAGTATCGTCATCGAACTGATCGGGGGTTACACCGTGGCTCGCGAGGTGGTCATGCAGGCCATCGAGAATGGCAAGCACGTGGTGACTGCCAACAAGGCGCTGATTGCTGTGCATGGCAACGAGATCTTCGCCAAGGCCCGCGAGAAAGGCGTCATCGTGGCCTTCGAGGCTGCCGTGGCAGGTGGTATTCCGGTCATCAAGGCGATCCGTGAAGGGCTGTCCGCTAATCGGATCAACTGGCTGGCCGGCATCATTAACGGCACCGGTAACTTCATTCTCAGCGAGATGCGTGAAAAAGGCCGCGCCTTTGCCGATGTGCTCAAGGAAGCTCAGGCGCTGGGCTATGCCGAAGCCGATCCCACCTTCGATGTCGAGGGGATTGATGCGGCGCACAAGCTGACCATTCTGGCTTCGATCGCCTTCGGTATCCCTCTGCAATTCGACAAAGCCTACACCGAAGGCATTACCAAACTGACCAGTGCTGATGTGACCTATGCCGAAGCCTTGGGTTATCGCATCAAGCATCTGGGGGTGGCGCGTCGCACCGAGAAAGGTATCGAGTTGCGCGTACATCCCACGCTGATTCCGGCGGATCGCCTGATTGCCAATGTGAATGGTGTGATGAACGCCGTGATGGTCAACGGCGATGCGGCGGGCAGTACCCTGTTCTACGGCGCCGGCGCCGGCATGGAGCCGACTGCGTCCTCGGTGATCGCTGATCTGGTGGACGTGGTGCGTGCACTGACCACGGATCCGCAGAACCGCGTCCCCCATTTGGCGTTCCAGCCGGATGCTCTGTCGGATCATCCGATCCTGCCGATTGCCGAGTGCGAGAGCGCTTACTACCTGCGCATACAGGCCAAGGACCATCCGGGTGTACTGGCTCAGGTGGCCAGTATCCTCTCGGCGCGCGGCATCAATATCGAATCGGTCATGCAGAAGGAAGTCGAAGAGCATGACGGTCTGGTGCCGATGATCCTGCTCACCCATCGTGTGAACGAGCAGCGCATGAGCGATGCGATTGCGGCCCTTGAAGCCCTGGATGACGTGGCCGGCCCGGTCATGCGCATTCGCGTTGAGCAACTGAACTAACAAGAGCGAAGACCATGCGTTATATCAGCACCCGTGGCCAGGCACCGGCCCTGAATTTTGAAGATGTACTGTTGGCCGGTCTGGCCAGCGATGGCGGCTTGTACGTACCGGAAAACCTGCCGCGTTTCACCCAGGAAGAAATCGCCTCCTGGGCTGGATTGCCTTATCACGAGCTGGCGTTCCGGGTGATGCGTCCGTTTGTCACCGGTAGCATTCCGGATGCCGATTTCAAGAAGATTCTTGAGCAGACCTACGGTGTTTTCGCCCATGGCGCGGTCGCGCCGCTGCGTCAGCTGAACGGTAACGAATGGGTGCTGGAGCTGTTTCACGGGCCAACGTTGGCGTTCAAGGATTTCGCCCTGCAACTGCTCGGCCGGCTGCTCGATTACATTCTGGCCAAGCGCAACGAGCGCGTGGTGATCATGGGCGCGACCTCCGGTGATACCGGCTCGGCGGCCATTGAGGGCTGCAAGGCCTGCGATAACGTCGATATTTTCATCATGCACCCGCACAACCGCGTGTCCGAGGTGCAGCGCCGGCAGATGACCACCATCCTCGGCGACAATATTCATAACATCGCCATTGAAGGCAACTTCGATGACTGTCAGGAGATGGTCAAGGACAGCTTCGCCGACCAGAGCTTCCTCAAGGGCACTCGGCTGGTGGCGGTCAACTCGATCAACTGGGCGCGGATCATGGCCCAGATCGTCTACTACTTCCACGCTGCCCTGCAGCTTGGCGGGCCGGCGCGTTCGATCGCGTTCTCGGTACCTACCGGCAATTTTGGCGACATTTTCGCCGGCTACTTGGCACGCAACATGGGGCTGCCTATCAGTCAGCTGATCGTCGCCACCAACCGCAACGATATCCTGCACCGCTTCATGAGTGGCAATCAGTACG
>DATMWH010000295.1:0-15875 GCA_035562615.1 Pseudomonas sp. | reverse complement strand
AATCCTCGAAACCACCGGCTGGTGCCAACCCTGCGCCCGACTTGAAGAACGACTGGGCAACGGTACTTTTCAGGCAGCGCGCGGACATGGCGGCATTACAGCCAGAGTGCTACAAAGTGGAATCATTCGTCTGGACGATCCCGTGCTCGTCCTGCCACATTGAGCAGACCAAACCAATATTCACTTCGAACCAGTAAGGAGGATACCTATGACCAGCCGCCTTTCGCCGGACGATCAGCTGAAAGTAGACCGTTATCTGGCCGCCCCGCAGCATCAGGTAGAACGCCAGCCTTTCCGTCCTTGGCGACTGCTGGTGGTTGTTGTGATGATCACCATCGGCCTTGGCATTCTCAGCCGGGTCTTGAGTCGATTGGCGGTATAAAGGCGCTTGGCGAGACAAATAAAAAAGCCCTAACCGAAAATGGTTAGGGCTTTTTTATTTGGTGGGTTGTGCAGGATTCGAACCTGCGACCAATTGGTTAAAAGCCAACTGCTCTACCAACTGAGCTAACAACCCTAAAATGGTCGGGGTAAGGGGATTCGAACTCCTGACATCCTGCTCCCAAAGCAGGCGCGCTACCGGACTGCGCTATACCCCGGTGAAAGTTTGGCTCCACGACCTGGACTCGAACCAGGGACCCAGTGATTAACAGTCACTTGCTCTACCAACTGAGCTATCGCGGAACTTTTAACTTCCGTCTCATCGCTGAACCGGTTAACCCGTTCCCGCATCTGAGGCGCGCCATTTTACGTTTCCTTAAGCCGCTGTCAAGCCTGAAAATCGTTTAAAAGTTAAAGCCTTTGCAGTTGCCTTGACGACTGCTATATGTGTCAATAGTCCCATTCAATGCAGAACGCGCCGCCGCAAGGCTTCACGCAGGAAAGTCCATGAGCACCCAGGACACCCCGAGTTCAAAAACAGGCAGCGTGTCTTCGCTCGCCAGTCGCGGCATTCAACCGCGCTTTACCGATCTGGTGCAGACATGCAAAAAGCTGGTGATGAATCGTCTCGCCGAGCACCTTACAGGGGTGTTCAGCAACGTCGATGACACGCTTTTCGAATGCGCTGAAAAAGCCGAAAACAACCAGATTCAAACGCTGTTCTTTGACAGCATGCGCGATATTCGCCGCCTTAGGCCGCAAATCGAGCGCACCTACCACCAGCAGATCGCCCAGAACTTCACCGACTTTATGGAAGGCAAGCTGAAGCCTCCCGCAGCAGCTACCCAACTGGACGCTGATGAGCTTTCTCTGGTCAAGAACGAAGACTATGAAGAAAGCATGCAGGTGACCAACATGGTCAGCCGGGTGCGTGCCCGCGCCGCTCAATCCATCTATACGCTGGACCAGCGGTTGGCTCTGCTCAATAACGGCCAGAAACTCTTTGAAGACAATAATCCATTTGGTCCACAGGCCATCGCCGGGGCCTTTAGAGCCGCACTGACAACGCACCCTCTGCCGCTGCGAATCAAGACCATTCTTTACATGCTGTTTGACCAGCACGTGATGCATGGCCTGGACGCGCTTTATGACGCGCTCAACCGGCAACTGATTGAAGCCGGCGTACTGCCAAACCTGAAATACTCTGCCCAGCGTGCAGCGCCGCAGGCACCGCGGCCGACAACACCGGAACCAGCACCTGCCAACCCTGCAGCAGGCGATCCCGCAGCCAGCGCACATCCCCCGCAGACACCGACAACACAGACTCAGCAGTCCCAACCGGCATCGTCACAGCCGAACCTGGGCACATTCAATCAACAGCCGGGCAGTCACATGACGCCCACCCTGGCGCAAAGTGATCCGGTCGGCCTGTTCAATGACCTGAGCGTCCTGCTGAGCGAGAGCCGCCAGCAAGGAACAAACATGCCGCTACTGGGTGGCACACCCAGCATCTCGAGCTTTGCGCCAATCGGCGCGACACGCACCTACAGCGCCAACGAGCTGCTGGATGCCTTGAATCGCCTGCAGGCCGAGTCGGCACATGACATCACCCAGCGCCTGCACACGCCGCAACGGGTAGAGAACCTCAAAGCCAGTCTGCAGCAGCAACTGGACACGCACAGCAGCGACCCAGGCAAGCAGAAACTGGCGGACCAGGAAGCTGACGTCATTGACCTGGTCGGCATGCTGTTTGACTTCATTCTGGATGATGACAATCTGCCGGATAGCTGCAAAACAACCTTGTCACACCTGCACACGCCTTATCTAAAGGTCGCACTGCAGGACAAAGCCCTGTTCACCCAGCACCACCATCCGGCCCGGCGACTGCTCAACACCATGGCCCAAGCCGGCGTTCTGTATGGCAGCGAAGGTGATGAGCGTGGCCTGTTATCAAAAATGCACTGGGTCGTGGAGCGGGTGATTCATGGTTTTGCAGGCGACTTCATGTTGTTTGAAACCCTGCTCGAAGAGTTCAACGAATACGTCAACACCCTCAAACACAAGGTCGAATTGCGCGAGCGACGTGCCGTTGAGGCGGCCAAGGGCCGCGACAAATTGCTCGGCGCCCGCCAGCTGGCCGCCGAAGTCATCACCCAATCACTGGAAAATCGCGACCCGCCGGCCATCATCCGCAACTTCCTGGAGCTGACCTGGATCGACGTTCTGGTGTTTGTTCTGTTGCGCCACGGTGAACGCAGTGAAGAATGGCGGCGCACCGGTGAAGTTGCCGAGCAACTGGCCTGGAGCGGCACCACGCTGGACGCTACCGGTTTGCTGCGCCTGCAGGGGCTACGTCTGGCGCTGCTGGAAGATTTGCGCAAAGGTCTGGAGCTGCTGGGCGGTTACCATGAAGACGGTATCCGTCGCCTGCTGCAGGACATCGTCGCCTGCCAGCACGCCGTGCAGGCCAAGCAGCCGCAACTGGCTGCCAAGCTCAGCAGCAAACTGGCGGAGAGTCCACTTGGGGCAATGCTGGGCGAAGATGCCGCACTGATGAAAGCAGCGCCAAAAGCTTCGACGCTTTCGCCCAGGGTGCAGGCGCTGATCAAGGAACTGGAGCAGATCGAGTTCGGCACCTGGTTCGAGTTTGTCGAAAAGGATCAGATTCGCACCCTCAAACTCTCCTGGTTCAGCCCAACCACCCGCAACTACATGTTTGTCGACAACAGCGGACAGCGTGTGGCAATCAAACCCCTAACCCAACTGGCCATCGAAATGGACAAGGGCGAAGCCCGCATCCTGACGCAGGAGCGTGCCGCCCCTCTGGTTGATCGTGCACTGACGGCCATTTATCGGGTTCTGCAGCGCTTTACCGGCCGCAGCCCAGAAGAAGCCAAAGAAGGAGCTTAAATGGAAGATCGTCGCCACCATGACCGACGCCACATGGAGTTACAGGTTGAAGCCTATGAGCTGCACTCGGGCGAGAAGCTGGGCCGTCTGGCAGACCTTTCCGACGATGGATTCATGCTGTTCAGCGAAGTGCCCATAGAGGCCGACTCAGTCATGCAATTCCGACTGGTGCCGGCACGGCCACTGGAGGGTGTTGAGTCGGTTACGTTGGGAGCAGACTGCCTGTGGAGCAGGCCGGGCAGCGATGCACAGCACGGCTGGGCTGGCTTTCAGATCATCGACATGGCCGAAGACCAGACCGAGGCCCTTGAAGTCCTGCTGCGACATCTGGCTCAGGAGTGAGCCACAGGATCTAAAGCATCAGCCCCGCATTTAGCGGGGCTGATGCTTTGAGAGTCAGGCAAACACGATCTCATCACCGACCAGCGAGCCGCTTATCAGTGACTCGGGCGCGAACTTGCCTTGCAGGATCAACTGCGACAGCGGGTTTTCCACCCAGCGCTGCAGGGCGCGTTTCAGCGGCCGGGCGCCATACACCGGGTCGTAGCCTACCGCCACCAGCTTATCCATCGCTTCAGGACTCAACTGCAGCTGCAGATCACGCTCGGCCAGACGCTTGCGCAAGCGCTGCAACTGAATCTCGGCAATGCCGGCAATCTGCTCGCGCGCCAGCGGATCAAACACCACGACCTCATCAATCCGGTTGATGAACTCCGGACGGAAATGCTGCCCAACCGCATCCATGACAGCCGCTTGCTGCGCTTCCCTGTCCCCCATGAGCTCCTGAATCTGCACAGAGCCAAGGTTGGAGGTCATCACTATCACGGTATTGCGGAAGTCCACCGTACGCCCCTGGCTATCCGTCAGCCGACCGTCCTCGAGCACCTGCAGCAGCACGTTGAAGACATCCGGATGGGCCTTTTCGACTTCATCCAGCAACACCACCGAATACGGCTTGCGGCGCACGGCCTCGGTCAGATAACCGCCTTCCTCATAGCCGACATAACCGGGAGGAGCGCCGATCAGGCGTGCGACGGAGTGCTTCTCCATGAACTCCGACATATCGATGCGCACCATCGCCTCTTCGGTATCAAAGAGGAACTCGGCCAACGCCTTGCACAACTCGGTCTTGCCCACCCCGGTTGGCCCAAGGAACAGGAAGGACCCGCTCGGCCGGTCAGGATCAGACAACCCGGCGCGCGAACGGCGCACCGCATTGGAGACCGCCAGCACCGCTTCATGCTGACCAATGACCCGGGTGTGCAGCATGGATTCCATCCGCAGCAATTTGTCACGCTCGCCTTCGAGCATCTTGGACACCGGAATACCGGTCCACTTCGACACGACCTCGGCAATTTCCTCATCGGTCACCTTGTTGCGCAGCAGCTGATTCTCGGACTTGCCGTGCTGGTCAGCCATCTGCTGACTGCGCTCCAGGTCAGGAATGGTCTGATACTGAATACGCGCCATGGTCTCCAGATCACCCTTGCGTCTGGCCGCTTCCATCTCCTGCCGGGCCTGCTCGATCTTCTGCTGGATTTGCGCGGAGCCCTGCACTTCGGCTTTCTCGGCTTTCCAGATTTCTTCCAGGTCGGCGAACTCCTTCTCCAGCCGGGCAATGTCTTCCTTGAGCTTTTCCAGGCGCTTGAGGGCCGCCTCGTCGTCTTCCTTCTTCAGCGCCTCGCGCTCGATCTTCAGCTGAATAAGGCGCCGCTCGAGACGATCCAGCTCTTCGGGCTTGGAATCAATCTCCATGCGGATGCGGCTGGCAGCCTCGTCAATCAGGTCGATCGCCTTGTCCGGCAACTGACGGTCGGTGATATAGCGATGGGACAACTTGGCTGCCGCGATGATCGCGCCATCGGTGATGGTGACCCCGTGGTGAACTTCATAGCGCTCCTTCAAGCCACGCAGGATGGCGATGGTGTCCTCTTCGTTTGGCTCATCCACCAGCACTTTCTGGAAGCGCCGCTCCAGCGCGGCATCCTTTTCGATGTACTGACGATATTCATCCAGCGTGGTAGCACCCACGCAATGCAGCTCACCGCGCGCCAATGCGGGCTTGAGCATGTTGCCGGCATCCATGGAGCCTTCAGCCTTGCCCGCGCCGACCATGGTGTGCAGTTCATCGATAAACAGAATGACCTGGCCTTCCTGTTTGCCCAGCTCATTGAGCACCGCTTTGAGCCGCTCTTCGAACTCACCACGAAATTTGGCACCGGCAATCAACGAGCCCATATCGAGCGACAACAAGCGCTTGCCCTTCAGGCCATCCGGCACTTCACCATTGATGATGCGCTGCGCCAGTCCCTCGACAATCGCGGTTTTACCCACGCCCGGCTCGCCGATCAGTACCGGGTTATTCTTGGTGCGCCGCTGCAGTACCTGAATGGTCCGGCGAATTTCGTCATCACGGCCGATCACCGGATCCAGCTTGCCCTCTTCGGCGCGCTTGGTCATGTCCACGGTGTACTTGTCCAGTGCCTGCCTGGATTCCTCGACATTCGGATCATTAACCGCATCGCCGCCGCGCAGGTTGGCAATCGCATTTTCCAGTGCCTTTCTGGAAACCCCCTGCCCCAGCAGCAGCTTGCCCAGCGCGGTGCTCTCATCCATGGCGGCGAGCAGCACCAGCTCACTGGAAATAAACTGGTCGCCCTTCTGCTGGGACAGCCGGTCAGCCTGATTGAGCAGCCGTGCCAGATCCTGGGAAAGGTTCACATCACCGGATGGATTCTGGATTTTTGGCAGCCGGTCCAGCTCGCGTGTCAGCGCAGTACGTAGCGAGTTGACATCAAAACCCACCTGCATCAGCAGTGGCTTGATGGCTCCACCCTGCTGCTCAAGCAACGCCTGCAACAGATGCACCGGCTCAATGGCCGGATGGTCCAAACCGACGGCGGCGGATTGCGCATCCGACAACGCCAATTGCAATTTACTGGTCAAACGATCAATTCGCATGGATTCACCCTCAGGTTATGGGCAGACCGGAGCGATGGATGCTCCCAATGAAATCCTGCCCTGATAGACACTAGATGAGGATGATTCTGCGCGATTCAAGCCTGCGGGCTTTGCTAGGGTCTGTTGCCGTCTGGTCGCGAACCGCGTTGCTGCGCCAAATTGCGCCAGGCAAGGCGCGGGACGCCGGTAATGGTTATTCCCTTGCCAAGTCCCGCAACGCCGCATGGCGCAATTTGCCGCGCAACCCGAAGGGACGGGACCCGCTTTACGCAGGCCGTTGTTGCTCGTCGCTCATTGGCAATAAGCAAATCTCTCTCCTCGCGCCTAGTCCTGCGTAAAGCGGGTCGCCGTCGCGGCCGCACCCAAACGGCAGCAGACCCTAGGGATCAGTCGGCCAGCCAGATCAGGCTGGCAAAGCGTCCGGTACGGGGTTGGCGCCGATAGGAAAAGAAACGAGGGTCAGTGAAGGTACAGCCACCGCCACCGTACACGGCGCTAACTCCGCAGGCGGCCAGGCGGATCCGTGCCAGCTGGTAGATGTCCGCCATATAGCGCCCGCTGTTTTGACTCGGTAAAAAAGCCTCAGCTGCGGCGCGAGGATGATCAGAGAGAAACGCTTCGCGCACTTCCGCTCCGACCTCAAACGCCTGCGGGCCAATGGCCGGCCCCAGCCAGACCAGCACCTGCTCCGCCGGCAACGCCAGCGTAGCCAGGGTTGCCTCCAGCACACCTGCGGCCAAGCCGCGCCAACCGGCGTGCGCCGCAGCCACCCGCGTGGCATTGCGGTCACAGAACAGTACCGGCAGACAATCCGCGGTCAGTACGGCGCTGGCGACGCCTGGCGTGCCTGTCCAGCTGGCGTCCGCCTCAGCAACCCTTTGCGGATCAGCTTCAACCACCGCAACACCATGAACTTGCTGCAACCATGCGGGCTCACAGCCCAGCACAGCAGACAGCCGCTGGCGATTTTCAGCCACTGCCTGCGGCTCATCGCCGACATGCGTGCCCAGATTGAAGCTGTCAAACGGCGCCAGACTGATGCCACCGGCACGGGTAGTGATGCAACTGCGCACGCGGGTCGGAGCCGGCCAGTCCGGAATCAGCAGGTTGCCCCGCTCCAGCCCGAGAATCATCCGACAAACGACTCGCGATCCTGACGCAGCAGCGTCAGCAACCAGACGAAATCTTCCGGCAAGGACGACTCCCACTTCATGCGCTCACCGGTGACCGGATGATCCAGCTCCAGAAAACGCGCATGCAGGGCCTGACGCGGAAACTCCTTGAGCGCCTGCACCATGGTCGGACTGGCGGCCGGTGGAATGCGGAAACGCCCGCCGTACAACTGATCACCGACCAGCGGAAAACCGACATGGGTCATGTGGACGCGAATCTGATGGGTACGACCGGTCTCCAGCTTGACCCGCGCGTAGGTATGCGAGCGGTAGCGCTCAAGCACCCGGTAATGGCTGACGGCCGGTTTGCCGCCATCATTCACCGCCATGCGCTGACGCTGCGAGGAGCTACGACCAATTGGTGCGTCGATCTTGCCGCCCGAGGTAATCACGCCGATCACAATGCATTCATAAATACGGCTGACCGTGCGCTTTTGCAGTTGTTCGACCAGCCTGGTTTGTGCCTGCAGGGTTTTCGCCACCACCATCAGGCCAGTAGTGTCCTTGTCCAGACGGTGCACAATCCCCGCACGCGGCACATTGACGATCTCCGGCACATGATGCAGCAAGGCATTGAGCAGGGTGCCGTCGGCATGGCCGGCGGCCGGATGCACCACCAGACCGGCCGGCTTGTCGATGACCAGCAAATGCTCGTCTTCGTAAACGATATTCAGCGCAATGTCCTGAGCAATCCATTCGCCCTGGGCTTCCTGTTCGGCCTGCAAATGCAGCTGCGAACCGCCATGCACAACATCCCGGGGACGCAAAACCGCTCCATCTACGGTCAGGCGCCCTTCCTTGATCCAGGCGGATAAGCGCGAACGCGAGTACTCGCCAAACAGCTGCGCCGCTATCTGGTCAAGGCGTTGACCACCCAGTGCAGTTGGCACTTCGGCGGAAAGTTCAATAGTCAGATCAGGGTCGTTGGACATGGGCTACTGCGGAGGGAGGTGCAGCTTTTGGTTTCGGCCGCACGCTGTGGTTAAATACGGCGTCTTTGCCCCGGAAGCGCCGGGGCGCACATCATAACAGGACGGCACAGGCCAATATAGCCGGCCGTCACAGGGACAAAAGCCACCATGCACGTGAAACACCTGCTGCTTATTGCCTTCATCGCCCTGACCGCCGCCTGCTCAAGCAGCGAGGTTGACGAGAACCTGAGTGAAACCGAACTGTATCAGCAGGCCATGGATGAACTGGCCAATGACGGCTACACCGCAGCGATCACCCGGCTCAAGGCGCTGGAATCCCGCTACCCGTTCGGCCAGTATGCCGCGCAGGCGCAACTTGAGTTGATCTACGCCTACTACAAGAACACCGAACCAGAAGCCGCCCGTTCTGCGGCAGACCGCTTCATCCGGCTTAATCCGCAAAACCCCAATGTCGACTACGCCTACTACCTCAAAGGCCTGGCAGCCTATGACCAGGACACCGGACTGCTGGCGCGCTTTCTGCCGCTGGACATGACCAAGCGCGATCCGGGCGCAGCGCGCGATTCGTTCAACGACTTTGCCCAGCTGACCAGTCGCTTCCCCAACAGCCGTTATGCACCTGATGCCAAGCAGCGCATGATTTACCTGCGCAACCTGCTGGCTGCCTATGAAATTCACGTCGGCGACTACTACATCCGCCGCGGAGCCTATGTCGCAGCGGCCAATCGCGGACGCTATGTAGTGGAAAACTTTCAGGAAACGCCTTCGGTCGGTGATGGCCTGGCAATCATGGTCGAGGCCTACCAGAAACTGGGCATGGACGAACTGGCCGCCACCAGCCTGGATGTCCTGAAACTGAACTACCCGGAAAACGTCAGCCTTGACGAAGGTCAGTTTGTGCCGCGCGAAACCCCGGAAAGCGAACGCTCATGGCTGGCCAAAACCACCCTGGCACTGATCGAGAGCGACGAACCACTGCCGCCCGGCGAAACCCGCGCCAGCCGCGACGTCATTCGTCAGTATGAAGATGCCCAGGAAGAAATCCCGGATGAACTGCAACCGGAAAACCGCGAGCAATTCCAGAAGAATGTTGAAGAAGCCGGCAATGACATTCAGATGGAAGATACCAACATCCAGTGGTTCGACTTCCTGACCTTCGGCCTGTTTGCAGACGAACCGGTTGAAGTAGAAGCAGTGACCAACGACGATCCCAACTTCGATGACGACCTGAACACCGAAACCGAACTCGACGAACGAACCGGCGAGTAAACAACAAGGGAGGCTACGGCCTCCCTTGTTGTTAGTGCTCACTAATGGCTCCGACCCGCTGAAGATTGAACTGTAGGGTGGGCTTCAGCCCACCGACGCGGAGAGTCCGCGAGCTGGAGCCCGCCCGAAAAGCAAGGCCAGATCAATACAAGCTGCTCAGTCACCAAGCCGCCAGCCGGAGGTAATCGGATAACGCCGATCCCGGCCAAACCCGCGCTGGGTCACCCTCACACCCACTGCTGCCTGCCGGCGCTTGTATTCGTTCAGATCGACCAGTCGCAGCACCCGACGCACCGTATCTTCATCAAAGCCTTCGGCAATGATGGCGTTGGCGGAAAGGTCGAGTTCGACATACAGCTTGAGAATTTCGTCGAGTACCGGATAGGGCGGCAGCGAATCCTCGTCTTTCTGGTCCGGTGCCAGTTCAGCCGAGGGCGGACGATCGATCACCCGCTGCGGAATAACCATCCCCAGCGTGTTGCGGTACTCCGCCAGTCGGAACACCAGCGTCTTTGGCACATCCTTGAGCACGTCGAAGCCTCCGGCCATGTCGCCGTAGAGCGTGGCGTAGCCCACCGCCATTTCACTCTTGTTACCCGTGGTCAGCACCAGATAGCCCTTCTTGTTGGACATCGCCATCAACAACGTGCCGCGGCAGCGCGCCTGCAGATTCTCCTCGGTGGTATCACGCTCCAGCCCACTGAAAACAGGCGCCAGCGTTGACATAAAGGCCTCAACCATCGGCGCAATCGGCAAAACCCGGTACGTCACATTCAGAGCGCGAGCCTCGGCCTCGGCATCCTCCAGACTGATCTGCGCGGTGTAGTGGTAAGGCATCATCACCGCCTCGACACACTCAGCACCCAGTGCATCCACAGCCACCGCCAGCGTCAGGGCCGAGTCGATGCCGCCGGACAACCCGAGCAGCACGCCCCTGAAGCCATTCTTGCGCACATAGTCGCGCACCCCCAGCACCAGCGCCTGATAGACACTCGCTTCAAGCCCCGGCAACGGCGCGCAGCTGGCCTGCCGCGGACTCAGACGCCCACCTTCGACCAGCAGATCAACCGGATGCAGTCCTTCAGCAAAACCCGGCGCACGCTGACGAATACTGCCATTGGCATCCACCACGCAGCTGCCACCATCAAAAACCAGCTCGTCCTGACCGCCCACCTGATTCACATAGACAATCGGCATACCCCCTTCACGGGCCCGCACTGCCAACACCTCTTCACGCTCGCGCTGCTTGTCGAGGTGAAACGGTGAGGCATTCAAACTCAGCATCAACCGGGCACCCGCCTCGCGGGCCTGGCGCACCGGCTCGGCATACCAGATGTCTTCGCAGATGGTCAGCGCCACCGGCACTCCCTTGATTTCAATCACGCACGGCTGGTTGCCGGCAATAAAGTAACGCTTCTCATCAAACACGCGGTAATTGGGCAGCTTCTGCTTGAAGTAACGCCCCAGCAGTTCGCCATCGGCAATCACGGCACACGCATTGAAACGCTGCTCATCCTCCAGCCACGGATAACCGACAACCATATAAATGCCACGCACCTCGTCGCGCAGACGCTGCAATGCCTGCTCGATGCGGCGCTGCATGCTCGAGCGCAGCAGCAGATCCTCGGGCGGATAGCCGCACAATGTCAGCTCGGGAAAGACAATCAGATCCGCCTTGAACTGGTCACGCGCATTGGCTGCCGCTTCGATGACTCGCTCGACGTTGCCATGCACATCGCCGACCCGCAGGTTCAGCTGGGCCATTACAACCCGCAAAATTTGGCTCATGTCACTCTCCATGAATAACGTTTGCAGTCCTGATCAAGGCTGCATCCCATGCAGGCATTGTCCCGCAACAACAGGCGCTTGAACAACGTCACCCGCTCAACGCTGTGCTGCGCCATTGAGCTTGGCTACACTGCGACCTTATCCCGTACAAAAGGCTCGCGCTGATGGTTCGCTTGTTATTCTGGATCGCCTTGATTGCCATCGCTGTATGGTTGTGGCGACGCATAAAAAATCCGCCCGTGATCAACCAGGCTCGTCCGGAGCAGCCGCACCCAATGTTGCGCTGCGCGCACTGCGACCTGCATGTTCCGCAAGCTGAAGCGCTGGAGTTCGAAGGCCAGTGGTATTGCAGCACCGACCATCGGAACAAGGGACCACGCCAGCTTGATCAGTGAAGCACTGGCTTTAAGCGGCGAGCAGGGCCGCCGGATACTCAGGCTGTCCCACGTTTACCGCCTGATGATTGGCGCGGTTCTGGTGGCGCTGAGCCTGAGCAACATGGATCAGGAACTGCTCAACCTGCCCCACCCCAGCCTGTTCCGCTATGCCAGCTGGACCTACTTTGCCAATAGCCTGCTGTTTGCCGTTGCACTGAGAAGACCGCGTCGCCTGCTGCCGGTTTTCAGCATGGCCATGCTCGATATCCTGCTGCTGTCCTGGCTGTTTTATGCCGGCGGTGGTATCTCCAGCGGTATCGGCAATCTGCTGATTGTCTCGGTGGCCATCGCCAACATATTGCTGCGCGGGCGCATCGGACTGCTGATTGCCGCCGTCGCCACCATGGGGCTTATCTACCTCACGTTCTACCTGAGCCTCAGTCAAGCGGCGGCCAGTAATCAATACCTGCAGGCCGGTTTGCTGGGCGTGCTGAGTTTTGCCATCGCCCTGTTCGTACAAAGCCTGACCAGTCGCCTGCAACAGACCGAGTCGATCGCCGCACAACGCGCAACCGATGTCGCCAATCTTGAGGCACTCAATACGCGCATCCTGCAGCGCATGCGCACCGGCATTCTGCTGCTTGACCCGCAGCAGCGCTTATTGCTGAGCAACCCGAGTGCCGGGCAACTGCTTGGATCAGAGGGCAGCCCCGGCAGCAAACTGTCCAGCTGGCTGCCCGAACTGCACCAGCGACTGCGCCAATGGCAACAGAACCCGACATTGCTGCCGCAAAGCCTGCATGCCGCACCGGGCGGCCCCGCCCTGCAACCCAGCTTCGTCGACTTGCCCTACGGCAACCAGCAACACACCCTGGTGTTTCTCGATGATATTTCGCAGATTGCCCAGCAGGCCCAGCAACTCAAACTGGCCTCGCTGGGCCGCCTGACTGCCGGCATCGCCCACGAAATACGCAACCCACTGGGCGCCATCAGCCATGCGGCCCAGCTTCTCATGGAATCCGAAGACCTCACCGCGGCTGATCTGCGCCTGACCCAAATCATCCAGGACCAGTCCAGAAGAATGAACCTGGTGATCGAAAACGTGCTGCAACTCTCCAGAAGGCGCCCGGCAGAACCGAAACTACTGGATCTGAGCCAATGGCTGCAGAACTATGTCCGCGACTTTCGCAACAGCGCCTCGCCCAATCAGACCATTCATCTGCTCGTGGACGAGCCCGGGCTGCATTCGCGTATTGACCCGGACCAACTGCATCAGGTCCTGACCAATCTGGTGCAGAACGGCCTGCGCTACAGCCTGCAGAAGAAGAGCGATGCACAGCTGTGGATCAAACTGTTTATTGACAGCGAAAGCGAACTACCGGTTCTGGAAGTGCATGATGACGGCCCCGGCATAGCCCCGGAGCGTCTGGACAAGATCTTCGAGCCGTTCTACACCACCGAGGCCAAGGGCACCGGCCTGGGGCTCTACATCTCGCGGGAACTCTGCGAAAGTAATCAGGCAAGACTCGATTTCAAACCCAGCGAACACGGCGGCAGCTGCTTCCGCATCACCTTCGCCCATCCGCGCAAAATGAGCTGAACATGACTACCCGGCAGAAAGCCCTGATCGTCGACGATGAACCGGATATCCGCGAGCTGCTGGAAATTACCCTCGGCCGCCTGAAACTGGATACCCGCAGCGCACGCAACGTCAAGGAAGCACACGACTGGCTGGCCAAAGAGTCCTTCGACTTGTGCCTGACGGATATGCGCCTGCCTGACGGCACAGGCCTGGAGCTGGTCCAGCACATCCAGCAACGCCACCCGCAAACGCCTGTGGCCATGATCACCGCCTATGGCAGCCTGGATACCGCGATCAATGCCCTGAAAGCCGGCGCATTCGACTTTCTGACCAAGCCCCTTGATCTGCCGCGCCTGCGCGAACTGGTCGCCACCGCCCTGCGCATGCCGGGCAGTGAGAGCCTCAGCACACCGGTCGATAACCGACTACTGGGCAATTCACCGCCCATGCAAAGCCTGCGCAAACAAATCATCAAGCTCGCGCGCAGTCAGGCGCCGGTCTATATCAGTGGCGAGTCAGGCAGTGGCAAGGAACTGGTCGCCCGCCTGATGCACGAGCAAGGCCCACGCAACGAGCGACCATTCGTCCCCGTCAACTGCGGTGCGATTCCGACAGAACTGATGGAGAGCGAATTCTTCGGCCACAAGAAAGGCAGCTTTACCGGCGCAGGAGAAGACAAGCAGGGCCTGTTCCAGGCCGCCAACGGCGGTACCCTGTTCCTCGACGAAGTCGCCGACCTGCCACTGGCCATGCAGGTCAAGCTGCTGCGCGCCATTCAGGAAAAAGCCGTGCGTGCAGTGGGCAGCCAACAGGAAATTGTCGTCGATGTCCGTATTCTCTGCGCCACACACAAGGATCTGGCGGCAGAGGTCGCTGCCGGCAACTTCCGGCAGGACTTGTTCTATCGACTCAATGTCATCGAGCTGCGTGTTCCCCCGCTGCGCGAGCGTCGTGAAGATATCTCGCTGCTGACCGACACCATGCTCAAGCGCCTCTGTGAAAGCACGGGACTCGGCAATGCCACGCTGACCGGCGAAGCGCTGGACAAACTCAAGTGCTACCGCTTCCCGGGCAATGTGCGCGAACTGGAAAACATGCTGGAGCGTGCTTATACCCTGTGCGAAGACAACCAGATCAAGGCCGAAGACCTTCGCCTGACTGACGCCACAGGCAACAAGGAAAACGGTGAAACATCCCTGGCGCAAATCGACAACCTCGAAGACTACCTCGAAAGCATCGAGCGCAAACTGATCATGCAAGCGCTGGAAGAAACCCGCTGGAACCGCACGGCGGCGGCTGAACGCCTGGGCCTGAGCTTCCGCTCGATGCGCTACCGACTGAAGAAGCTCGGTATCGATTGAGAGCGCAATCCAACCGGTAATCCGTAGGATGGGTCGAGCGCAGCGATACCCATCACACTTTAAGCTAGCGCACAGCAAGCCTGCCTTCTGGCGCATAAGGTGAGGGATCAACAATCGGCGCCTCGCCCAACAGCAAACTCTTCAACAACTCGCAGGACGCCGGCGCCAGCACCAGACCGTTACGGTAATGCCCACAATTCAGCCACAGCCCCTTGTAACCGGGCACTTCGCCAATGAAGGGCAGCCCTTCCGGCGCCCCCGGACGCAATCCGGCCCAGTGACCGACCACTTCTGCCTCAGCCAAAGCTGGCAATAACTCCTCTGCCGAGGCCTTCAGACTGGCCAACGCATCCTGCGTTGGCGTCTTGTCAAACCCGCAATGCTCCAGCGTGCTACCCACCAGCACATGACCATCGCGCCGCGGAATCGCATAGCGACCATTACCCAGAACCATCGCTGGCAGAAAATCCTCCGCACACTTATAGAGAATCATCTGCCCCTTGACCGGCTGCACTGGCAGCTCAATCCCCAGCCGCTGCAGCAGATCGCCACTCCAGGCACCAGCAGCCACCACCACCTGCTCCGCCCGCATCTCTCCGCGGGGGGTATGCACGCCGCAAACACGCCCGCCCTCAACGATGAACCCCGTAACTGGGCAATTCTCCTCAAGTTGGACATTCGGCAATTGCAGCAACGCCTCCCGCAGCGCCTTGACCAGTCGGGGGTTACGTACATTGGCCAGATCAGGCAGATGCAACGCACGGGAAAACCCCTCACCCAGCGCCGGGACAGCGGCACGAACCTGAGTCATCTCAACCGGCGCAAGCGGGTAGCCCTGCATGCGGGCCCACTCCAGCGCCACGTTCTCATCTTCCAGATCCAGCCAATACAACCCGGTGGCATGCACCTCAGGATCCACGCCAGTCTGAGCCAACAACCGCGCCGCCAGCCGCGGATAGAAATCCTGCGACCAGTGCGCCAACGCCGTCACTGCAGGGCTGTAGCGCCAGGGATACAGCGGAGAAATGATA
This sequence comes from Pseudomonas sp., assembly GCA_035562615.1. Classification (GTDB taxonomy): domain Bacteria; phylum Pseudomonadota; class Gammaproteobacteria; order Pseudomonadales; family Pseudomonadaceae; genus Aquipseudomonas. The sequence continues at coordinate 111 of DATMWH010000295.1, read as the reverse complement.
CCGCCGCCAGCCCAGGAGGATTCGTTCCCCGCCTGAGTGGCTTCAAGAAGCTTGATTTGCAGTCCTGTTGTTGCCATCTGCAGGGCAGAAAGCTGACCAATCACGCCAGCA
>DATMWH010000294.1:0-4388 GCA_035562615.1 Pseudomonas sp. | reverse complement strand
GCCATCCAGCCGATGGTCGGGTTGTGATAGCCGCTGGCGGGGTAAGCCATGGCCTTGAAACGCTCATAGGCCAGCGCGGAAGGCTTGTCATCGGTGCGCTGGCGGCGCTCTTCCTTGATCACTTCGATTTCGCGCTTGAACTCCTCGGCGGGCAACTTCAGGCTGGCCAGGCGATCGGCTTCGAGTTCAAAGGCCACGCCCAGACGGTCGCGCGCCAGCACCTGGTAATAGGCGGTGTAGTCATCGCTGGTGAAGGCGTTTTCCTCCGCGCCCAGCTCGCGCAGGATGCGCGAGGCTTCGCCGGGCGCGAGTTTTTCGCTGCCCTTGAACATCATGTGTTCCAGCGCGTGTGACAGGCCGGTCTGGCCGGGTGTTTCGTAACTCGAACCGACCTTGTACCAGAGCTGCGAGACGACCAGCGGCGCACGACGGTCTTCACGCACAATGACCTTCAGGCCGTTATCCAGCGTGAACTCATGGGTGGTCTGCGGGCCCGCAGAGCTGGCGGTCAGCGGGGCGAGCAGGGCAAAAAGCAGCAGGCTCAGGGCCGGCAATGAGATGAATTTCATTCGTCTTGGAACCTTTCAGAGCGCTGCGGCGGACGTACCGCCGCTGAGCGTGGAGATGCTAGGATACGCATCCGTTTTCCCGGCGGCCATGACTAGCGGTATCCGGCTAGCGTGGCGCTTGCATGAGATAGCTGCCGCCCATGTTTGGTTCCAGTGACGACAAGAAAAACCCCCAGCCCCCAGCCGCTGAGCCGGTCAGCCCGCCTGCCGCTGCTCCGGCGGCTGAGGTAAGTCAGAAGAAGGGCCTGTTTGGCTGGATGCGCAAGCCTGCTTCCGCTGTTCAGCCTGACACAGCGCAAGCTGTCGAGCCCTCGCCCGCTCCCGAACCTGCCACTGTAACGCCGGTTGCGCCGGTTGCTGCGCCTGTCGAGGCGACGCAGCAGCCGAACCCTGCCCCTCAGGAGGTGCCCGCAGCTCAGGAACCGGTCGTCCCTGTTGCGCCTGTGGCTGTCGAATCTGCCGTGCCTGCCAGTCCAGCGGAGGTTGTTGCTCCTATTGCAGCTCCCGCTGCGGCTGCGGCAGAGCCCAGTCCGCCGACGCCAAGCTATTCGCGCTTTCGCATCAATGCCGGCGCCACGGTCAGTCACGCACCACAACCTGCCAACCCCGAGCCGCTAGCGCCCGTAGAGCCACCGGTGCCGGTGCTGCAACCTGAGGGGGACAGTGCTGAAGGCTTTTTCCTGCGCCTCAAGCAAGGCTTGTCGAAGACCAGCGCGAGTCTTGGCGAAGGTCTGGCTGCGCTGTTTTTGGGCAAGAAAGCCATTGACGATGATCTGCTCGACGAGCTGGAAACCCGTCTGCTGACTGCCGATGTGGGGGTCGAGGCTACTACGCTGATCGTGCAGAGCCTGACCCGTCGGGTGGCGCGCAAGGAGTTGTCGGACAGTGGCGCGTTATACAAGGCCCTGCAGGAAGAGCTTGAATTACTGCTCAAGCCGGTAGAGCAACCGCTGCAGATTGATAAAGCCATCCAGCCCTATGTCATCCTGGTGGTGGGGGTCAACGGTGCGGGCAAGACCACCACCATTGGCAAGCTGGCGAAGAAACTCCAGCTCGAAGGCAAGAAGGTCATGCTGGCGGCCGGCGATACCTTCCGCGCCGCGGCGGTCGAGCAATTGCAGGTGTGGGGCGAGCGTAACCAGATCCCGGTGATCGCCCAGCACACCGGCGCCGACTCTGCTTCGGTGATCTTTGATGCGGTGCAGGCGGCCAAGGCCCGCGGCATCGATGTGCTGATCGCCGATACTGCGGGCCGTCTGCACACCAAAGACAACCTCATGGAAGAGCTGAAAAAGGTTCGCCGGGTGATCGGCAAGCTGGATCAGGCTGCGCCCCATGAAGTGCTGCTGGTGCTGGATGCCGGTACCGGGCAGAACGCCATCAACCAGACGCGGCAGTTCAATCAGGCGGTCGAATTGACCGGGCTGGCCCTGACCAAACTGGATGGCACCGCCAAGGGTGGCGTGATCTTTGCGCTGGCCAAGCAGTTTTCCTTGCCCATTCGTTACATCGGTGTCGGTGAAGGTATCGATGATTTGCGCACCTTTGCTGCGCATGACTTCGTCAAAGCCCTTTTTGCGGAACGAGAGCGCAGATGATTCGATTCGAACAGGTCGCCAAGCGTTACCCCAACGGCCATGTGGGCTTGCATGAGTTGAGCTTCAAGGTCCGCCGTGGCGAGTTTCTGTTTGTCACCGGTCACTCCGGGGCGGGTAAAAGTACGCTGTTGCGCCTGCTGCTGGCGATGGAACGGCCCACCAACGGCAAGCTGTTGTTGGCCGGTCAGGACCTGTCGACCATCACCAATGCGCAGATTCCCTATCTGCGCCGGCAGATCGGTGTGGTGTTCCAGAACCACCAATTGCTGTTTGATCGCAGTGTGTTCGCCAATGTGGCGCTGCCGCTGCAGATTCTCGGTCTGGAGAAGCAGGAAATAGCGGATCGCGTCGGCGTTGCGCTGGAGCGCGTGAGTCTGGGCGACAAGGCCGCGCAGTTTCCCGGAGACCTCTCCACCGGTCAGCAGCAACGCGTCGGAATCGCCCGCGCCGTGGTGCACCGGCCGGCTTTGCTGCTGGCGGACGAACCGACCGGTAACCTCGACCCGCGCCTGGCGGCAGAAATCATGGGCGTGTTTGAGGACATCAACCGCCTCGGCACCACGGTGCTGATTGCCAGTCACGATCTGGCGCTGATTGCCCGTATGCGCCATCGCATGCTGACCTTGCAGCGTGGTCGCCTGATTGGTGACGGGGAGGCCAACTGATGAGCGCCAAGAGCAATCCAAAAGCTGCAGAACGGGTTGGCGCCGCGCCGGCCGGCAGCAAAGTGGCCAAGAAAGTCGAATCGGATTTCCGCCGGCATCTGCGCGCCTGGCTGGAAAGCCATCGCGCCAGCCTGATCGACAGCCTGCTGCGACTGGCCAAGCAGCCGGTTGGCAGCTTCTTTACCTGTCTGGTGATGGCGGTGGCGCTCAGTCTGCCGATGGGGCTGTCGTTGCTGCTGGGCAATGTCGAACGCCTGGGCGGCTCCTGGCAGCAGGCCGCGCAGATTTCGGTGTTCCTGAAAATGGACGTCAGCGATGCGCAGGGTGAAAAGCTGCGCGACGAAGTGGCGATTCTGCCCAGCGTGGCGCAGGCCGAGTGGATCAGCCGTGAGCAGGCGCTGGAAGAGTTTCAGCAGGGTTCCGGTCTGGGCGAAGCCCTCAAGGAATTGCCGGAAAACCCCTTGCCGGGGGTGATTCTGGTGACCCCGCAGAAGGTCGAAAAATCCGCGCTGGAGGCGTTGCGCAATCAACTGGCGGAGCTGCCCAAAGTGGAGCAGGCGCAACTGGACATGGTCTGGGTAGAGCGTCTCACGGCGATCCTGCGCCTGGGTGATCGTTTCGTCTTCGGGCTCAGCCTGTTGCTGGTGGCGGCGCTGCTGCTGGTCATCGGCAACACCATTCGCCTGCATATCGAGAATCGCCGCAACGAAATTGAAGTGATCAAGCTGGTGGGCGGCACCGACAGCTATGTGCGCCGGCCATTTCTCTATATGGGCGCGCTCTATGGTGCAGGGGCCGGGTTGCTGGCCTGGGGGTTGCTGGCTTTCGGGCTGGACTGGCTCAACGCTGCCGTGGTGCGTCTGGCCGGGCTGTATGGCAGTGATTTTGCGCTGCTCGGGGTGCCTTTGTCGGATGGCCTGTCCTTGTTGCTGGCGGCACTGCTGCTGGGCTACATCGGTGCCTGGCTGGCCGTTGCGCGGCATCTGAATGAATTGTCGCCAAGATAGTAACTTGCTGATTTAATTGATTTATATGATCTGTAAGGGAACTTTTCGGGCAGTACCATGTCCGATCTGGCAGTGCTAAACTGCAGCCCGTTTCGTGAGTCGGAGGATTCGCATGTCTACTTCATTGCAACCTGCTTATGCCCTGGTCCCGGGTGCCAACCTGGAGTCCTACGTGCATGCGGTCAACAGCATCCCGCTGTTGAGCGTCGAGCAGGAGCGCGAGTTGGCCGGAAAACTGTTCTACCAGCAAGATCTGGAAGCAGCCCGGCAGATGGTCTTGGCGCACCTGCGTTTTGTGGTGCATATCGCCCGCAGCTATTCCGGTTATGGCCTGGCTCAGGCTGACCTGATTCAGGAAGGCAACGTCGGCCTGATGAAGGCGGTCAAGCGCTTCAATCCGGAAATGGGTGTGCGTCTGGTGTCGTTTGCCGTGCACTGGATCAAGGCGGAAATCCACGAGTTCATCCTGCGCAACTGGCGCATCGTCAAGGTCGCTACCACCAAGGCGCAGCGCAAGCTGTTCTTCAACCTGCGTCGGCAGAAGAAGAG
>DATMWH010000293.1:0-6763 GCA_035562615.1 Pseudomonas sp. | reverse complement strand
ATTGGCTGGCTGGCTGAGGCGGTCAGTGAATGCCGTGAAAGCAATCCGTCCAGTTCATCTGCGCTATTCAGTTCGGGCAGACTCCAGAGACCGCCCCAGAGTCCGCTGGAGGGCCGACGGTAGAGCAGTACGGCATGCCCGTAATCCACCAGTACAGGCATCAGGGTGGATTTCTGCGGCAGGCTCTTGCGCGGCTTGCTTGCCGGCAGCTCGGCCTGACGGCCTTGCCGGTGCGCCTGGCAGCCGTTCTGCAGTGGGCAGCGCGGGCATTCCGGTTTGCTGCGTGTGCACAGGGTGGCGCCCAGGTCCATCATCGCCTGGGTGTAATGATTGACTCGGCGGGTGGGGGTGAAGCGTTCAGCGGCGGCCCATAATTGGGCAGCGATCTTTGGCTCGCCGGGATAGCCATCGCAGGCCAGATAGCGCGCCAGTACCCGCTTGACGTTGCCGTCCAGGATCGGCGCCCGCAGGCCCATGCTCAGTGCGGCGATGGCGCCGGCGGTGGAGCGCCCGATCCCGGGCAGCTGCGTCAGCTGATCGATGTCCTGCGGAAACGCGCCGCCCTGCTCGGCCACCAGGCGTTTTGCGGTTTTGTGCAGATTGCGTGCGCGACTGTAATAGCCCAGTCCGGTCCACAGGTGCAGCACTTCATCTTCGCTGGCGCTGGCCAGCGACTCCAGTGTTGGCAGTGCTGTCATGAAGCGGGGAAAGTACTCGAGTACGGTGCTGACCTGGGTCTGCTGCAGCATGATCTCCGAGACCCACACCCGGTAAGGGTTGATGTCCTGCTGCCAGGGCAGGTCTTTGCGGCCGTACCGGTCATACCAGTCGAGCACGGCCTGCGAGAACTGCTCGGGGGTCATTGGTTGAACAGGCCCTTGAGTGCATCCTTGAGTTCGGGGCTGACTTTGTCGCCGAGTTTTTCCTCGATCTTGTCGCTGAGCTTCTCGCCGACAATCTTGCCGGCCACTTTGCTCAGCCCTTCCTGATCCAGCCGGCAGGCCCGTGCGCCGAGTTCCAGCGGGCCGCGACAGCGCAGCGGCCATTCGATACCGACAAACTGCTTGCTGACCTTGCACGCCGGATCGGGCATGGCGCTCTTGTCGCCTTCGATGATGATCCCCAGCCGGTAATCCAGGCCCAGTACGCGCAGGTCAAGGTCACCATTGCCGTTGACGGTCAGCCCCGGAATGCGCGCCTGGAGGTCCGGATTGCTGGCCACGCCTTGGGTGATGATGATGTTGCCGTGAAGCTGCTCGAAAGGCGTGTCCTTGCTGCGAGGCTCGCTACTGAGGGTTTTCTGGTTAAGGGTGGCGATGCCTTTGCACAGTTGTTGTTCCAGATTGGCATCCAGCAGGACGCCATCGTTGAGCTGGAAGCTGGCGGTGCCGTTGAGGCTGTCGATCAGGGCTTTTTCGCTGTTACCGCTGGTCTGCAGTTGTGTGTCGAGATCCAGCTGACCTTTGATCGGTGATTTTTTCCCTTCTTTGTTCAGCAGTTGCTCGATCGGCATGTTGCTCAGCTTCAGCTGGGTGTTGAGGCCGGGCAGGTCGGTACGGGCGTCCAGTTGGGCCTTGCCGGTAAAACTGCCGGTCAGCAGTTCTCCGCGCAGATCGCTGATATCGATCAGACCATCCTTGCTGCTCATCTGCAGACTGGCGTTTTCCAGCGCCAGCTTGTTCAGGGTGAGTCGGGCGGCTCCCAGATTGGCCTGCAGATCAAGCTGGCGCAGGCGCTCCAGCGGGAACAGTGCGGTTTCGCTCCAGGCTTGCTGGGTGGGTTTTTCCGGCAAGCTGGTGCTGCCCTCCGTACCTGCGCTGGCGATCGTTGCCTTGACTTCATTGTCGCGCGCGCTGCTGTTGTCCGGCGTGCGGGGAGGCAGGTAGCGGTCCAGATCCAGCTGATCGATCTTGAGTTGTGCGCGTATGGCCTGACGGCCGAAATCTGCCACTTCCAGCCGCCCGTTGAAGCTGCTGTCATCCAGTTTCAGTTTCAGATCCTCCAGCGCCATGCTGGAGGATGAGCCGCTGAGGCGGGCAACCAGTTCCGCACGGTTGAGCGTGGTCGGGTCAGCCATGGCGGGCAATGCGATACCCACGCCGTCGAGAAATTCGCGCAGGTTGAGTTCGGCAATCGAGAGGCCGCCGCTGATTCTGGGGGCTTTCTCCAGATCATAGAGTTTGATTTCCCCCAGCGCGCGCAGCTGGTTGGCGGAGAGCTTCAGGCTGTTCCATTCGGCGATGCCTGCGGTCTGATCGAGCAACAACTGGCCCTGGGTGGCAAAGGTCAGGGTTTTGCCGCGCAGCGGCTCGCCGCTCACTTCACCGGCCAGTTGGGCGTCTTCCAGTTGATAGCGTTGCAGCTGACGATCAAAGCGCAGGCTGGCGCTGAGGTCGGCGCGTGCGCGCAAAACCGGCTGGCTGGTGCTCAGGAAGGTGCTCAGCTTGAAGGGAATCGAACTGGCTTCGCGGATGGCGCCCGTCTGCAGTTGCAGGTTGTCCAGCGTGTATTGCCGGCCGTTGCGCGCATCACTGAAATCGATCCGTGCGTTGCTGATGCGCAGGCTGTCGATGTCGATCGCCACGGGTTGGCGTGTTGCGGCGCCGGACGGCGCGTCAGCGGAGGTGCCAGTCGTGGGTGCTGTGTTGCTGTGGGGGGCGGCGCGCCTGCCAATGCCTTCCCAGTTGCCACGACCTTGCTGGTCGCGCTGCAGGTTGAGGTTGAGGCCTTCGATGCGGATGTCGCTCATCTGCACTTCCTTGCGCAGCAGCGGCAATACGCGTACCGAGAGCCCGAGCATCTGCAGATCGGCAAAGGGTTGTTGCGGTGTGGTGGCGCTGGCCAGTGTGGCTTCGTGCAGCTCGATGCCCAGCCAGGGGAACAGGCTCCAGCCGATCTGCCCGTTGAGGGTCAGTTCGAGGTTGGCCTTGTCGCGCGCCAGCTGGCGGATCTCGTCCTTGTAATCATTCGGGTCGAACAGGTGCGTGAGCGCAAAGCCCAGAGCCACCACCAGCAACAGCAGTCCCAGAAGGACAAGGCCAAACAACCTGCCGAGCGATTTCATGCATGCTTCCTTGTAAGTTGATCAGTTGGAGCGCGCCCGAGTATACCGCCCTGCAGAGGCTCGCCTACAGCCGGTCTGCGATGTGCTCGGCAATGGCCAGGCTGGCAGTCAGCCCCGGCGATTCGATGCCGAACAGGTTGATCAGCCCGGCCAGGCCGTGAGTGCTGCTGTCTTGGATGACAAAGTCGGCCGGCGGTTCCCCCGGGCCGCTGAGCTTGGCGCGCACGCCGCAGTAGGCAGGCTGCAGGCGATGCGCCTGCACGCCCGGGAGGTAGCGCCGGATGGCGTCGGCAAAAGCGCCGCGCAGCCGCTCGTCGACCCGGTAATCGATGGCGTCGACATACTGCACATCCGGACCAAAGCGCAGTTGCCCGGCGAGATCGAGGGTGGCGTGGATGCCCAGACCGGCGCTGTTGGCTTCAGGCAGCGGATAGATCAGGCGACTGAATGGCGAGCCCCCGCTGTAACTGAAATAGCGGCCCTGGCACAGATGCAGGTGCGGTACATGCACGTCGGCCAGTCCTTCCGTGGCGCCGGCCAGCGTCTGGGCAAAGGCGCCGGCGGCATTGATCACCAGCGCCGCGTCCAGCGCGAAAGGTTCACCCTGACTGATGCCTTCGGCCCGCCAGCCGTTGGCAGTGCGTAACAACCGATCAACCCGCGAATGCAGCACCAGTTGCGCGCCACGCTGCTCGGCACAGGCCAGCAGGGATTGCAGGTACGTATGGCTGTCGAGGATGCCGGTGTCCGGCGAGAGCAAGCCAGCGCTGGCGTGCAGAGCGGGTTCGAGACGCTGCAGCTGGCGCGCGTCGAGTGTCTGCAAATGGTGCACGCCGCAATCACGGGCATTGGCATGAAGCTTCTCAAGCTGCGCTTGTTCGCCCGGATTGACCGCGACCAGCAGTTTGCCGATGCGCCGGTAAGGCACATGGTATTGCTCGCACCAAGCGAACAGGCGCTGGTTGCCTTCCAGACAAAGCCTGGCCTTCAGCGAATCGGGCGGGTAGTAAATGCCGGCGTGGATGACCTCCGAGTTGCGGCTCGATGCGTGGCTGCCGGTCAGGCCAGCCTGTTCGGCAATCAGCACGCTGCGCCCGGGCCCGGCAAGGCGGGCGGCAAGCGCCAGCCCGAGTGCGCCGGCGCCGATAATCAGTAGGTCGATGCGCTCCAAGAGGTCTTCACTCTGGCCGTTGCGGTTGGGAAAGCGCAGGTTAGCGCACTCATTCTGGCCTTTGCAGCCGCGATTGCGCTGCGTTTTATCCGGCGCGAACTGCTTCTGGCTTGCCGCGCCGGTAGCCGCATGACGTGCCGCACGCCTATAATGCACGCCTTTCCCGCGGGCAATTTCTGGAGCTGGTGATGGCCGAACGTACGGCATTCGTCGAGCGCAATACCCTGGAGACGCAGATCAAGGTCTCGATCAACCTGGATGGTACCGGCAAAGCCAAGTTTGATATTGGCGTGCCGTTTCTTGAGCACATGCTCGACCAGATCGCCCGCCATGGCCTGATCGACCTGGATATCCAGTGCAAGGGCGACCTGCACATCGACGATCACCACACCGTGGAAGATGTCGGTATCACCCTTGGTCAGGCATTTGCCAAGGCCATCGGCGACAAGAAGGGCATGACCCGTTACGGCCATTCTTATGTGCCGCTGGACGAGGCGCTGTCGCGTGTGGTGATCGACTTCTCCGGTCGTCCGGGCCTGCAGATGCATGTGCCCTACACCCGCGCCAGCGTGGGCGGCTTTGATGTGGACCTGTTTCAGGAGTTCTTCCAGGGCTTCGTCAACCATGCACTGGTGACCCTGCACATCGACAACCTGCGTGGCCACAACAGTCACCACCAGATCGAGACGGTATTCAAGGCCTTCGGCCGCGCCCTGCGCATGGCAATCGAGCTGGATCCGCGCATGGCCGGGCAGATGCCTTCCACCAAAGGCTGCCTGTAGGGGTTGCGATGCAAACGGTAGCGGTAATTGATTACGGCATGGGCAACCTGCACTCGGTGGCCAAGGCACTGGAGCACGTGGGCGCCGGCAAGGTGCTGGTGACCAGCGATGCCAAGGTCATCCGTGAAGCGGACCGCGTGGTGTTTCCCGGCGTGGGGGCGATCCGCGACTGCATGGCCGAGATCAGGCGCCTGGGCTTCGACAGTCTGGTGCGCGAAGTCAGCGCCGACCGGCCCTTTCTCGGCATCTGCGTGGGCATGCAGGCGCTGATGGAGCGCAGCGAAGAGAACGATGGGGTTGACTGCATCGGCCTGTTCCCCGGTCAGGTGCGCTTCTTCGGCAAGGATCTCTACGAAGACGGCGCGCACCTGAAGGTGCCGCACATGGGCTGGAACGAGGTAGAGCAGGTGGTCGATCACCCGCTGTGGCACGACATCCCGGACCGCGCGCGCTTTTACTTCGTGCACAGCTACTACATCGAGGCCGGCAACCCGGCGCAGGTAGCCGGCCGTGGGCATTACGGCAAGGATTTCGCTGCAGCGCTGGCCGAAGGTTCGCGCTTTGCCGTGCAGTTTCACCCGGAAAAGAGCCATACCCATGGCCTGCAGCTGCTGCAGAACTTCGCCGGTTGGAATGGTAGCTGGTAATTAACTCCCCTCGCCCGCTTGCGGGAGAGGGGCCGGGGGAGAGGGCTGCGGCCCGCCTTCCCCTCTCCCTAACCCTCTCCCGTGAATGGGAGAGGGGATTGATTGAAGTCCGGCACAGGCCCCGAGCCTTGCTTCGAGGAATCGTGAAATGCTGATTATCCCCGCTATCGATCTCAAGGACGGCGCCTGTGTGCGTCTGCGCCAAGGCCGTATGGAAGACTCCACGGTGTTTTCCGATGACCCGGTGAGCATGGCTGCCAAGTGGGTGGATGGCGGTTGTCGCCGGCTGCATCTGGTCGACCTGAATGGCGCCTTCGAGGGTCAGCCGGTCAACGGTGAAGTCGTTACGGCGATTGCCAAACGCTATCCGGATCTGCCGATCCAGATTGGTGGTGGCATTCGTTCGCTGGAAACCATCGAGGCCTACATCAAGGCGGGTGTCAGCTACGTGATCATCGGTACCAAGGCGGTCAAGCAGCCGGAATTCGTCACCGAGGCCTGCAAGGCCTTTCCGGGCAAGGTCATTGTTGGTCTGGATGCCAAGGACGGCTTCGTCGCCACTGACGGCTGGGCGGAAATCAGCACGGTACAGGTGATTGATCTGGCCAAACGCTTTGAAGCCGACGGGGTGTCGGCCATTGTTTATACCGACATCGCCAAAGACGGCATGATGCAGGGCTGCAACGTGAGCTTTACCGCCGCGCTGGCCAATGCCACCCGGATTCCGGTGATCGCCTCTGGCGGCATTCATAATCTGGGCGACATCAAGACCCTGCTGGCGGCCAGGGCGCCCGGCATTATCGGCGCCATCACCGGCCGGGCCATCTACGAAGGCACGCTGGATGTCGCCGAGGCTCAGGCTTTCTGCGATAGCTACAAGGATTAAACCGTAGGATGGGTTAGCCGCGCAGCGGCGTTACCCATCGCCAACCACCAGCCACCAGATTGATGGGTATCGCTGCGCTCAACCCATCCTACGGAGTGTCTTTATGGCTCTGGCCAAGAGAATCATCCCCTGCCTCGACGTCGATAACGGTCGGGTGGTCAAGGGCGTACAGTTCGAGAATATCCGCGATGCCGGGGATCCGGTGGAGATCGC
>DATMWH010000292.1:0-11147 GCA_035562615.1 Pseudomonas sp. | reverse complement strand
ACTCGAGCAAGACGACATCGAGGGCACAGACGAGGACGATGGCGAAGATGTCGCCGCGGAAGACGGTGATATCGATGATGCGGATGGCGATGGCGACAGTGCCGAAGCGGCCCCCAGCGGCAAAGGTAAGGCCAAGGCCGTAGTCGAGGAAGAAGAGCTGCCTTCGGTAGAAGCCAAGCAGGCTGAGCGCGATGCCCTGGCCAGGGCGATGGATGAGTTTCTTGCGCGTGGCGGCAAGGTGCAGGAAATTGATCCGAACGTGGTGGCTGATCCGCCCAAGAAGCCGGATAGCAAGTACGGCAGTCGGCCTATCTGAGGCTCGCCCGGCAGAAACCCGTTCTATGAGACGGGTTTGTGCTTTTCAGGCGTAATTATCCAGACGTTTCAGGGTGTCCGGCAGTTCTGCCAGATTGCGAATTTCGGCATGCGCCTGGCGCTCGCCTTCCCATGCCTTGCCTTGCGGATTGAACCAGATGGCGCGCATGCCGGCGGACAAGGCGCCGGCGATGTCGTCGCCCGGATGGTCACCAATATGCACCGCCTGACCGGCGCTGACGCCGGAAAGTCGCAGCGCCTGTTCAAACGGTCGCGGATCCGGCTTGCCCACGCCCAGTTCTTCTGCGGACAGCGCAAAGCGAAAATAATCAGCCAGTCCAAGCCTGCGGACATCGGCATTGCCGTTGGTGATCACGCCCAGACAGTATTGATTGGCCAGCACTTCCAGAGTGGAGTGGACTTCGGGAAACAGGTCGACCTGGTGGCGGGCGTGGAGAAATACCTGAAAGCCTTGTTCCGCAAGCTCCAGAGCCTCGGCCGTGGCATAACCGGCCTCGCGCAATGAAAGGTCGAGGATGCGTCGGCGCAATTCGCTGAGGCGATGGCGCAGTGAGGGGTCATCTTCCAGCAGCCGGCGGCGGATTGCCCACAGGTGCTCTACCGGAACCGGGCCGAGCAAGGGTGCGTGAGTTCCCAGCCATTCGCGTAGCGCCGCCTCGGCGCCGTGCATCACTGGCGCCACGTTCCACAGGGTGTCATCCAGGTCGAAGGTGACCAGCGCGATGCTCATGGCGTTTCATTCCCGGAGGTTGTGTGGATGGCATCTTCTGACGTGCTGGTTTGTCTGCGCGCGCGCGGGTGGGCGCTGTCGTAGACCTTGGCCAGGTGCTGAAAATCCAGATGGGTATAGATTTGTGTGGTGGCAATGTCGGCATGACCGAGCAGTTCCTGCACCGCCCGCAAATCCTGCGACGATTCCAGCATGTGGCTGGCGAAACTGTGCCTGAGCATGTGTGGATGCACGTGTTGACCAAGTTCGCGTACGCCAGCCTGACCGACCCGCAGTTGCACGGCTCTGGCGCTCAGGCGGCGGCCCTGACGGCTGATGAACAGCGCGCTGTCGGCGGGTTTGGCGCTCAGGCGCAACTCCAGCCAGGTCTTTAGCGCAGTCAGTGCCTTTCGGCCAACCGGGAGTTCGCGGGCTTTGCCGCCTTTTCCCAGAACGCGCACCAGTCCGGCGGCCATATCCAGCTCTTCAAGGTTCAGCCCGACCAGCTCGGAAAGGCGCAAGCCTGAGGAATAAAACAGTTCGAGCAAGGCCTGATCGCGTCTGGCAATGAATTCATTTTCCACTCCGCCATCCAGCAACTGCATGGTGCGGTCAGCGTCCAGTGCTCGCGGCAGTTTGCGTGCACCTTTGGGCGGACTCAGGCCGTCGGCCGGATCATGCCGGCACAGGCCTTCGCGCAGCAGATACTGGTACAGGCCGCGCACGGCTGACAGCAACCGGGCCAGGCTGCGGCCGGACTGTCCCTGCTGATGCAGGCGCGCCACCATCCGCCGCAGACGGGCCGTGTCCAGCTCCGTCCAGCTGGCAATAGAGTCGCTCAGGCACAGCGTCAGTACCCGCTGTAAATCACGCTGATAGGCGGCGAGGGTATGGGCGGACAGCTGGCGTTCGTTACGCAAGTGAGCAAGGTAGGCGTCAAGCGGGCTTTGCATGCTGACAGGTACCTGCGCTGGCGGAAGGCGGGTTTATCGTACGGAGCGCAGGGGCGTGGCAAAGCGTGGCAACACCCGGGCCAGCACTTCTGCGACATAGCCGAGGAACAGGGTGCCCAGCGAGTTCTTGTAGTGCAAAGGATCGGCGCTGCCGATTGCCAGCACGCCATGCAGGCCCTGGTGATTGAGGCTGACCACCGCTGCCGAGCCCACTTTCGGGCCCTCATCCTCGCCAAACAGGAAGTTCAGCTCTTGTGGACGCAGTATGCCGCACACGCTTTTGCTGCCCGACAGCAGGCCGCCGATGGCTTGGTGCGCCTCGGCCAGACTGGCCGAGCGGCCAACCCCGGTGGGGTTTTCGCTGAGCAGGATCAGGCTGACAAAGGGCACCTGAAACTCATGGCGCAGACTGTCTTCGACAGCGCTGACGATTTCTTCAAGGCTGACTGCGTCAAGCAGATCAAGGACCAGCCGGCGCGTCTTGTCGAACAGGCGATCATTGTCGCGTGCCACATCCATCAGCTGTGACAGGCGATGGCGCATTTCAATGTTGCGCTCACGCAGCAGTTTGACCTGCCGCTCGACCAGTGACACGGCTTCGCCGGGCAAGTGAGGTATGCGCAGATCGGGAATCAGTTCGTCATGGTCGACGAAGAACTCCGGGTGACGGCGCAGGTAGCCTGCGACCATCTCTGAGTCAATCAGCACTGATTCCTTGCGTTCTTCGGTCATAGCAATGCTCGATTAGAGTCGAATCTGCCCTTCATACACGCGAACTGCGGGCCCGGTCATCATAACCGGCTGGCCTGCGCCTGCCCACTCAATGCATAGCTTGCCGCCAGGCAGCTCAAGCTGCAACGGTGAATCCATCCAGCCCTGAGCAATTGCCGCGACTGCAGCCGCGCAGGCACCGGTTCCACAAGCCTGGGTTTCTCCCGCGCCGCGCTCCCATACGCGCAATTTGCCGTGCTGGCGGTCGAGGATCTGCAGGAAACCGACGTTCACCCGCTGTGGAAAACGCGGGTGTTGCTCGATCTTCGGCCCCAGCGACTGCACAGGAGCCGAATCGGCGTCGTCTACGCGGATAACCGCATGCGGGTTGCCCATGGAGACTGCTGCCAATTCAATGCACTGGCCTTCGACGTCCACAGAGTAGCTCAGGGCTTGGGCGTCAGCCACAAACGGAATCGCGGCCGGGTTCAGGCGTGGCGGCCCCATATCGACGGTCACCTGACCGTCGGGACGCATTTCCAGTTCGATGATGCCGCCGCGGGTTTCGACCTTGATGCGCTTCTTTACCGTCAGGCGCTTGTCGAGCACAAAGCGGGCAAAGCAGCGTGCACCGTTGCCGCACTGTTCAACTTCCGAGCCGTCGGCGTTGAAGATGCGGTAGCGGAAATCCACATCGGGACTATGCGGCGTTTCCACCAGCAACAGTTGGTCAAAGCCGATGCCGGTATGCCGGTCGCCCCATTGCTTGGCGTGCTTGGGCTGGATGTGCGCCTGCTGGCTGACCAGGTCGATGACCATGAAGTCGTTACCCAGGCCGTGCATCTTGGTAAAGCGCAATAACATGGCTTTATCCTTGCGCGTCGCGCGGCAGCAGGCTTTCGGTGGCGAACAGTTCCTGCACGCTCTCACGGCGGCGCACTTCAAACGCCTGCTCGCCATCTACCAGCACTTCGGCGGCGCGGCCGCGGGTGTTGTAGTTTGAGCTCATGACAAAGCCGTAGGCGCCGGCAGAGCAAACGGCCAGCAAGTCACCCTCTTCGAGCGCCAGTTCGCGGCCTTTGGCGAGGAAGTCGCCGGTTTCGCAGATTGGTCCGACGATATCGTAAGGCCGCGCAGCGGCCGCGCGCGGCTGTACCGCGACCACGTCCATCCAGGCTTGATACAGGGCCGGGCGAATCAGGTCGTTCATCGCCGCATCAACGATGGCAAAGTCCTTGTGCTCGGTGTGCTTGAGGTACTCGACCCGGGTCAGCAGCACGCCTGCGTTGGCCACGATCGAGCGGCCCGGTTCGAACACCAGCGTCAATCCGCGGTCACCCAGGCGCTCGCGCACTGCGGCGATGTAATCACCGGCCAGCGGCGGCTGTTCGTCGCGGTACTGCACGCCCAGACCGCCGCCCAGATCCAGGTGACGAATGGGGATGCCCCGTGCAGCCAGGCGGTCGATCAGTGCCAGCAGACGATCCAGAGCATCGAGAAACGGCGGCAGCGTGGTCAGCTGCGAGCCGATATGACAGTCGACGCCCAGCACCTGCAGGTTCGGCAAGGCAGCGGCGCGCGCGTACACCGCTTCCGCATCGGCAATCGCGATCCCGAACTTGTTTTCTTTCAGGCCGGTGGAAATGTACGGATGAGTGCCGGCATCCACGTCAGGGTTGACGCGCAGCGAGACCGGCGCCCTGACGTTCAGCTCGGCGGCGATCAGCTGCAGGCGTTCCAGTTCGTCGGTGGATTCGACATTGAAACAGTGCACGCCAATTTGCAGCGCGCGGCGCATGTCCTCGCGGGTCTTGCCGACGCCGGAGAAAACGATCTTGTCCGGCTGCCCGCCAGCGGCCAGCACGCGTTCCAGTTCGCCGCGCGAAACGATGTCAAACCCGGCGCCCAGACGCGCCAGCAGGTTCAGCACACCCAGGTTCGAGTTGGCTTTGACGGCGAAACACACCAGATGCTCGATACCCTGCAGGGCGTCGGCATAGGCGCGGTATTGCTGCTCTATATGGGCGCGCGAATAGACGTAGGTCGGCGTGCCGAAGCGTTCGGCAATAGCAGACAACGCAACGCCTTCCGCGAACAGCTGGCCGTCGCGGCGGGAGAAAACTTCCATGTAACCCCCTTAGAGAAAGACGTCTTTGTCGCGTTCTTTGACGGCTTTCTCGTCGTCCGGCAGGTACAGCGGGCCTTTCTGGCCACAACCGGCGAGGGAAACACTGAGTGCGGCAAGCGCAATGAAGGTCAGCAGCAGGCGCTTCATGATGAAAAACCCTGAAATCGAATATGACCGGCAGTATACCGGCCACCCGGCAGCTTGCCTATGCGCGAAGCTGCCGGCAGCACGGGCTTCGTGCCGCGCGTGACCAGCGGTGGCTGTGCCCCCCGGATTTGCGCAGATGGCGAGACAGCGCAGCGGATGTCCGGCATTATCAGCGGAATTTTTCTGCCCGGTCGTCGACTGATTCCGCGGCAATCATCCCGAATACTGAGGTTCCTGCAATGAGTTTGAGTGAGGCGCGTTTTCACGATCTGGTCGATGCCGTACAGCAGTCGATCGAAGACGTGTTCGATGACAGTGATCTGGATGTCGATCTGGAAAACAGCGCTGGCGTGCTGACCGTGCGCTTCGAGAACGGCACACAGCTGATCTTCAGTCGTCAGGAGCCGCTGCGTCAGCTGTGGCTGGCGGCCCGTTCCGGGGGTTTCCATTTCGATTATGACGAAGGCCACGGCCGCTGGTTCTGCGACAGCTCCGAGGAGTTGCTGAGCGAAATGCTGGCGCGTATCTGCCTGGAGCAGGGAGGGGTTGACCTTGAGTTCGAGCTGGACTGATCACCCTCTGCCTGCGCCGACAGCAGATGGTCGTCCGGCATCCCCTTGCGTGCGCAATTGTTGTCTGGATGATCGGGACATCTGCCTGGGCTGCGGGCGCCGCCTGAGCGAAATTCTCGAATGGTCAGCCGCCAGTGATGAGCGGCGGCTGGCCATTTGTGCCGAGGCGCGCGGGAGACTCGGTGCGCGCCCGGCTCAGCCCTGAGCCGCCACTTCGCTGGCAACCTGCTGCAATGCCTGATTCAGCGATTGCTCAAGCTGCTGCTTGTAGCGCAGGTAATGAATGGTCTGGGTTTCCTCGTCGGCCAGCACGGCAGACAGATCCAGGTCGGTGATGTAGCACGGATAGGGCTCTGGCACCCGGCGCTGGCTGAGGATGTGCCGGGCCACGCTGGCGAACAGATCGCTACCGTAATCCAGTTCGGAAAATTCACGGTGATTACAGAACAGGCTGACATGCTCGCGGCCCTGCTCGGCCGGCTCGATGATCGCCTGCACCTCATAGAATGCATGGCTGGTAGCCGCCGCCGGCAGTGGCCGCCGTTCCAGTGAGCGGGCCTTTGCCGGAAAAGCCGGCAACACCTCGTAGTAGAGAATCTGCGTCAGGCTTTCCGCCAGCGGCATGTCCAGTGCCAGTTGTGCGCTGCGCCGGTAGAGCGTCGATTGCAGAAAGCGTTGCAGCGGCGTCAGCAGCGATTGTTCGTCGCGGAACGGCAGGCGCTGGCGCCACAGGGCATTGTGCTCATCGAGGATGCTGACCTCGGCCTCCTGACCGTCGCGCCGGTAAAACACCTGGATGCTGCCGGGACGGCCCAGCGGCAGCAGCAGGGCCAGGTCATCACCCTCCAGTGCCATGCGGTCCAGATGCAGCGGGCTGAACTTGCTGTATTCCTTGCCCAGGTGCCGGACCAGCGCCGGCAGGTTGTCCAGCACGGCATGGCTGACGGCGTGCGGTACCAGCTCCAGCACGTGGTAGTGCTCCTGGACCTGCAGCAGAAAGCGCGATTCGGGTGCCAGCACCAGACGGCTGATGGCGTCCTGAAACAGTTCGTCGACCCGCTGGGCGATGGCGCTGGCGCGGTTACGGCAGAAGCAGCGGACCCGCAAGTGTGAACGGCGCCCTTCGCTGGGCAGGCTGTTGAGGTAATCACTCAGGCAGTCCAGCAGTGCGCCCGGCCCCTGCCAGCGGCTGACCAGCAGTTCGTTCCAGCTGTTCAGGCAGACCTGATCCAGCGTCAGTACCAGATTCTCGCGGATACCCGAGTAATTCAGCGAGTCGGTGCGCTTGCTGGTCAGGTGAATGTTTTTCTGGCTGTGCTGCTTCAGCGGGTCGATGCCGACATTGACCAGCAGCAGCACTTCCGCTGGTGCGCTGGCCCGCAGCAAGGCCATTTCACTGGCCGGCGGCAGGGGCAGCGGGAAACTCTGGCGCAGGCTTTCGAGCAGGTTGTTCAGCTCGAAATCGTTCAGGTCGCTGTCACCGGGGTGAATGGTCAGGCGCGTACCTGGATCAATCACGCCGTTGCGATGACACCAGGCCAGCAGCTCGATCAGCTCACGGCTGCGTTTGAGCGGGGCGAAATCGCCACACTCCGCAGTGCTCAGATGGCCCTGATAGATCGCCCACTGCCATTCTTCGCGATCATTTTGTGCCGGCAGCTGGGCCAGCGTCAGGCGGTCTTCGGCCAGGTCCGGGGCGATGCCCGGGTTGATGAATTCGACCTTGCCGGCCTTGCGCTCGAAGGCGGCATACAGGCGCCGGCCAAGCACCCCCAGATCACGACTGCTCAGGGAACTGGTGATTTGCAGGTTGCGGGCAAACTCGGAGAGAAAGCGATAACTGAAGGTCAGTTCATTGACCAGCGCGCGCCGCTCGTTACCGACCTGGCGGACTTTCCACTGACTGCG
The DNA here is from genome assembly GCA_035562615.1 of Pseudomonas sp. Taxonomy (GTDB): domain Bacteria; phylum Pseudomonadota; class Gammaproteobacteria; order Pseudomonadales; family Pseudomonadaceae; genus Aquipseudomonas. Next base: position 3,683 of record DATMWH010000292.1, on the reverse strand, counting down.
GCTGTCCAGCGTGGCCAGCTGACGTTCATCCCAACCCCAGTCGCGGGTCAGGCGCTCGAACAGCAGGCGCTGCCAGCTTTTCGCCCGGCCGCGCGGGGGGCGGCTGAGTTTCTTGTTGATCTTGAAATACAGGCAGCGACGGATCAGTTCCAGCCGGTCATTTTCACCGCGCGCACTGAGGTATTCCTCCAGCCGGCGGTACACCACGATATAAGGATCGAGCTCGTCCAGCTCCAGCTGGTCGGCGTACACCGAGCGCTTGAAACGCAGCGACAGGCACTCAACCGCCGGGTGCTCGCTGGCATAGACCTCGGTGAGCAGCAGCTTGAGCACCGATTTGTAGGGCGATTCGATGCCCTTGAACAGCTGCCACATACCGGCACCAATAAACTCGCTGGGCGGGATGCTGGCCAGATGCCCAAGGTCGATCACCTCGTCGGCACGAACAAAACGCTTGGCCAGCAGAACCCTGCAGTACTCGCTGTAGCGGTGCTCTTCATACGCCGGCACCAGCCACCACAGCGGCGTGCGCCCGGCCAGCCAGATCGCCGTGCGGTAGAACTCATCCAGCAACAGGTAGTGCTGGGTGGTGCCGCAGTCGTCCGAGGTGAGTTGTGCTTCACGGTCGCCGACGGTAAAGCGCAGCGGATTGATCAGGAAAAAGTGCACTTCGGCACCCTGGGTTTCGGCCCAGGCTTCGATCAGCGAACACTTGCGCTGCAGTTCGCTGATTTCAGCAGTGCTCAGGTTCGGCGCATGGCACAGCCACAGGTCCATGTCACTTTGCTCGGCCTGGGCCACCGTGCCCAGACTGCCCATCAGGAACAACCCGTGCAGTGGCAGGCTCGGATTGCTGCGTCGCGGTTTGTAACTGAACGAGCGGGTCAGGCGCTGCACTTCGGCGAGCAGGGTCTCATCCGGTTCGAAGCGCGCGAGGCCTGCCGGTGTGCTGGCGGATACATAGCCGGGCAATAACGGGTGATTCACATGCAACAGCAACGGCAGCAGGCGCAACACCAGTTGCTGGCGGGTAGACAAGGCGAGCATCGCGCGCTCAAGGCGCCCACTGTTGACCTTGAGGAAGCGCCCGCGCAACTGCGTCAGCACCTTGCGGTCGATGCCGTCGTCGATATCCGGGCGAATCTCATGGCTGCGGGTCATGGCTGAATCATGTCCTGCGGCGGGAAACGAAGGCAACTGTGCCGTGGTGGTCTCATTGCTGCGGGTAACGGCCGCCCGGCCCGGAACTTGAAGCGACCGGGCCGGTGGACAATGTCAGGCAGGGATCGGGGTGAGGATCGTCAGCAGTGACTGTGCGTGTTCAGCAGCATCCAGGCCAAGGCTGGTCAGATAGCCGCCGTCTGGCTGGGTGGTCAGTCCTTTGTCATGCAAGCGCTGGGCGGCGGCAATCGCGCTGGCTGTGGCGGTGTGGTGAACCTTGATGCCCTCGGTGGTGTTGGCCAGGTTGAACAGGGTGAGAATTTCCAGTTCGGCTATCAATTCGGGTGTGTACGCCATAAGCACTCCGGTCTGTCAGAAGGCCTGCCGGCTGATCTGCCTGCAGTCAGCTTGCAGTGTAGCGAGGCTCTGGTCACTGTGCAGAATTATGCTGCCATTGGTCGAGTATCTGCTGATAGCGACCATTGCCGTGGATGATTTGCATGCCCTGCTCGAAGGTCTGTACGGCTTTTGCTGCTGCAGGGTTATGGCGTGAAAAGCTGAGGAATAACTGCGGCTGGTGCACGGTTGCCACCGCTGCGAACTTCCCTGCCAGCTCGGGATGCTCAATGAACAGCTGGGCTGCCGTGCCACGATAGGCGACCACATAATCCACGCGCTGGCGTTCGAGCATCAGAAAACCCATCAGGTCCTTGCGCACCGACACGCGTTCAATACGGCGGTCGTTATCGAAGCGGCTGCCATATTCATAGCCGATGGTCACCGCCACGCGCTTGCCGGCGATCTCGTCCAGCGAGGCCAGTGCTGCGGGCTTATCGGCCGTGGACCAGAGCAGAATGTCATCGCTGAACAGGGCGTTGGCCGGCAACCGGTATTCACTGGCAATGCGCGCATCGGGGGCGGTGTTGAAGCAGGCAACCAGCGACCCTTCGAGGGCCATCTTCATGCAGCGTGCATAGGGGTAAGCCACCAGCTGGATGTCTGTCTGTGTCGCCGCAAAGGCGGCCTTGACGATGTCCACCGACATGCCCTTGATCTGGCCCTCCTTGAGGGCGGTATAGGGGTACCAGTCGTCTTCGGCGCCAATCAGCAAGGGCGCGGCCTGTGCCTGGGTTGCCAGCAGGCAGCCGCCCATAACGGCGGTGCGCAGACAGGAAGCAGTCATGGCGAGAATTCGGCTAGCAATCACGACAGCAGAGAGCCTCGGGTATGGCTGTTGACGAGTTGGACAGACTGACTATAAAGCCTGCGCCGGTTTTTCGCCGGGCTCATCCGGCAATTCCGGCAGCCGGCGCAAGGCCAGTTCATAACCGTCGCGATCAAACGGGCGATCGGCGGCCAGCATCGCGCCAATCTCATGGGCCAGCACCAGGGCCATCATTTGCAGGATCTCGTCGCGCGGATAACCGACCAGCGTCAGCTTGTTGCAGGTCGCGCGGGCGGCCGGCGGATCGTCCGCCTCGATCTGGTTCTCGATGGCCTCGATCAGTGTGGCTTCGGTGAAAGCTTCTTCGTTGTCATCGTTGTCGTGCATGGTGGGTCCGTCATGAAGGTTATTGCGCTGTGATGATGCCTTGCGCAATCAAAAGCTGTCATGCAATTAAAATATTTAGGCGATTCAAATAAAGGATTTCCTTGGCTAGTATCTTTCCAGCGCTGACCGCCATGGGTTGGCCCGGATCCACATCGACCGGCCGAAACTCTCGCCGCAAGACATTCAGATGCTCGAAGCCGCCATGAAGAGCAAGGACTGACCATCTTTGGCGTGGCAATGCGGGGCGCCAAGCGCCCCGTTTTTATTTCCGGCCTGCGGGTATTTGAATAAGGGGGTGTGCTCTATCAGAATGCTCAGGGCGTCAAGCAGGACAAGGTGCTGGCCATGGCGCTGTATAACGTATCGGTGGCGTATGCCGGCAATGGCCAGACCCGGGCCGCGCAGAACCGTCAGGGACTGGCCAATCAGATGCCCCTGGGGGATGTGAAGCAGGCGCTGGCGCTGACCGAGGAGCTGCTCAAGCCGGGCAATCTCAAACCCGGCCTGACACAGTACCTGAGCGCGAAGAGCAACTGAGAAGTCAGCGTGCCAACCGTCGGCGCATGACCGCGATCAAGGCGCTGGCTGTGGCGTATCAGGCATATTGCCACCTTACTTTAAACAGACCATGCAGGCAGCCTCATGCAGATTGTGGAAAAACGTCAGGCCCTTAAAGTCCCGCCTTTGCTGCGTCTGGCGTTCCGGCCGTTCTTTTTACTGGGCAGCGCGCTTGCCCTGCTCGCCATTCCTTTCTGGGTGCATGCCTGGCTGGGCGCGGCGGGTAGCTGGCAACCGGTGGGCGGCTGGCTGGCGTGGCACCGGCACGAGCTGGTGTTCGGCTTTGCCGGGGCGATCATTGCCGGCTTCCTGCTCACCGCGGTGCAAACCTGGACCGGCAGACCGAGTCTTTCCGGCAAACCCCTGGCAGTGCTGGTGGCGATCTGGCTGGGCGCGCGCCTGAGCTGGTTGC
>DATMWH010000291.1:0-4283 GCA_035562615.1 Pseudomonas sp. | reverse complement strand
GGCTCCGGACGGTCTTCGATGCGCGCGCCAAGCAAACCCAGCATGCCCTTGATGGTGGCCTGCTCGCGGCTATCAAGGGTGGCGTTGGTATTGCCCCAACCCCAGAAACGACGGGGTGTGCGGCGCGAAAGTGTGGCGTTGTCGCTCATGGCTGATGGCCTGATTTTTATTGGATGGCGGAGCGCCAAGCATAGCCGGGCTGCTGCCGGCTTGTTGGCCATATCCTAGGCAAAGGCCACATGGACTACTCCCTCTCCCGCTTGTGGGAGAGGGCTGGGCGGTCCGACGTGTCGGAGAGGGGCTTGAGCGCTGTAGCCCGGATGAAATCCGGGATCGCGTTCACCCACCCCGGATTTCATCCGGGCTACGGCTACGTATGTTGGGTTCCAGCGATGCTGGGTTGGTGGATATTCGCTGCGCGAGATATCCACCCTACCTGCTGTTGGCTTGTTGGGCCGGTTACGGGTTGCCTGAGTCACTCCCTCTCCCGCTTGCGGGAGAGGGCTGGGCGGTCCGACGTGTCGGAGAGGGGCTTGAGCTTGATGTGGTGCATATACCCCTCTCCCTGACCCTCTCCCCAAAGGGGCGAGGGGACAACATGCAGCATGGCGGGTGGACATTCGCTGCGCGAGATGGCCACCCTACATAAGCCCGGTAGCCCGGATGAAATCCGGGAGAGAGGTCTTACCCATTTATCCCCGGATTTCATCCGGGCTACGGTTGTGTTCTATCGATTTGAGTCGCAGCGCTTTGGGGCTTTGTCCGAACCAGCGGTGGCAGGCGCGGGTCAGGGAGCTGGGATCGCCATAGCCGAGCAGGAAGGCCACTTCGGTCAGCGGTATGTGCGCTTGCGCCAGCAGGCTTTCCACCCGTGTGCGGCGCAGGTTGTCGATGATGTCTTCGAAATGCAGACCCTGTCTGGCCAGGCAGCGCTGCAGCTTGTAGCCGGGCATGCCCAACTGCCCGGCCAGCAGGGGCAGGGTGCAATTACCGGTCGGCAGCAATCGCTGGGCGAGGGTTTCGACCTGACGGCCAAGGTCCAGCGGGTGGCTGCGGATCAGGTTGCGCACCGAACGTTCGGTCGCGGCGAGCAGTTCCGGGTTGGCCGCGTCGATCGGAATGTCCAGCACACTGCGCGGGATCAGCAGCTGGCTGCGTGGCTGGTTCCACAACACTTTGCAGGCGAAGATTCTGCGATAGCGCGCCGGGCTCAGGCTGGGTGCGTGCTCGAAACTCAATTGCCAGTCCTTGCCCTCCAGCTGACTCATCATGCGCAGGCCGGCCAGACTGACGAGGTAGCTGAGTTCGGTCAGCTGGCGTTTGCCACCGCCCTGGACGCTGGCGTCATAGCTGAGTTCGAGCGCGATCTGCTCGCCATGATCCACCAGTTGCACGGCGGCGCCCGGTGAATGGTAGGGCATATAGCGGATGACGCCCTGCATGGCTTCCTGCACGGTTGACGCATGGCGGGCGATCAGGGCGACCGGGCCCAGCACCGAGACATCCTGGCCGGACGCCAGCTGTGCGCCAAAGTCCGGCATGCCCAGCGCGTGAGCAGCGACGTCCAGCACCGCGGCAAAGTGCACCAGAGGGAAGCTCAGCTCCGGGTCATCGAGGATCGCTGCGGCAATCCCGACCTGCTGCAGCAGTGCCTCGGGATCGCCGCCATGCCGGCGGACCAGCTCGGCAAAACCGGTCAGTGAACGGGCGCGGACAAACAGGTTGGTCGTGGTCATTTTGTTATGAAATGCCAAGTGGTTGTTACGAAATGCCAAGTTATTAAGCCGCTGTTCTGCAACTATCGCAACCCATCATCACGGTGCTGTATGTGCTTGCATACCGGCGGTGGCGGGAAAGCCCTAAGTGGTTTTACCGCTCCTGCTCCTGGTCTACGCTGAACGCACATCCGTACACCCTGAGTCCGTCCATTCGCACTGCCGCCTGGCGCAGAGGAACATCATGAACATCGCCGTCACTCCAGATGCACCCGTGGTTCCCGTTGAGTTCACCGATGCGCTGAAAAAGCAACGCGCACACTACGAGGCCAACCGTTATCCCAGCCATGCTCAGCGTGTGGCTGACCTGCAGCAACTGGTGCGCATGGTGGCGGACAACCGTGAAGCGCTGATCGCCGCGGTGAACAAGGATTACGGCTGCCGTGCGGCGGTCGAGACCGATTTTGCCGAGATTGTGGTGACCCTCGACGGCCTGCAATCAGCGATCAAGCATTTGAAGAAGTGGATGAAGCCGCAGAAACGCGCGGTGGACCACACGCAGATGCCGTTTGCCAAAGCACGCCTGATTCCGCAACCGGTGGGCGTAGTCGGCATTGTGGTGCCGTGGAACTTCCCGCTGGCCATGGTGTTCCATCCGCTGACCTGCATCTTCGCTGCCGGCAACACGGCCATGGTGAAGATGTCGGAGAACTCCAATCACACCGCACTGCTGCTCAAGGAACTGGCGCCGCGCTACTTCCCCGAAGGCAAGCTGACCTTCTTTGAGGACGGTGGCGGTCGTGGCCCTTCGTTCACCACGCTGCCTTTCGACCACATTTTCTTCACCGGCTCGCCCACCACCGGCAAGGCGGTCATGGCCAATGCGGCGAAGAACCTGACGCCGGTCACCCTCGAACTGGGTGGCAAGTCGCCCTGCGTGGTGGCCCCGGACTTCTCGATCACCACTGCGGCTGACCGCATCATGTGGGCCAAGATGTTCAACGCCGGGCAGATCTGCACCAACGTCGACTATCTGTTCCTGCCCGAAGGCAAGGTCGACGAGTTTGTGGCTGAAGCCCGGCGCTTCTGCAACGCCCGTCATCCGGATATCAACAACGGCGACTACACCGCGGTGATTGACCAGCGTTCCTACGACCGCCTGCAGCATGCGCTGGACGATGCCCGCAGCAAGGGCGCTACCGTGGTCAACCTGTTCGAAGGCCAGCAGCCCGATGTTTCGCGGCGGATCATGCCGCCGCATCTGGTGCTCAATCCGACCGATGACATGGAAATCCTGCAGCGCGAAATTTTCGGTCCGATCCTGCCGATCAAGACCTACAAGACCCGCGAAGAAGTCATCGACTACATCAACGACCATCACCGGCCACTGGCCTTCTATGTCTACAGCAACGACAAGGCGCTGGTGGAGTGGTACCTGTACAACACCATTTCCGGTGGTGTGACCATCAACGACAGCATCCTCCACGTCAGCGTGCACAGCCTGCCGTTTGGCGGCATCGGCAACAGCGGCATGGGCCATTATCATGGCTACGAAGGCTTCACCACCTTCTCGAAAATGCGCCCGGTGCTGTACCAGAGCAAGCTGCGCGCGGTCAGCCTGTTCATGCCGCCTTACGGCAACTTTGCCCGCCGCATGCTTGATTTCATGGTCAAGAAGAACAGCTGATTCTGTTAGGCGGTTTAACGCGCAAAGCCATCAGGCCGGAGTCCACGCACGTGGCTCCGGCCTGATCGTTTATGCCTGCTTGCTCTGAGGAATCAGAGCGTTCCCGGGGTGCGCAAGGGCATGCTCAGGGTGAAGCGGGTGCCCACGCCGGGCGTTGAGTCAACCCGCAGTTCGCCCGCCAGTATCGTGGTGGTGATGCGGTGGCAGATGGACAAGCCCAGGCCTGAGCCGCCCTTGCCCAGCCGGGTGGTGAAGAAGGGCTCGAAGATGCGCACGCTGGTGGCGGTATTCATGCCGACGCCGTCATCGCTGACCTGCAGTTGCAACAGCTCTTTATCCACGCTGGCGCTGATCTGGATGCGGCCCTGGTCGCGGTCGGCGAAGCCATGCACGATGGCATTCTGGATCAGGTTGCTGAGTACCTGACCCAACGGGCCGGGAAAACTGTCGCAGCTGATGCCGGCTGGTACCTGATTGTCGATCAGCCAGGGTTGGTGCTTGATACTGGTGCGCAGGGCAGTGAGGTTCTCTTCAATCACCTCGTGCAGGTCAAAGCGGCGGCGACGCTCGGACACCTGATCGATGGCGACCTGCTTGAAACTGGTGATCAGGGTAGCGGCGCGATTGGCCGAACGTTCGATCAGCTGCGACATTTCTTCCAGCGCCACCAGGCCGTTGGTGAACTCGGAGCGCTTGAGCGTATTGTCTTCGAAACTGTTGCGCAGGCTCCGGGCACGCTCGCTCAGTGCGCTGGATACCGTGACGGTATTGCCGATTGGGGTGTTCAGTTCGTGGGAAATGCCTGCTACCAGTGAGCCCAGTGACGCGAGCTTTTCTGACTGGATCAGATCATCCTGGGTGCGCTTGAGATTTTCCAGCGC
>DATMWH010000290.1:0-3627 GCA_035562615.1 Pseudomonas sp. | reverse complement strand
ACCGTACAGGCAGCCGCCGACCAGAACGTCGTCCTTGATCACCAGCTTCTTGTACACGCCGCCGATCGGGTCGGACAGGGTGATGGTTTCCGTGCCCTCGCCGCCCATGAAATCGCCAGCCGAGAACAGGTCGATACCGGTAACTTTCAGCTTGGTCGAGGTCACCGAACCCTGATAACGGGCGAAGCCGAGCTGGGCCAGATGATTGGCGCAGACCTTGGCCTGATCGAACAGCGGTGCGACCAGACCGTACGCAGTGCCACGGTGATTGGCGCACTCACCGATCGAATAGACGCGCGGGTCGTAGGTCTGCATGGTGTCGTTGACCAGAATGCCGCGCTGGCAGGGAATGCCGGACTTCTCCGCGAGTTCGGTGTTGGGACGGATACCGGCGGCCATCACCACCAGATCCGCCGGAATCACATCACCGCTCTTGAACTGGATGGCGCACACGCGGCCTTCGCCGTTATCCAGCAGTTCGTCGGTCTGCTCGTTGAGGCGGAAGTGAATACCGCGAGCTTCCAGCGCGCTCTGCAGCAACTTGCCGGAGGTTTTGTCCAGCTGACGTTCCAGCAGCCAGTCGGAGAGGTGCACCACAGTCACATCCATGCCGCGCTGCTTGAGGCCGTTGGCCGCTTCCAGACCGAGCAGACCACCACCGATGACCACGGCATGGCTGTGGGTCTTGGCGGTTTCCATCATGGTGATGGTGTCAGCAATGTCGCGGTAGGCAATCACGCCTTCCAGCCGGTTACCCGGCACCGGCAGGATGAACGGCAGCGAGCCGGTGGCCAGCAGCAGGCGGTCATATTCGGCGCTGCTGCCGTCGTCAGCAGTGACCACCCGGTTGCGCCGGTCGATCGCCACCACCTTGCGCCCCAGACGCAGGTCGATGTTGTTGTCCTTGTACCAGTCGAGGTCGTTGAGCACGATCTCCTCGAAGGTCTGCTCCCCGGCCAGTACCGGCGACAGCAGGATGCGGTTGTAGTTGGGGTGTGGCTCGGCACCGAAAACGGTGATCTCGTAGAGGTCCGGCGCCAGCTTGAGCAGCTCTTCCAGGGTCCGTACCCCGGCCATGCCGTTGCCAACCATTACCAGCTTGAGTTTCTTCATCTGTGCTCTCCCATCACCCGTTCCGGGGAATCAATAATCGGGAAACAAATAAGGCGTCCCGCAGAGTTGCGAGGACGCCTTTGTCCTGATCCCGATCAGTCGGGCCGCCGCTCCCTCGCCATTGAGGGACACTGCGTTATGTGTGTTGCCGGTTACTTTGCAGGTGCCGTGCCAAACTGCTGCACATCCGGTTTTACAGGGGCTCGGAAGCTTAAATCGGCCGTTTGCGCGATCTGTCTGCACCGCATTGAGGCTCGCTGCACCGCCATGGTGCAGCTCAGTGACTGAGCAGCCAGGCCAGCAGCAGGTTCACCAGCAGCGAAGCCACGGCCAGCGCCCGCCATACAGTTGCCGGCTCCCGTTCGAGCAAAGGCCGCAGGCGCGGCTCCAGTGCCAGACGCTCGGCCTGCTCCAGTTGCAGCAACCATTGCTCGGCGGTTTCAAAGCGCTGCTGCGGCTCGCTGGCCACCGCGCGTGCGAGCAGTTCGTCGAGCCACGCCGGCGCATCCGGCCGGTAACGGGAAACCGGCACCGGCTGACCAAAGCGCGGATGCTGAAAGGCCTCGATCTCGCCATACGGGTAATGCCCACAGAGCAACTGGTACAACGTGACACCGGCGGCATACAGGTCCTGTTGCGCAGCAGGCACTGCGCCCTGAAAGGCTTCAGGGGACAGATAGCTCGGCGTACCGGGCAGCTGGTGGCCCTCACCCGGGCTCAAGCCGGGGCAGAACGCCAGACCGAAATCGAGCAGACGCAATTGGCCGTCATCACCCAGATGCAGGTTCTCCGGTTTGATGTCGCGGTGCAGGATATTGCGCCGGTGCAGCATGCCAAGCCCGCGCAACAGGCTGCCGGCCAGCTCCTGCCAGCGCGCCAGCGGCAACGGCCCCTGTTGTTTGAGCAATTGCGCCAGGGTCTGCCCCGGGTACTCGCGCTGCACGTAATACAGGTGCTGCCGCTGCGGCAGCGGATGCAACTCGGGGAAATGGCGGCCGGCCACCCGGCGCATAAACCACTCCTCCAGCAGCAGGCTTTGCCCGCTGTCCGGCTCGTCCAGCCGGCTGAGCGGCAAGGTCTTGAGCAGCCAGCGCTGACCTTGCTGGTCGCGCACGCGGTACAGCAGCGACTGGCGCGACTCGGCCAGCACGCCGTCGACCTGCCAACCCTCGAAGTGCTGGCCTGCGCGCAGGCGCGGCGGCAATGGCCAGTCACGCAGATGCACCAGCGTGTCGCCAAGACTGCCCTGCGGCAAGTCGTCCACGCGTACCAGCAAGGCGCTGGCATTGTCCTGGCTGCCAGCCAGGTGCGCCGCTTGCACCAGCGCATTCACCGCTGCCTGCGGGTCCGGCACATCGCGCAGGATGCCGCGGATGCGATCATCGCCCAGACTGGCCCAGACCCCATCCGACAACAACAGATAGTGCTCGCCCAGCTGCAGCTCGCCTTCGCGATAATCCACCACCAGATGCTGGTCGAGCCCCAGCGCGCGCTTGAGTACATGCTGCATGCCGGGCTGTTCCCAGACGTGGTCTTCACTGAGCAGCTCAAGGCGCTGTGCGTGCCAGCGATAGACACGGCAGTCGCCGACATGCGCCACGGTGAAACGCCGGCCGCGCAGCACCAGTGCCGTCAGGGTGGTGAGCAATGGCTGACCACCGCCATTGGCCTGCAACCAGCGGTTCTGTGCCAGCAGCAAGCGGTCCAGCGCTTGCGCCACCGGCCAGGTTTCCGGTGTCGCGTAGTAGTCCAGCGCCAGCGCCTGCAGGGTGGCACGGGCCGCCAGACCGCCGTCGGCGCACTGACTGACACCGTCGGCAAGCGCACACAGAAAGCCCTTGCTCGCCGCCAGCGCCGGCGCCGGTGTGACCACCCGCAAGGCATCCTGATTTTCCGCACGCGGGCCGATGGCAGTGGCTTCAGCGATGGTCAGTTGCAGACTCATGAAATGGCGCTCTTGATCGGTTTAACCGCTCTTCCAGCGGGAGAAAGGGTCCGGCACAGGGAAGCATCAGCAAAAGCCCCTCTCCCCAGCCCTCTCCCGCTTGCGGGAGAGGGGGTTTTAACCGCTGATTCGACTACACCTTTCATCCCCTCGCCCCTCCGGGGAGAGGGTTAGGGAGAGGGGGTTAACCGTACGTAGGTCGGGTTAGCGAAGCGTAACCCGACCTACAGCTGGAGCCAGGAACTCGCGAGCTAGCGCCAGGCAAGGCGCAAGGGCGTGCGGACGCGGAGTTTACTGAGTGTAAATGAGCAGTCCGAACGCACTTGCAACACAGCCTGGCCGACGCGCAGCAGTTCCGTTGGGCAAACTACACCCGGGCCACGGTCATCGCCGCACTGCCCCAGGTGGTGCGCCAGCGGCGCTTCACACTGAGCAGGCCGAACCAGGCCAGCACGCCGAGGCTGGCGAACAGCCACAGACCCAGCTGGTAGTCACCCGTGGCCTGTTTGATCGCGCCCAGACCCGCCGTGAGACAGAAGCCGCCGATCCCGCCGGCCATGCCGATCAAA
>DATMWH010000289.1:0-4952 GCA_035562615.1 Pseudomonas sp. | reverse complement strand
CGCCGAAGCCGCGCTGGGTGAGCTGGCACCCTGGTTTCCCGGCCTCGCCGCCAGCGCGACCCGCAGCCAGCCATTGCCCGGCGGCGAACACATGACCAGCGCCGCCGCACTGGCCGCCAGCCTGACCCAGCGCACCCCCTGGCTGCCTGATTCACTGGCGCAGCGCTGGGCGATCACCTACGGCAGCCGCAGCGAGCAGATCCTGCAGGGCGCGCAGAGCCTTGCAGACATGGGCGAAGCGTTCGGCAGCGGCCTCTACCAGCGCGAGGTCGATTACCTGCGGCGCGTGGAATGGGCGCAGAGCGCGCAAGACATCCTCTGGCGACGCAGCAAACTCGGGCTGTTCCTGACGCCCGAGCAACAGACCCGTCTGCACGACTATCTCGGGAACCCTGAAAGCTGTCAGGGACGCTAAAACGGTCAAAATCCGGATGTTTTGCTGAACAGTCGTCAGCCGGTAAAAACTCAGGGTATTCTTCACCCCCCGACGGTCCTGTGCCCACACCACAGGCCACCCGATAACCAGAACTATAAGGCGTCGCTTGATGAACCTGATCAGCACTATCCGCACCCGCATCAATGGCAGAGTCCTGCCCCTGATCAATATGCCCAAGCCATTTTCCTTTGTCGGCGCAGGCTCCTCGCTGTCACTGTGTCGCGAAATCAAAGGGACCGGTGTGAAACGCGTGCTGCTGATTACCGACGGCCCGCTGTTCAAGATGGGGCTGGTCGACCCGATTGTCGCCAACCTCAAGGACAGCGGCATCACCGTCGAGGTGTACAGCGATGTGGTTCCCGATCCGGGTTTTGACATCGTCATGGCCGGCGTCGAGAAGCTCAAGGCCTTCAAGGCCGACGCCGTGCTGGCCGTCGGCGGCGGTTCGTCGATCGACTGCGCCAAGGCCATCCTGATGTGCCACGCCAACAACGCTCACCCGTCAACGCTGACCGGCATCTGGCTGTACGCCAAGCCACGCAAGAAGATTCTGCCGTTCTTTGCCGTACCGACCACCGCCGGCACCGGTTCGGAAGTGACCATCGCCGCCGTGGTTTCCGACAAGGTGGCGCAGATCAAATACGCCATGGTCGACCCGAAGATGGTGCCAAGCATGATTGCGCTGGACCCGAGTCTGATGACCGGCCTGCCGCCCTTCATCACCGCCCCGACCGGCATGGACGCACTGACCCACGCGGTGGAAGCCTACATTTCCACCATGGCCACCGCCGAAACCGACGAACTGGCACGCATGGCCACCGCCAGCATCATCCAGAACCTGCCGCAGGCCTACAGCAATGGCAGCGACATCGGCGTGCGTGAAGCCATGGCCGTGGCCTCCAGCATGGCCGGTCTGGCCTTTACCCGCGCCGGTGTCGGCTATGTGCACGCCTTTGCCCACCAGATGGGCGGGCTGTACCACGTGCCGCACGGTCTGGCCAACGCCATCATCCTGCCGCTGGTGCTGGAGTTCTCCAAGGTCAAATGCGCCCACCGTCTGGCCGAACTGGCCCGCGTCAGCGGCATTGGCCAGGCGAACGCCTCGGACGACCAACTGGCCGAAGCCTTCATCACGCACATCCGCCAGATGAATGCCGACATGGCTATTCCGACGACCTTCAAAGACCTCAAGCGCGAGGATTTCGACAAGATCATCGACCGCGCCCTGAGCGAAGCCCACGGCACTTATGGCGTACCACGCTATATGTCGCGTGAAGACTCCACGGAAATGCTCAACAAACTGATGGCCTGATCGCATCAGCGGTGAAAAAAGCTTCGCGGCGCATGCACTGGCCGCGAAGCTTTTTTTTGCGCCGCTGATCAAGCAGGAAAAACCACAGACCGTAGGATGCGGTTGAGCGCAGCGATACCCATCATCAAGCCCGCACCTGCCCATGCGGTGTGGCCAAGGCCGAATAATTGATGGGTATCGCCCTGCTCAACCCATCCTACAAAAGCTGCGGATGTGATCAGTGCGTAGGGTGGATAGCGACCAATGGTCCTATCCACCATTGACCGCTGGGAAAGCTGCAAGCAGCGTTTCCCACCCTACCCTGCAAACTCCATCCGCAACTGCCGCGCGGCGGCCACCATGTTCACCAGCGCCGCTTCGGTCTCCGGCCAGCCGCGGGTCTTCAGGCCGCAATCGGGGTTGACCCACAGGCGCTGCGGCGCAATCCGCTGGGCGGCCTTGCGCATCAGCCGCACCATCTCCTGCGTCTGCGGCACGCGTGGCGAGTGGATGTCGTACACCCCCGGGCCGATGTCGTTGGGATAATCGAACACCTCGAACGCCTCCAGCAGTTCCATGTCCGAGCGTGAGGTTTCGATGGTGATGACATCGGCATCCATCGCCGCGATCGACTCGATCACCGCGTTGAATTCGCTGTAACACATGTGCGTATGGATCTGCGTGGCATCCTGCACGCCCGAGGCGCATAGACGGAAAGCCTCAGCCGCCCAGTCCAGATAGCCCTGCCACTGCGCGCGGCGTAATGGCAGCCCCTCGCGAAACGCCGCCTCGTCGATCTGGATGATGCGGATGCCGGCGGCTTGCAGATCATTCACCTCGTCACGCAGCGCCAGTGCCAGTTGCCGCGCCTGTTGTTCGCGGCTGATGTCGTCGCGCGCAAAGGACCACATGAGCATGGTCACCGGGCCGGTGAGCATGCCCTTCATCACCTTGCCGGTCAGGCTCTGCGCATAACTGATCCACTCCACCGTCATCGCTTGCGGACGACTCAGATCACCATAAATCACCGCCGGTTTGACGCAGCGCGAGCCGTAGCTCTGCACCCAGCCGAAGCGGGTGAACAGGTAGCCATCGAGCTGCTCGGCAAAGTACTCGACCATATCGTTGCGCTCGGCTTCGCCGTGCACCAGCACATCCAGCCCGAGCTGTTCCTGTATCTGCACGGCATGGCGGATTTCGCTGTGCATGGCCTCGGTGTAATCGGCCTGACTCAGCTTGCCGGCCTTGAAGGCCTGACGCGCCAGACGAATCCCTGCGGTTTGCGGAAAGGAACCGATGGTGGTGGTCGGAAAGGCCGGCAATTGCAGGTGTGCGCGCTGCTGCTCGATGCGCTGCACGAACGGCGACTGACGCTGACTGTCCAGCGCCGTGACCGCCGCCAGTCGCGCCTGCACCGCGGGCTTGTGAATCCGTGAAGAGCTGCGCCGAGCGGCCTGCACTGCGCTGCTGGCAGCCAGCGCAACCTGCACCACAGACGCCTGCGGATCATTCAGCGCCTGCGCCAGCAGCGCCACCTCTTCGCACTTCTGCACGGCAAACGCCAGCCAGCTTTTCAGCTCGCCATCCAGCTGGTCTTCGCGCTCAAGATCCACCGGGCAGTGCAACAGCGAGCAGCTCGGCGCCACCCACAGGCGACTACCCAGCCGCTCGGCCGCCTGCTGCAACACCTCCAGCACCGCCGCCAGATCAGTGCGCCAGACATTGCGCCCGTTGACCACCCCCAGCGACAGCACCTTGTACGCCGGCAGACGATCGAGGATCAGCGGGAACTGCTCCGGCGCGCGCACCAGATCAATGTGCAGCCCGTCCACCGGCAGGTTCGCCGCCAGCCCGAGGTTGTCCTCCAGCGCGCCGAAGTAGGTGGCAATCAGCTTCCGGCACGGCGCCCGCTGCAAGATGTTGTAAGCGCGCTCGAAGGCGTTCTTCCAGTCCTGCGGCAAGTCCAGCGCGAGGATCGGTTCATCGATCTGCACCCACTCGATGCCCTGTTCGGCGAGGCGCTGGAGGATCTGATCGTACAGCGGCAACAGGCGCTCCAGCAGATCGAGCTTGTCGAAGGCCGCGCCCTTGACCTTGCCCAGCCACAGGTAAGTCAGCGGACCGATCAGTACCGGCTTGAGCCGGTGGCCGAGCGCATGGCCCTCTTCCACTTCTTCGAACAGTTGCGTCCAGCTCAACTGAAAGTGTTGATCGACCGTCAGTTCCGGCACCAGATAGTGGTAGTTGCTGTCGAACCACTTGGTTAACTCTTGTGCAGCAGCAGGCTGAGCATGCGCACCGCAACAACCGGCACTGACGCCCCGCGCCATGGCGAACAGGGTGTCCAGCGTCGGCTGGCCATCCTGCGGGCGAAAGCGCGCGGGGATCACGCCGAACATCAGCGAGTGCGTCAGCACCTGGTCGTACCAGGCGAAATCACCCACCGGCAGCAGCTCGATGCCGGCATCCTTCTGCAACTGCCAGTGCGCGGCGCGCAGTTCACGGCCAATGCTGCGCAAGCCGGCTGTATCCAGATCGCCTTTCCAGTGCGCTTCGAGGGCTTTCTTCAATTCGCGGTCGCGGCCGATGCGTGGAAAACCGAGGTTGTGGGCCAATGCCATTGGTCTAACTCCTTGTGGGTGAATGGCCGGCATTGTCGACAGCACACACCACATGAGACAAACTCAACATATTCGTTTTGATCTACAATTTTTCTCATGATAGTCGTAGGGTGGATAACGCTTCGCTTATCCACCACCACACCGCACAGGCCAATTGGTGGATGTAAAAACGCCATCCACCCTACGGCCTGATCCGGTAGGAGCGAGCTTGCTCGCGATGCTTTCAAGCGAAATCGATCGCGAGCAAGCTCGCTCCTACCCGCACCGATCCTTGCGGTTACTCTATGGAGGCCACCATGCTGGAAATCCGCCACCTGAAAACCCTGCACGCCCTGCGCGAATCGGAAAGCCTGGTCGAAGCGGCCGAGCGCCTGCACCTGACGCAGTCCGCACTCTCCCACCAGTTCAAGGAACTGGAGGACAAACTCGGCATGCAACTGTTCGTGCGCAAGACCAAGCCGGTGCGTTTCACCAGCGCCGGCCTGCGCCTGCTGCAACTGGCCGACAGCCTGCTGCCGCAACTGCGCAGCGCCGAGCGCGATCTGGCGCGCCTGAGTGGCGGCACCGCCGGCCGCCTGCACATGGCCATCGAATGCCACAGCTG
>DATMWH010000288.1:0-8974 GCA_035562615.1 Pseudomonas sp. | reverse complement strand
TCGCGCGCTGCCGCCCGAGTGGCCGGTATCGATTACCCAGGCCGGTAATGGTGAAGAGGCGCTGGCGGCCATTCGTCAGGGGCTTGGTCAGGTCATGCTGCTCGATCTGACCATGCCGGTGCTCGACGGCTACCAGACCCTGGCTGCGCTGCGCAGCGAAGGGTTGTCTTGCAAGGTGGTGGTGGTCTCCGGCGATGTTCAGGAAGAGGCTGTGCGGCGGGTCAAAGAGCTCGGCGCTCTGGGTTTTCTGAAAAAGCCGGCAGACCCGCAACTGCTGCGCGATATGCTGATCGAGCAGGGGCTGTTCCAGCCGCCGGCACCCTCAGCGACGCCAGCTGCCCTGCCGGTTCGGCCGGAACTGACCCTCAAGGTTAATTTTCGCGATGCTTTGCGTGAAGTCACCAACGTTGCCATGGGCCGCGCCGCCGCCCTGCTGGCCAAGGTGCTCAAGGTGTTCGTCCAGCTGCCGTTGCCGCAGGTGAATATCTTCGAGGTCAGCGAGCTGCACATGACACTGCTGGATGCCCAGCGCGGCGAGCGCTTCAGTGCGGTCTGTCAGGGCTTTATCGGCGACGGCATCGCTGGCGAAGCCTTGCTGCTGTTTCACGATGCGGAAGTGTCGGCCATGGCCAATCTGCTCGAATGGCAGCCCAGGGACGACAACGAAACCGCCGAAATGCTGCTGGATCTGGCGAGCATCCTGATCGGTGCCTGCCTGTCGGGTATTTCCGAGCAGATCGATGTGCGTTTCTCCCAGGGCCATCCGCAACTGCTCGGCTTGCATGCATCGATTGATGGCTTGATCAAGGTCAATCAGCGGCGCTGGAAGAAAACCCTGGCGGTAGAAATCAGTTACACGCTGGAAGGGCATGACCTGCACTTTGATCTGCTGCTGCTGTTCACCGAAGATTCGATCAAGCGCCTGACCCACAAAATCCATTACCTGATGAACTAACCACACAGGTCACCAAGCACCATGCCCGCACAGATCGATATCAAAGAGGTTCACTGGCTGCTCGACATCGTGCAGTGCATCGACGTTGGCGTGATCGTGCTGGACCGTCAGTTTTGCGTCGAGGTGTGGAACAGCTTCATGGAGAATCATTCCGGCATGGGGCCGGACGAAGTGCAGGGCAAGTCGTTGTTCGCGCTGTTTCCGGAAATCGATGTCGAATGGTTCAAGCGCAAGGTCGACACCGTGGTGCAGCTCGGCACGCGGGCTTTCAGCCTGTGGGAGCAGCGGCCCTACCTGATGCACTTCAAGAGCTACCAGCCGATCACCGGGCAGGAGGACTTCATGTACCAGAACGTCACCCTGCTGCCGCTGGCCGCCTCCCATGGCAAGGTCGAGCATATCTGCGTGGTGGTGTATGACATGACGGCAGCGGCCACCCACAAGCGCCAGCTGGCGGCGATTGATCGGCGCAGCTGAACGTCAGCTTTTTCCCGATGGCTTGTGGTTAAAGCTAGGGGCCTTGCGTACCGACTTAACCTTGGGCTTTTCGCTGTCCTCGAACCAGTTACCCAGATGCACCTTGGCGCTTTTGCCGCCCGCGCCCGGTACGGCCTTTATTTTGGGTTTCTTCGGCTTTTTATGCACCTGTCCGCTGGCGTCCGTCAGCGGTACGCGGTGATCCGGCTCGAAGCCGGCTTCATCATGACGAGTCAGGGTCTGGCGGATCAGCGCCTCGATGGCGGCCAGCTGATTGACTTCATCTGCACACACCAGTGACAGCGCCAGTCCGGTAGCGCCGGCACGGCCGGTGCGGCCGATGCGGTGTACGTAGTCCTCGGCCACAATCGGCAGGTCGAAGTTCACCACCAGCGGCAGGTCATGGATGTCCAGACCGCGCGCGGCCACATCCGTGGCCACCAGAATCTGCACTTCACCGGCCTTGAAACGCTCCAGCGCACGCAGGCGGGTCGGCTGCGGCTTGTCGCCGTGGATCGCGTCGACACTCACGCCCGCACGTTGCAGATCCTGCTCCAGCTGGTCGACACCCTTGCGCGTTTTCACAAATACCAGCAGCTGACCCTGGCCCCAGTGCTGCGTCTGCAGCAGGTGCAGGAACAGTTCGCTCTTGCGCTTCTTGTCCACCGTCACCAGCCATTGTTTGACGCTCTTGGCGGCGGCATTGCGCGGGGTCACTTCGACCGACAGCGGGTCGCGCAACAGATTGCCGGCCATTTGCCGGATCACCTCCGAGAAGGTCGCAGAAAACAGCAGAGTCTGACGCTTGCGCGGCAGGGCGCTGAACACTTCGTCGAGCTCCTTGGAAAAGCCCAGATCAAGCATGCGGTCGGCTTCATCTAGCACCAGCACCTGCAGCTGATTGAACTTCACGGCATTCTGCCGGTAGAGATCGAGCAGGCGGCCGGGGGTGGCGACCAGCAGGTCGACGCCCTTGCGCAGCTTCATCATCTGCGGGTTGATGCTGACCCCGCCGTACACCGCGTAGCTGCGCAGTGGCAGCTTCTGCCCGTAGGTCTGGATGCTCTGGTGCACCTGTTCGGCCAGCTCGCGGGTGGGTACCAGAATCAGCGCACGCACCGCGTTGTTGCTGACCTGCGGGCCCTGCATGGTCAGCAGGTGCAGCAGCGGCAGGGCAAAACCGGCGGTCTTGCCGGTACCGGTCTGTGCGGCGGCGAGCAGGTCGCGGCCTTTCAGTACGGCAGGAATGGCTTCGCGCTGCACTGCAGTCGGCTCGCTGTAGCCGAGGGTGGTCAGGGTCTGCAGCAGTGGCTCAATCAGCCCGAGGGCGGCAAAGGTCATGGCGGGTTACCGGCAGTCAATCAACAGGTCGGCAGTTTACCTGCTCAGCGTGTCGCGCCCCAGACTATTGATCAGGCCCGCCTAACGTAGGAGCCAGCTTGCTGGCGATTCGCTGCGTGAACAGTATCGCCAGCAAGCTGGCTCCTACAAAACCCTGCAGGTAGTGGCGATTGTTGTGCAGGTGGCCTGCTATGCTCGCCACGGTCAATCACCGGGGAGTGTTCTCATGTTGTTCAGCCGCATTCTGCTTGCCGCTCAGGCCCTCATTCTGGCCGGTCTGGGTATCGCGTATTTTGTTCGGCCCGAAGAAATGGCCAATCTAAGTGGCATGCTGCTGATGGCTCCGGCCGCGATCACCGATGTGCGCGCCTACTACGGTGGCTTGCAGATTGGTCTGGCGGCCTACCTGTTGCTGACCCTTGGCCGGCAGGAGCAGATGCGCGGGGCGCTGATGCTGCTGGTGCTGCTGTACAGCTCCATGGCGCTGGCGCGCATGGGCGGCCTGTGGCTGGATGGCGGCCTGCAGCAGACGTTCAATCTCACCGCGCTGCTGCTCGAAGTGGTGTCCGCCGGGTTGTGTTTTGTAGCGCTGCGCCAGCTCAGACCCTAGGGACGGATATCGGGTGAGGGAATAGTCGGTACGCCCTGATCCAGCGCGGCCTGATGCTGCACCTGCAGAGCCCGCTGATACGCAGGGCGTTCTTTCAGGCGAGCCCAGTAGGCGCTGACCGCCGGGGGGAACTGGGCATTCAGCCCCAGATGCTCGGCCAGCAGCAGCGCATAGCCGACCGCCACATCGGCCGCGGTAAAGCGCCCGGCACAGAGAAACTCGGCATTCTGCGTGGCGGCTTCCACGCCGCGCAATCGGGCGAGGAACCAGCGTGCATAGTCATTCGCTACCTGCGGTTGCAGGCGCTCGGGGGTTTCGAAGTGGGTGTAGCGCAGTACCAGCGTTTGCGGAAAGGTCAGGGTCGCATCGCTCATGTGCAGCCAGTTCAGGTAGGCAGCAAATGCCGGATCGCTGACCTCTACATCCAGCACATCAGGGCTGTGGCGGGCCGCCAGATACTGGCAGATGCCTGCCGATTCGGTCATCCGCGTGGTGCCGTCGACCAGCAGCGGTACGGTGCCCAGCGGGTTCTCGCTGAGGTATTCACGCGCCACCGCGCGTGGCGGGAATGGCCACATGCGCAACTCATAGGGCAGCCCCAGTTCTTCCAGCAACCACAGCGGGCGAAACGAGCGGGCACTGACACAATGGTGGAGGACGATCACGGGAAGCCTCTTTGGTGGTTGGGTGCGGCGTGAATTCTGCGTGGCCTCGCAGAGTGGTGACAGCTCTGGCGCGGGCATTGCCGGCTGCGCAGGATCAATCCGGCGGAGGCAGCACGCGGTAGAACTCCTTGTCATAGATGCGGTGAATCAGCCAGGCCGGCATGCCGTAGTCGGCCTGAACGAAGCCGGCCTGCGAGGCATGGATATCCCAGCCGCGGATCTTCGCCCAGCCGGCGCCGTCGATGGCGAAATCAGGGGCTGGCTGATGGGTGATCACCTGTTGTCCGCGTTCGCCGCCAAAGGTTGCAAGGGCGTGCGTGGGGGCCAGGGCGTAGGCGATAAAGCGCGGCCCGGCATAGCCGTCGACCGGGGCCGATGCCAGTTGCTGCGCGGCGGCTTCGACGGCCATGCCCATCTGCATATGGTCGGGATGGTTGGAAAATCCGCTTTCCGGCCAGAAGCTCACCAGCAGGTCCGGTCGCCAGCGCAACAGGCGTTCGCGCACCGCGGCAACCAGTGCCTCTGCGTGGCCCTGTTGCAGATAGCCGTCAGGGAAGTCGAGCACATCGTGGGCCTCCACGCCGAGGGCAAAACTGTTCTTCAGGGTTTCCGCCTGGCGGATCACCGCCTGATCGACCTTGCGTGCGATCACCGGATATTGCTCGCCTTTTTCACCTTTGGTGGCGGTCAGCATGTAGCTCTGCAAGCCCTCGCGCTCGGCCTGCACCAGCAAGCCGGTGACCAGTTGCTCATCGTCCGGATGGGCGCCGACGAACATCACGCGCTCAACCCCGAGCCTGGCCGTCAGTGAAGGCAGGAATTCGGCGCGCGGGTCTTCAAACAGCTGATCGAACCAGGAGAGCCCCGCCAGCAGCGCGGCCAGCAGTGTCAGCGACAGGCCTAGGGCGATCTTTTTGGTCATGGCGGGCTCTCTGCTGGTCATGTTGGTCTGGTTTAACGACGTTCCAGCAGCACGCCGCTTTCCATGTGATGCGTCCAGGGGAACTGGTCGAACAGCGCGCAGTGCACGATGCGGTGGGTGTCGTTGAGCTGGGCGAGGTTGGCCGCCAGCGTCTCCGGGTTGCAGGAGATGTAGAGGATGCGCTGGAAACGCCGGGTCAGCTCGCAGGTGTCCGGGTCCATGCCGGCGCGCGGCGGGTCGACGAATACCGTGCCGAAGTCGTAGCTGGAAAGGTCGATGCCGGCCAGACGGCGGAACGGCCGCACGCCATTCAGCGCCTGGGTCAGCTCTTCGGCGGAGAGGCGCACCAGGGTCACGTTGTCCACGCCGTTGTCGGCCAGATTGGCCAGCGCGGCGTTGACCGAAGCCTTGCTGATTTCGGTGGCCAGCACCCGGCGCACGCGGGTGGCCAGGGGCAGGGTGAAATTGCCATTGCCGCAATACAGTTCGAGCAGGTCATCGCTGCGCTCGCCGAGCATGCCATGCGCCCACTCGAGCATCTGCTGGCAGACCTCGCCGTTGGGCTGGGTGAAGGCGCCTTCGGGCTGGCGGTAACTGAAGGTGCGGCCGGCTACCTGCATGGATTCCTGCACATAGTCGCGGCCGACGATCAGGCGCTGACCGCGTGAGCGGCCAATCAGGCTGACGCCCAGGTCGGCGGCCAGTTTTTCGGCCTCCGCTTGCCAGGCTTGGTCCAGCTTGCGGTGGTAGCAGAGGGTGATCAGCGCGTCGCCACTCAGAGTGGTCAGAAACTCGACCTGAAACAGCTTGTGTGACAGCTCGCGGCTGGCTTGCCAGGCGCTTTTCAGGCGTGGCATCAGGGCGTTGATCTGCAAGCTGGCGATGGGGAAGTCTTCCAGCAGGATCGGTGTGCGGTTGTCGCCGGCTTCGAACATCGCGTAGTGCTGCTGTCCGCCCTCGCGCCACAAGCGGAATTCGGCGCGCAGGCGGTAATGCTCGGCAGGCGAAGCAAATACCTCCGGCTCAGGCGCAGCGAAGGGTGCCAGCAAGTCGCGCAGGCGTGCCTGTTTCTCGTTTAACTGCGCTGTATAGGCTGCGGGGTCTGACATGATCAAGGGAACTCGGTCGTAAGGCGGGCGTAGGGTGGGCTGAAGCCCACCGCAACTCGGCACAAATGTCATGGTGGGCTGAAGCCCACCCTACTGCTATTTTGCTAGGCGTTGAAAAATCCGAACTTGATGACGAACAGTGCCGCCAGTACCACCAGTGCCGGATTCAGGTCCTTGAAGCGCCCTGCCAGCGTCTTGATCACTACCCAGCTGATAAAGCCGAAGGCGATGCCGTTGGCGATGGAAAAGGTCAGCGGCATCGACAACGCGGTGATCACCACCGGCGCGGCGACCGTGATGTCATCCCAGTCGATCTCGGCCAATCCGGAGGTCATCAGCACTGCGACAAACAGCAGCGCCGGCGCGGTGGCAAACGCCGGTACGGTGCCGGCCAGCGGAGCGAAGAACAGTGCCAGCAGGAACAGCACGGCGACCACGCAGGCAGTCAGTCCGGTGCGTCCGCCAGCAGCCACGCCCGCAGCAGACTCGATGTAGCTTGTGGTAGTGCTGGTGCCCAGCAACGAACCGCCCATGGCGGCGGTACTGTCAGCGATCAGCGCACGGCCCATCTTCGGCAGATGGCCGTCGGCACCCATCAGCCCGGCGCGCTTGGCCACACCGATCAGGGTGCCGGTGTTGTCGAACAGGTCGACGAACAGGAAGGCGAAGATCACGCTGAGCATGCCGATATCGAAGGCGCCGGCGATATCCAGCTGCAGCAGGGTCGGCATGATTGACGGCGGCGTCGACAGCACGCCGCCGAACGGGGTGACACCCAGCGCGATGGCGATGGCAGTGATCAGCAGAATGCCGATCATCACCGCACCGGTTACCCGGCGGGCGTCCAGCGCGACGATGATGAAAAAGCCCAGCATCGCCAGCAGCGGGCCGGGCGCGGTGAGGTCTCCCAGACCTACCAGAGTGGCCGGATGATCGACCACCAGCCCGGCTTCCTTCAGCGCAATCAGCGCCAGAAACAGGCCGATACCGGCAGTGATTGCCGAGCGCAACGGCAGCGGAATGCTGTTGATGATCCACTCACGGATGCGGAAGATCGACAGTAGGAAGAACAGCGTGGCCGAAATGAATACCGCCCCCAGCGCCACCTGCCATGTGTAGCCCATGGTCAGCACCACGGTGTAGGTGAAGAAGGCGTTCAGGCCCATGCCCGGAGCGAGGGCAATCGGGTAGTTGGCGATCAGGCCCATCAGCGCCGAACCGATGGCGGCGGCCAGACAGGTGGCAACGAACACCGCGCCCTTGTCCATGCCGGTTTCACCGAGAATCGCCGGGTTGACGAAGAGGATGTAGGCCATGGTCAGAAAGGTGGTCAGGCCGGCCAGCACCTCAGTGCGCAGCGAGGTGTTGTGAGCCTTGAGTTGGAAGAGCTTTTCCAGCATGGTGAACCCTCGGATTTTATTGGGGTATGTGCCCATTAAGTGCTGTATTAATTCCCCCTCTCCCGCTTGCGGGAGAGGGCTGGGGAGAGGGGCTTTGCCAGACATCAGACAACCCCCTCTCCCCAACCCTCTCCCCGGAGGGGCGAGGGGATAACCAAGCGGTACTGCTCGCAGCATCAGCCGCGCGGATGCTGAGCCGGGTTGGCTAAGCGGCGCATGATACCAGCTTGCCCTGCGGGCAGAGAATTTGCCCGCGGCGCCGGCCTTTTCAAGGGTGTAGGGTGGATGGCCGAAGCCATCCACCAGCGTTTGGCGGCGTAACGCGCTGCCCTCGATGGATATTCGCTATGCGAGATATCCACCCTGCGTTTCATTCGTGTTCCTCTGGAGGACTGCATGACCCTGCGTGCCCTGATCGCCGTTGCCGACGGCGTTGAAGACCTCGAAACCGTGACCCTGATCGACGTGCTGCGGCGCGCCGAAATTGAAGTGGTGGTCGCCAGCATCGAAACACGGCGGATGATCACCTGTGCCCGCGGTGTGCGACTAACGGCCGACGCCATGCTCAATGATGTGCTGGCGCAGGAGTTTGACTTGATCGTGCTGCCCGGTGGTATGCCCGGTGCCCAGCGGCTGGCCGAGCATTTACCGCTGGCGCAGCGGGTACAGCAGCAGGCCAGGGCAGGCCAGTTTTTCGCAGCGATCTGTGCCGCGCCGGCACTGGCGCTGCAAGGCTATGGGGTGCTCAGGCAGCGGCGCATGACCTGTTATCCGGCATTCAGCGATCGCTTGTCCGGCTGCACCTTTGTCGACCAGCCGGTGGTGGTCGACGGCAATTGCATCACCGCTCAGGGACCGGCCAGTGCGCTGGATTTCGCCTTGCAACTGGTTGAGCAACTGGCCGGGCCGGCGATGCGGCGCAACGTGGCCGAGGCCATGCTTTACCGGGGTTGAAGGCATAGCCTTGCGACAGCCCTGTCACTAGTGGGCCAGATCACTGATTGGTTGTTGCCTGACGTCTCTCGACTTGCAGCGCCACGGCTTTGGTCAGGCGGAAAACCACCTCGCGGCCGATCATGTCCTGCCGCAAAGGCACATCCTGGCGGACTTTGACCAGCTTGCTGCTGCCGTCGGCAAAGCTCAGGGTGGCGGTGTGGGCCGTCAGGTCAACGGCGCTGACGGTGCCGGTGACCTCAATGGTGGCGGCAACCAGCTTGGCCGGCAGGTTGCCTTCGGCTGCCCCGGCCACCAGGGCTGCGCCACCGCTTGCGGGGGCGGTGGCATTCTTGTCCAGCAACAAAATGGCCAGCTCTTCGACCATCTGCACCGAGACCTGATCGCCCACCTTCACCTGATTGAAGTTCATGGCATTCGGGCCGACCTCCAGGGTTTGCTGGTTGCCCTGGGCATCCTTGAGCGTGACGCTGCGTTTGGCGTGGTCAATCGCGCTGACCTCGGCATTCAGAGTGATCGTGCTGGTTTGCACGCCGCCGGC
>DATMWH010000287.1:0-21409 GCA_035562615.1 Pseudomonas sp. | reverse complement strand
TGCACAAGAAGCGCGTCGAACAGGCCGGCTTCATGGTGCTGAAGTCCCCGGATATTCCGTCGATCCTGGTGGAAACCGGGTTTATTTCCAATCCCAAAGAGTCCGGCAAGCTGGCGACGCAAGCGCATCAGCAGGCGTTGGCACGCTCGATTACGTCTGGCGTGCGGCAATTCTTCCAGCAGAATCCGCCGCCCGGCACCTATCTGGCGTGGCAGCGCGACTCCGGCAAGACTCCGGTGGGGCCGCGTGATCACGTGGTGTCATCCGGCGAGAGCCTGTCGATGATCGCTGCGCGCTATCAGGTCAGCCTGTCAGCGTTGCGCTCAGCCAATCGTCTGCGCAGTGATACGGTCAAGGTGGGGCAGGTGCTGAGTATTCCGACGACTGCGCTGGCCGTTCAGCCGTGAGTCATCCGGCCCCCGAAGTGCGGCGGATTCAGCTGCTCAGCCCGCGACTGGCGAACCAGATCGCTGCTGGCGAGGTCGTTGAGCGTCCGGCGTCGGTCATCAAGGAACTGCTGGAAAACAGTCTGGATGCTGGCGCCCGGCGAATCGACGTGGATGTCGAGCAGGGCGGCGTCAAACTGTTGCGCGTGCGCGACGATGGTGTCGGCATTGCCGCCGAGGATCTGCCGCTGGCGCTTGAGCGGCATGCCACCAGCAAGATTCGTGATCTGCAGGAACTCGAGAATGTCATGAGTCTGGGCTTTCGGGGGGAGGCGCTGGCTTCGATCAGCTCCGTGTCCCGGCTGACCATGACATCCCGGACGCAGGGGGCGGATCAGGCCTGGCAGGTGGAGACCGAGGGCCGCGACATGGCCGCCCGCGTCCAGCCGTCGGCGCATCCGGTGGGCACGACGGTGGAAGTGCGCGACCTGTTTTTCAATACCCCGGCGCGGCGCAAGTTCCTGCGGGCCGAAAAAACCGAATTCGATCATTTGCAGGAAGTGATCCGACGTCTGGCGCTGGCACGCTTTGATGTGGCGTTCCACCTGCGGCACAACGGCAAGAGTGTGCTGGCGCTGCATGAGGCCACTGACGATCTGGCGCGCGCCCGCCGGGTAGCGGCCGTTTGTGGGCCGACTTTTCTGGAGCAGGCGCTGCCGATCGAGGTCGAACGCAACGGTCTGCACCTGTGGGGCTGGGTCGGTATGCCGACCTTTTCGCGCAGTCAGGCGGATCTGCAGTATTTCTATGTCAACGGCCGCATGGTGCGTGACAAGCTGGTCGTGCATGCCGTGCGTCAGGCCTACCGGGACGTGCTGTTCAATGGCCGGCATCCGGTATTCGTGTTGTTTCTGGAGGTGGATCCGGCGGTGGTGGATGTCAATGTGCATCCCACCAAGCATGAGGTGCGTTTCCGCGAGAGTCGCATGGTTCACGACTTCCTCTACGGCACCTTGCACCGCGCGATTGGCGATGTCCGCCCGGATGATCAGCTGACGGCACCGACTGCGGTTGCCCCGGTTTCCCGCCCGGGCGGGCTGGCCGCCGGTGAGTTTGGCCCGCAGGGCGAAATGGGCCTGGCGAGCCATCTGCTGGAGTCGCCTCCGGTGCCAGCCGGTTGGCAAGGCTCCGGGGCTGGCTATCAGAGCCAGAACCGTTCCGTTGGAGGGTATTCACAGGCTGAGACTCAGGGCGCCTATCGGGAGTTTTTTTCACCTCTGCCAGTGGCTGCCGGCCCGGGTCTTCCAGAGGGAGGGGGTGATATTCCGCCTTTGGGGTATGCCCTGGCTCAGCTCAAGGGCATCTATATCCTGTCCGAAAACGCCACGGGGCTGGTGCTGGTGGATATGCACGCCGCCCACGAACGGATTACTTACGAGCGTCTCAAGCTGGCGATGGCCAGTGAAGGGTTGCGCGGCCAGCCCCTTCTGGTGCCTGAGTCGTTGGCGCTGAGTGAACGCGAGGCTGATTGCGCCGAAGAGCATGAGTCCTGGTTTCAGCGGCTTGGCTTCGAATTGCAGCGTCTGGGGCCTGAGAGTCTGGCGATCCGGCAGATTCCTGCACTGTTAAAGCAGGCGGATGCGGCGGGATTGGTGCGCGATGTGCTGGCTGATTTGCTGGAATATGGCAGCAGTGACCGCATTCAGGCGCACTTGAACGAATTGCTCGCCACCATGGCGTGTCATGGGGCTGTGCGCGCCAATCGGCGGCTGACCCTGCCGGAAATGAATGGTCTGTTGCGCGATATGGAGCAGACCGAGCGCAGCGGGCAATGTAATCACGGTCGGCCAACCTGGACCCAGCTCGCGCTGGATGATCTGGATCGCCTGTTCCTGCGTGGTCGCTAAGTGCGAAGCGACTCTGAGGGGCTGCCGCCGGCGATTTTTCTCATGGGGCCAACGGCTGCAGGGAAAACCGATCTTGCTCTGGAGTTGGCGCAAAACCTGCCTTGCGAGTTGATCAGTGTCGATTCGGCGCTGGTCTACCGCGGCATGGACATTGGCACGGCCAAGCCTGACCGGCAGACGCTTGAGGCCTTTCCGCATCGGCTGATCGATATCCGCGACCCGCTGGAAAGCTATTCGGCAGCTGAGTTTCGCGCCGATGCCTTGCGGGCCATGGCCGATGCGACCGCGCGCGGCCGCATTCCGTTACTGGTCGGCGGCACCATGCTGTATTTCAAAGCCCTGGAAGAAGGCTTGGCGGATATGCCGGCGGCAGACCCGGCAGTCCGTGTCGAGCTGGAGGCGCTGGCGGCAAAGGCAGGTTTGCAGGTGTTGCATGAGCAGTTGGCAGCGATTGACCCGCAGTCCGCGCAGCGTATTCACCCCAATGATCCGCAACGGCTGATCCGTGCGCTGGAGGTATACCGCGTCAGCGGCATGAATATGACCCGGCATCGCCAGCTGCAACAGGCGGATAATGCTGCCGGGTTGCCCTATCAGGTGGTGCGGCTGGCCATTGCACCTGTGCAGCGCCAATTGCTGCACGAACGGATCGCGCTGCGCTTTCGCAATATGCTCAGGGAAGGCTTCATTGCGGAAGTCGAAGGCTTGTACGGGCGCGGGGATCTGCATGCCGGACTGCCATCCATGCGCTCGGTGGGCTACCGTCAGGCGTGGGATTATCTGGAGGGGCGATTGTCTCTCGATGAGCTGGAACAACGCGGTATTATTGCCACGCGCCAGCTGGCCAAACGTCAATTTACCTGGTTGCGCAGTTGGGAGCAGCTGCTCTGGCTGGACAGTCAGGCCAGCGACAATCTGCCGCGCGCCTTGAAATACTTGAATTCAGCCACAATATCAGCTGGGTAAGTTTGATTTGCCGTCTATTCTTTGGGGCGGCAGCACGCATTTGCTGCAATAACTATCGATTGTTTGAGGAGTGATACACATGTCAAAAGGGCATTCGCTACAAGACCCTTATCTGAACACCCTGCGCAAGGAGCGCGTTCCGGTATCCATCTATCTGGTCAACGGCATCAAGCTGCAGGGCCAGATCGAGTCTTTCGACCAGTTTGTTATTTTGCTGAAGAACACTGTCAGCCAGATGGTCTACAAGCACGCTATTTCTACCGTGGTTCCCAGTCGTCCGGTGCGCTTGCCTGCCAGTCCGGACGGCGAAGAGGATATTCCGGTCGAGCCGGGCAACTTCTGATTTAGGGGGCTGATTTGTTTTTCGAACGCCCGGGTGGTGGTGAGCGGGCTGTCCTGGTCCATCTTGAGGGGCAGGAGCCCGGGGTTCGGGAAGATCCCCAGGAGTTTCAGGAGTTGGCGCTGTCTGCCGGCGCCGAGGCGGTTGCCTTTGTACGGGTGCCGCGCAGCCAACTAACCGCGAAGTATCTTGTTGGCAGCGGCAAGGTCGACGAGTTGCGGCAGTTGGTGCAGTCGGCACAGGTGGATCTGGTCATCTTCAATCACACCCTGACCCCCAGTCAGGAGCGCAACCTCGAGCGTGCGTTCGAGTGTCGTGTGCTGGATCGTACCGGTCTGATTCTGGATATCTTCGCCCAGCGCGCACGCACCCATGAAGGCAAGCTGCAGGTCGAGTTGGCCCAGCTTGAGCATATGAGTACGCGGCTGGTGCGTGGCTGGACTCACCTTGAGCGGCAGAAAGGCGGTATCGGGTTGCGTGGTCCCGGTGAAACCCAGCTGGAGACCGACCGCCGCCTGTTGCGGGTGCGTATCCGGCAGATCCGTCAGCGTCTGGACACGGTACGCAGTCAGCGCGAGCAGGCGCGTCGCGGCCGCCGCCGGGCAGAAATTCCCAGTGTATCGCTGGTGGGTTACACCAACGCCGGCAAGTCTACCTTGTTCAATGCTGTCACCGGCTCAGGTGTGTATGCGGCTGACCAGTTGTTTGCCACGCTGGACCCGACGTTTCGGCGTCTGGATCTGGAGGACCTCGGTCCGGTGGTGCTGGCCGATACGGTGGGCTTTATCCGGCATTTGCCACACAAGCTGGTGGAGGCCTTTCGCGCCACGCTGGAAGAGTCGAGCAATGCCGATCTGCTGTTGCATGTGATTGATGCGCATGAGCCGGAGCGGCAATTGCAGATCGAGCAGGTGCTGGCAGTGCTGGGCGAGATCGGTGCAGCGGAAATTCCTCTGCTGGAGGTCTACAACAAGCTCGATCTGCTTGAGGGGATTGAGCCGCATATTCAGCGTGATGCAGAAGGGCGTCCCGAGCGCGTCTGGCTTTCCGCTCGGGATGGTCGCGGGCTTGATCTGCTGCGTCAGGCGGTGGCTGAACTGCTGGGTGAAGACCTGTTTGTCGGCACCCTGCATCTGCCACAGCGGTTGGGTCGTCTGCGCGCACAGCTGTTTGCTATCAATGCGGTGCAGCGCGAGGCGCATGACGAGTCTGGGGATATGCTGCTGGATTTGCGTCTGCCGCGCGCCGAGCTGAATCGTCTGGTCAGTCGCGAAGGGTTGAAACCGGCTGAATTCATCCAGCAACACACTTTGCAATAATGCCTGGTGCGGCGTTTTTGGCGCTGGCCTCCGGCATTCTGTAGCATTAACCGGCGTGCTTTCGGCACGTCCTCGATTTTTACCTATGGAGAGCGCTATGGCTTGGAATGAGCCCGGTGGCAACTCGAATAACCAAGACCCTTGGGGCGGCCGCAAAGGCGGAGATCGCAAAGGTCCGCCGGATCTGGATGAAGCCTTCCGCAAGCTGCAGGAAAGCCTTAATAGTATTTTTGGTGCGGGCAAGCCTCGCGGCACCGACTCGGGTCAGGGTGGTGGCTATGGTTTGCTGCTGGTCGGGCTGGTGGTCCTTGCGGGGCTGTGGCTTTACAGCGCGGTTTACGTGGTGGATGAGCAAGAGCAGGCCGTTGTGCTGCGGTTTGGCAAGTACCACGAAACCGTCGGGCCGGGTCTGAACTTCTACTTTCCACCGATCGACAAGAAGTTTCAGGAAAACGTGAAGGGCGAGCGCACCTATTCCAAGATTGGGCAGATGCTCACCGAGGATGAAAACATTGTCGAAGTGCCTCTGACGGTGCAGTACAAGATCAGCAATCTGGAAGATTTTGTGCTCAAGGTGGATCAGCCTGAGAACAGCCTGCGTCAGGCCACCGAAAGCGCGTTGCGTCACGTGGTCGGTTCCACGGCGATGGATCAGGTACTCACCGAGGGTCGTGAGGTGATGGGCAATGAGGTGCAAAAGCGCCTGCAGAGCTTTCTTGACAGCTATGGCACCGGTATTCAGGTCACTCAGGTCAACATCCAGCGCGCTGCTGCCCCGGCAGAGGTCAAGGATGCTTTCGATGATGTAACCCGCGCCCGCGAGGATGAGCAGCGTGAGAAGAACCAGGCGGAGGCCTACGCCAACAGCGTGGTTCCTGAGGCGCGTGGTCAGGCTCAGCGTGCCATCGAAGATGCCAGTGGTTATCGCGATGAGGTAGTGGCGCGCGCAGAAGGTGAGGCGCAGCGCTTCAGTAAGCTGGTGGCCGAGTATCGCAAGGCTCCGGAGGTCACGCGGGAGCGCTTGTTCATCGACACCATGCAGGAGGTGCTGAGTAATACCAGCAAGGTTCTGGTGGACGGTAACAAGGGGCAGAATCTGTTGTATCTGCCGTTGGACAAGATGATGGATGGGCGCGGCAAACCCTTGCCGAATCCCGTGTCCGACGCGACTTCTGCGACCGAAAGTCAGCGCAGTGGGGCTGACCTGCAATCTGGTTCGCGCTCAAGGGAGAGTCGCTAATGGGCAATAAATCATTATTCGCGGTGATTGGCGGCGTCTTGCTGGCGGTTGTTGCATGGAACAGTTTTTACGTCGTCGCCCAGACCGAACGTGCGGTGTTGCTGCAGTTCGGCCGTATTGTGCAGGATGATGTTCAGCCGGGCGTGCACTTCAAGCTTCCTTACCTCAACCAGGTGCGCAAGTTTGACGGCCGTTTGCTGACGCTGGATTCGCCGGCGCAACGTCTGCTGACGCTGGAAAAGAAGGCGGTGATCGTTGATGCCTATGCCAAGTGGCGGGTAGCTGATCCCAAGACCTTCTACACCGCGACTTCCGGGCTCAAGCAGATCGCCGATGACCGGCTGGCCCAGCGTCTGGTGTCGGGCATGTCCAACCAGTTCGGCAAGCGCACCTTGCATGAGGTGGTATCCGGTGAGCGTGATGCGTTGATGAGTGATATCACCTCCAACCTCAATCGTATGGCGCAGAAGGAGTTGGGGATTGAGGTGGTTGATGTGCGGATCAAGACCATTGACCTGCCCAAGGAGGTCTATCGCAGTGTGTTTGAGCGTATGGCGTCCGAGCGTGAGCGGGAGGCCCGTGAGCACCGCGCCAAGGGGCGCGAGCTGGCCGAGGGGATCCGTGCCGATGCTGACCGGCAGAAGCGCGTAATCGTCGCCGAGGCCTATCGTGAGGCTGAGGAGACCCGCGGTGATGGCGATGCGCGCGCTGCCGAAATCTATGCCAAGGCATTTGGTCAGGATCAGGAGTTCTATGCCTTCTATCGCAGCCTCAAGGCTTACCGCGAAAGTTTTGCGGACAAGAGCGATGTGCTGGTGCTGGATCCGTCCAACGAGTTCTTCCGTTACATGGAGAGACCGCGGCCCTGATGCGGCGACGGTCATCCTCTCAGCTGACCAGCTGTCAGGATGACCGCCAGTCAAACTGTGTTACCATTTGGCAGCCGGGGAAAACCCCGGCTTTTTTGCGTCTGTGGCGTTTGTGTTGGAAACATGTGGCAGGAAATCAGCGTCGCACTCTGCTTGGTATTGGTGCTTGAGGGCATCTTGCCGTTTCTTTATCCGGGTCGCTGGCGTGAGACTGTAGTGCAGTTGGCCGGGCTGTCGGATCGTCATTTGCGCCTCATCGGGTTGGCCAGCATGTTGCTCGGAACGGCCGCCCTGTATTGGCTTCACTGAAGGCTTGCCGCCCTGATCTAAGAGGAAAAGGCGTTATGGCAACGGTAGACCGCTGGCTGCTGCCGGATGGCATCGAAGAAGTACTGCCGCCCGAAGCGGCAAGCATCGAGTTGGCCCGCAGGCGGGTGCTCGATCTTTTTCAGTGCTGGGGTTATGAATTGGTCATTACTCCGCATATTGAATACATCGAATCACTGCTCAGCGGCGCTGGCCAGGATCTTGATCTGCGTACCTTTAAAGTAACGGATCCGCAGTCGGGGCGCTTGATCGGTTTTCGTGCGGATATCACCCCGCAGGTCGCGCGCATTGATGCCCACACCTTGCGCCGCGAAGGCCCGAGCCGGTTGTGTTACGCCGGTAGCGTGCTGCATGCGCGTCCTCGTGCGCTGTCAACCTCGCGCAGCCCGATTCAGCTGGGGGCCGAGCTGTATGGTGACGCCAGCCCGGCCAGTGATGTTGAGGTCATAAGCCTGCTGCTTGAAGTGCTGACACTGGCTGAGGTGCCGAATGTGCATCTTGATCTTGGGCATGTCGGTATATACCGCGGCCTGGTCAAGGCCGCAGGGCTATCGGGCGCAGCCGAGCAGCAAGTGTTTGATGCTATTCAGCGCAAGGCTGTTGACGAGGTAGAGCAGCTGACCGCCGGATTGCCTGCGGGGCTGGCGAGCATGTTGCAGTCCCTCGCCGAGCTGTGCGGGGGGCGGGATGTGCTTGAGCTGGCGCAGGCGTGTCTGGTTGAGGCTCCGCAAGAGGTTCATCGTGCGCTGGATGAGTTGCTGGCGATTGCGGACGCTCTGGAGCTGCGCTATCCGGAATTGCCGATGTATTTTGATCTGGGCGAATTGCGCGGTTATCACTATCACACCGGTGTGGTCTTTGCTGCCTTCATTCCCGGGGTCGGTCAGTCAATCGCCCAGGGTGGGCGCTATGACAACATCGGCGCGGATTTCGGTCGTGCACGGCCAGCCACCGGCTTCTCGACGGATCTCAAAACCCTGGTAACGCTCGGTGAGCGTCCGCAGGACGAGCCGTTACCGGGTGTCTGGGCGCCAGATGTGCATGATGTTTATTTGTGGAAAGAGATTCAAAGGTTGCGTCGCGACGGAATCAAGGTGCTGCAGGCATTGCCGGGCGAAGAGTTGTCCGCCGCGCGCATCGCAGGTTGTGATCGGCAGTTATTGCTGAAAGATGGTCGCTGGCAATTGGTGCCGGTGGCGTCCTGATTGAGATTTGCTGGCCTGGCCGGCTGCTGAAATTGCTAAGAGGGCAACATTAATGGGTAAGAACGTCGTCGTCCTGGGCACCCAGTGGGGTGATGAAGGTAAAGGCAAGATTGTTGATCTGCTGACTGACCAGGCTGCAGCCGTGGTGCGCTTTCAGGGTGGCCATAATGCCGGGCATACGCTGGTCATTGATGGCGAGAAGACGGTGCTGCATCTGATTCCCTCCGGCATTTTGCGCGAAGGTGTCGAGTGCCTGATTGGCAATGGTGTGGTCGTTGCTCCGGATGCTTTGCTGCGCGAAATCACCAATCTCGAGCAGAAAGGCGTGCCGGTGCGCGAGCGCCTGCGTATCAGCTCGGCCTGTACCCTGATTCTGCCGTATCACGTGGCGCTTGATCAGGCGCGGGAGAGGGCGCGTGGCGATGCCAAGATCGGCACCACCGGGCGTGGCATCGGGCCGGCTTATGAAGACAAAGTTGCTCGCCGTGGCCTGCGTATTGGCGATCTGTTCAACCGCGAGCGCTTTGCCGGCAAGCTCAAGGAGCTGCTCGACTTCCATAATTTTGTCCTGCAGAACTATTACAAAGAGCCAGCGATTGATTTCCAGAAAACACTGGATGAAGCGCTTGAATATGCCGAAATCCTCAGGCCGCTGGTGATCGATGTGACGGCTCGTCTGCACCAGCTGCGCAGGGAAGGTGCCTACATCATGTTCGAGGGCGCCCAGGGTTCCCTGCTGGATATTGATCACGGTACTTACCCGTTCGTTACCAGCTCCAGCACTACCGCCGGTGGTACGGCGACCGGTTCAGGCTTCGGGCCGCTGTATCTGGATTACATTCTCGGTATTACCAAGGCCTACACCACTCGGGTCGGTTCAGGTCCTTTCCCCACTGAGCTGTTTGACGAAGTGGGCGCGCGGCTGGCCAAGCGCGGTCACGAGTTCGGTTCAACCACTGGGCGCGCTCGTCGTTGTGGCTGGTTTGACGCGGTTATCCTGAGGCGGGCCATCGAGATCAACAGTATTTCAGGATTGTGCCTGACCAAGCTGGATGTGCTCGATGGGCTGGAAACCATTCGCATCTGCACTGGTTACAAGGATCGTGATGGTGTGTTGCTGGTGGATGCGCCCACTGATGCTGACAGCTATCTCGGTCTGGAACCGGTCTATGAGGAAGTTGCCGGCTGGAGCGAATCGACGGTGGGCGTGAAATCCCTCGAGGCGCTGCCGGAGAATGCGCGGGCTTATATTCGCCGGGTAGAGGAGCTGGTAGGGGCGCCGATTGATATCGTCTCGACCGGCCCGGATCGCAACGAAACCATTGTTCTGCGTCATCCTTACGCCTGACTGGTCGTCGGATTGCGGGGTTGGCCAGTGCGCCGCCCCGCAGTCGTTGCTCAAGCTCGGTAGCGCGGGCGGTTCGGCCTTGCAGGGCAAGAATGAATGCTGTTGGTCAAAATGCAGACAGCAGAAAAAACAAAACCGAGCCTGGGCTCGGTTTTATCTTGAATTTGGTGCCCAGGAGAAGACTCGAACTTCCACGGTGTTGCCACCGCTAGGACCTGAACCTAGTGCGTCTACCAATTCCGCCACCTGGGCGTTGAGAGTGATGATTGCTCACCGCTTTCAACTACAACAACGTTGCCGTCGCTGTGGGGGCGCAATATACGGATCGGATATTTGCTTGTAAACCCCGAACGCAAAAAAATTTAATCTCAGCTGAAAGCTGACCTGCAGGCCCGTTTCGCGCTTCAATACGCAAAGGGCATTGCCCCAACTACAAATAAAGGTGAATTTACTTAATGGCCGATTGGCAAACCCTCGATCCCGAGGCCGCCCGCGAGGCGGAAAAATACGAAAACCCGATTCCCAGCCGTGAGCTGATTCTCAAGCATCTGAGCGAGCGCGGTGCGCCGGCCAGTCGAGAGCAGCTGCTGGAAGAGTTCGGGCTGACGACTGAAGAGCAGCTCGAAGCGCTGCGTCGACGCCTGCGCGCCATGGAGCGCGACGGGCAGCTGATTTTTACCCGCCGAGGTACCTATGCCCCGGTGGACAAGCTGGATCTGATTCGCGGGCGGGTCAGTGGTCATCGCGATGGCTTCGGCTTTCTGGTCCCGGATGATGGCAGCGATGACCTCTTTCTCGGTCCGGCCCAGATGCGTCTGGTGTTTGATGGCGATCGTGCGCTGGCTCGCGTGGCCGGGCTGGACCGTCGCGGACGCCGTGAAGGCTCGATTGTTGAAGTGATCGTGCGTGCCCACGAGACTGTGGTTGGCCGTTACTACGAAGAAAGTGGCATCGGCTATGTGATTCCGGATAACCCGAAGATTCAGCAGGAAGTGCTGATCTCTCAAGGGCGTGCGGGTAATGCCAAAGTCGGTCAGTTTGTCGAAGTAAAGATTACCCATTGGCCGACGCCACGTTTCCAGCCGCAGGGCGATATTGTCGAGGTGGTGGGCAACTACATGGCACCGGGCATGGAAATCGATGTGGCGCTGCGCAGTTACGACATTCCGCATGTCTGGCCAGAGGCCGTGGTCAAGGAGGCGCAAAAGCTCAAGCCGGAAGTCGAGGAAAAGGACAAGGAGAAGCGCGTCGATCTGCGCCATCTGCCGTTTGTGACCATCGACGGCGAAGACGCCCGTGACTTCGATGATGCGGTGTTCTGCGAGAAGAACAGCTCGGCCTGGAAACTGTTTTCCGGCGGCTGGAAGCTGTATGTCGCGATTGCTGACGTTTCCCATTACGTGAAAGTGGGATCGGCGCTGGATGAAGAAGCGCAGAATCGCGGCAACTCGGTGTATTTCCCCGAGCGCGTGGTGCCAATGCTGCCCGAGGAACTGTCCAACGGGCTGTGTTCGCTGAACCCGCACGTCGATCGTCTGGCGATGGTCTGTGAGATGACGATCTCCAAGCTTGGCAAGCTGGTGGATTACCAGTTTTACGAAGCGGTCATTCATTCCCATGCGCGCCTGACTTACAACAAGGTCAGCTACATGCTTGAGCAGCCCAAAGGCGCTGAGGGCAAATCCCTGCGCGGCGAATATGCCGAAGTCCTGCCGCACCTCAAGCAGCTGTATGCGCTGTATCAGGTGTTGCTGGCCGCGCGTCACGAGCGCGGTGCAATTGATTTTGAAACCCAGGAAACACGCATCATTTTCGGTTCTGGCCGCAAGATCGCCGAGATCAAGCCGACCCAGCGCAATGATGCGCACAAGCTGATCGAGGAGTGCATGCTAGCCGCCAACGTGGCAACCGCCGAGTTCATGCGCAAGCATGAAATCCCTTCGCTCTATCGTGTGCATGACGGCCCGCCGCCGGAGCGTCTGGAGAAGCTCAAGGCATTTCTGACCGAGCTTGGGTTGTCGCTGCATCGTGGCAAGGATGGTCCGTCACCCAAGGATTACCAGAAGCTGCTGGAGGGCATTCGTGAGCGCCCGGACTTCCATCTGATTCAGACGGTTATGCTGCGCTCGCTCAGTCAGGCGGTGTACAGCGCGGACAATGGCGGCCATTTTGGCCTGAACTACGAGGCCTATACCCACTTCACTTCGCCGATCCGACGCTATCCGGACTTGCTGGTGCATCGGGCCATTCGCAGTGTGGTGCGTTCCAAGCTGGATACGCCACATGTTAAGCGCGCCGGCGCGGTGAGCCTGCCCAAGGCAAAAATCTATCCGTACGACGAGGCGGCGCTGGAGCAATTGGGTGAGCAGTGCTCGATGACCGAGCGGCGTGCTGACGAGGCAACCCGTGACGTGGTGAACTGGCTCAAGTGCGAGTTCATGAAAGATCGCGTCGGCGAAAGCTTCGACGGTGTGATAACCGCTGTCACCGGCTTCGGTATTTTTGTCGAGCTGCGGGACATCTACGTCGAAGGCCTGGTGCATGTCACCGCGCTGCCGGCGGATTACTACCATTTCGACCCGGTGCATCATCGCTTGTCGGGTGAACGCAGTGGGCGCAGTTTCCGTCTGGGTGACAGTGTTGAAGTGACGGTCAT
Source organism: Pseudomonas sp. (assembly GCA_035562615.1). Taxonomy (GTDB): domain Bacteria; phylum Pseudomonadota; class Gammaproteobacteria; order Pseudomonadales; family Pseudomonadaceae; genus Aquipseudomonas. The sequence goes on along the minus strand of DATMWH010000287.1, from coordinate 8,846 downwards.
GCGCGTTGATCTGGATGAGCGCAAGATCGATTTTGAGCTGTCGCAAGCGACGGCCGGCAAAGCGCCGCAGGGCCGTGCGCGGGCCGGAGTGGCGGCTGGCAAGGGTGCGCCTCGCGCCAAGGGCGGCGATGTGGCTGCTCCCGGCAAGCCTGCAGTGGGTAATACCGATGTGCAAAAAAGCCGTGAAGTGAAGAAGGCGTTGCTGGCAGGCTCCAAAGGCGCGGCCAAGCCGGGCTCGGGCCGGGGTGCTGCGAAGGCTGCACCGGGCGGGTCGGAGAAAAAATCATCGGCCTCACGCGGCGGAGCTGCGAAATCCGGGGTGGCACCTGCAGGCTCCGGCAAGCCGCGCAAGCGTAAGGCCAAGTCATGAGTGATCTGGAAAAAGTCTTTGGCGTGCATGCGGTGGAAGCGTTGCTGCGCCATCATCCCAAGCGGGTGAAGCAGCTTTGGCTGGCGGAAAGTCGCAATGATCCGCGGGTCAAAACCCTGCTTGAGCTGGCTGCTCAGGCCCGCGTGCCGGTAGGGCATAAAGACCGTCGTGAGCTGGATGAGTGGGCTGAAGGCGTCCATCAGGGTGTGGTGGCCGAGGTCAGTCCCAGTCAGGTCTGGGGTGAGGCGATGCTCGAGGAGTTGCTGGATCGCCGCGAGGGCACTCCATTACTGCTGGTGCTGGATGGCGTGACCGATCCGCATAATCTTGGCGCCTGCTTGCGCACCGCTGATGCGGCCGGTGCACTGGCGGTGATTGTGCCCAAGGACAAGTCGGCCACCCTGAATGCCACGGTGCGCAAGGTGGCTTGCGGTGCAGCGGAAGTCATTCCACTGGTTGCGGTCACCAATCTGGCGCGCACGCTGGAGAAGCTGCAGCAGCGCGGACTGTGGCTGGTGGGTACGGCTGGCGAGGCAGAGCATGAGTTGTATCAGCAGGACCTGACCGGGCCGATCGTGTTGGTCATGGGTGCCGAGGGTAAAGGCATGCGGCGCCTGACTCGTGATTTGTGCGATTTTCTGGTGCGCCTGCCGATGGCTGGTAGTGTCAGCAGCCTGAATGTATCGGTGGCTACCGGTATTTGCCTGTTCGAGGCGTTGCGCCAGCGCAAACAGCTGCCCGCCAAACGCTGAAGGGTTACCGTTAGTCGGCCTGCGGCTGTACAAATAATCACCAGTTTACCTTGCGTCAGGCGGGGCCCTTCTCTAGAATGGCGCCCCTTGCCGTGCGGGCAGGTGCTATTGCGCCTTTTCGTCAGCAAGGCAAACAGAAATATCCACTCCTTGCCTGACTGGATTTCCCGGCAGGCTACAACCCGTAAGGAGCATTTATGCGTCATTACGAAATAGTGTTCCTGGTCCATCCGGATCAGAGCGAACAAGTCGGCGGCATGGTTGAGCGTTACACCAAGCTGATCGAAGAAGACGGCGGCAAAGTACACCGCCTGGAAGACTGGGGCCGTCGTCAACTGGCCTATGCAATCAACAATGTTCACAAGGCTCACTACGTGATGCTGAACGTTGAGTGCACCGGCAAGGCTCTGGCCGAGCTGGAAGATAACTTCCGCTATAACGATGCCGTGCTCCGCAACCTGGTCATCCGTCGTGACGAAGCCGAAGTTGGCCAGTCCGAGATGCTCAAGGCTGAGGAAAATCGCAGCGAGCGCCGCGAGCGTCGCGAGCGCGTTGAAAGCGACGTTGCCGACACCGAAGACGGTGACGACAACGACAGCGACAACGCTGACGAGTAATTCACGGATCTATAGAGGAGCCACTGTCATGGCACGTTTCTTCCGTCGTCGTAAGTTCTGCCGTTTCACCGCTGAAGACGTGAAAGAGATCGATTACAAAGATCTCAACACGCTGAAAGCCTACGTTTCCGAAACCGGCAAGATTGTTCCTAGCCGTATTACCGGTACCAAAGCCAAGTATCAGCGTCAGCTGGGCACCGCTATCAAGCGCGCCCGTTTCCTGGCTCTGCTGCCCTACACCGACAGCCACGGCCGTTGATCGCGGACAGTCGACACAGGTAAAGGATAAAACGCATGCGCGCCTTGGCTGAGTTCATCATGCGCGGCCGCATGCAGGCCACCCTGGTGGTGGCAGCTGCTGCGGCTTTGCCGATGTTGTTCTGGCTAAGCGCAGCTGCGGGCAGTCTGGTGTTGTTGCGACGCGGTCTGAGTGATGCACTGAGCATCCTCGTCTGGGCCCTGTTGCCGGCACTGGTCTGGTGGTACTTCGGTGAACCGCGCACCCTGCTGGTGTTGCTCGGCACGCTGGGTCTGGCTCTGGTGCTACGTACCAGTGCTGCATGGTCCCGGGTGTTGCTGCTCAGCGTCGGTCTGGGGGTGATCTACAGCCAGGTGCTGGGGTCACTGTTCGGTGAGCTGATTGCCGCTACAGTTAGCGAGATACAGGCCCTGTTGCCGAAAGTGCTCGAGGGTATGTACGAGCAGATGTCGGTAGCAGAGCAGACCAAGCTGGACAGCCTTCTGGCTCCGGTGTTGGTGGGTCTGATGGCTGCGGTGTTGCAGGTTGTCACCTTGCTGTCCCTGTTGCTGGGACGTTACTGGCAGGCGCAACTTTACAACCCGGGAGGTTTTGGTCGCGAGTTTCGCACACTGAGACTTCCCGCCCCGCTGGCGATCGGTTTGCTGCTGGTGATGCTGGTGGCGCCCAACTTTGGTGTGCAGCTGGCCGTGCTGATGCCGCTGTGCAGTGTGCCTCTGGCGTTTGCCGGGCTGGCACTGCTGCACGGACTGGTCACGCAAGGCAAGTTGGGCCGGTTTTGGCTGGTTGGGCTGTATGTGTCGCTACTGCTGTTTATGCAGCTGGTTTTTCCGTTACTGGTGATGTTGGCCGTTGTCGACAGTCTGATTGATTTTCGCGGGCGCCTGGCTCCAAAAAATGGAGCGGGACCTGCGAATGGTGAAGGTTAAAAGTTAAGAGGTAAGACTCAAATGGAAGTCATCCTGCTGGAAAAGATCGCCAATCTGGGCAACCTGGGCGACAAAGTGAACGTCAAGTCGGGCTATGGCCGCAATTTCCTGCTGCCACAGCGCAAGGCGACTGCTGCCACTGCTGAAAACATTGCTGCTTTTGAACTGCGTCGTGCCGAGCTGGAAAAAGCTGCTGCCGAGAAGAAGGCTTCGGCCGAAGCTCGCGCCGCTCAGCTGAACGAACTGCAAGTCACCATCTCCGCTGTAGCCGGTGATGAGGGCAAGCTGTTCGGTTCGATCGGTACCAGCGATATCGCCGAGGCCCTGGTTGCCGCTGGCGTTGAAGTTGAAAAGAGCGAAGTACGCATGCCGAATGGCACCATCCGCAACCTTGGCGAGTTCGACATCAATGTGCACCTGCACACTGACGTTGAAGCGACCGTCAAAGTGGTCGTGGTGGCTGGTTAAGTCATTCGTCCAGCAGGCTTGCGCGCAAGCGCCGGCCTGTTGACAATCGGGCACGTCATTGCGCAAGCGATGCCGTGCCCGTTGTCATTTAGCGCTAGAATTTTCTGCGCTTGCGCTATTCCCTGCACCTTCAGGGAATAGCGCAAGCGTGCCTGCCGCCCGGATCACAAAGCCATGAACGATATCAGCATCCCCCAGCAGTACGATCTGGAGACCGCCGCGCTCAAGGTGCCACCGCACTCGATTGAAGCGGAGCAGGCCGTGCTGGGTGGATTGATGCTGGACAACAATGCCTGGGAGCGGGTACTTGATCAGGTATCCGATGGTGATTTCTACCGGCATGACCACCGGCTGATCTACCGGGCAATCAGCAAGCTGGCCGAGCGTAACCATCCGTTCGATGTGGTGACGCTCTCCGAGCAACTCGACAAGGAAGGGCAGCTGTCGCAGATCGGCGGTCTGGCTTACCTCGGCGAGTTGGCGAAAAACATTCCCTCGGTCGCCAATATCAAGGCCTACGCGCAGATCATTCGTGAGCGCGCCACTCTGCGCCAGCTGATCGGCGTCAGCAACGATATCGCCAGCAGTGCCTATGCTCCGCAAGGCCGCAGTGGCAATGAAGTGCTGGATGAAGCCGAGCGGATGATCTTCCAGATTGCCGAGGCTCGGCCCAAGTCCGGCGGCCCGGTATTCGTCAATGACCTGATTACCAAAACCATCGATCGCATCGACACGCTGTTCAACAGTGCAGGCGGGATCACCGGGATTACCACCGGCTTTACCGACCTGGATGAGAAGACCAGCGGTCTGCAGCCGGCGGACCTGATCATCGTTGCCGGCCGTCCGTCGATGGGCAAGACGACCTTTGCCATGAATCTGGTGGAAAGCGCGGTGCTGCGCAGTGACAAGGCGGTGCTGGTCTATTCGCTGGAAATGCCCGGTGACTCGCTGATCATGCGTATGTTGTCTTCGCTGGGCCGCATTGATCAGACCAAGGTGCGTAACGGTCGTCTGGATGATGATGACTGGCCGCGCCTGACGTCGGCGGTCAATCTGCTCAAGGATCGCAAGCTGTTCATCGACGACACGGCGGGTATATCTCCGTCGGAGATGCGTGCGCGTACCCGGCGCCTGGTGCGCGAGCACGGCGAACTGGGGCTGATCATGGTCGACTACCTGCAGCTGATGCAGCTGGGCGGCAAGGGTGGCGAGAACCGTACCAACGAGATTTCCGAGATTTCCCGCTCGCTCAAGGCGCTGGCCAAGGAATTCAATTGCCCGGTGGTCGCCCTGTCCCAGCTCAACCGCTCACTGGAACAGCGCCCGAACAAGCGCCCGGTGAACTCCGACTTGCGTGAATCCGGGGCGATCGAGCAGGACGCCGACGTCATCATGTTTGTTTACCGCGATGAGGTCTATAACCCGGATACCGAATACAAGGGCATCGCCGAGATCATCATCGGCAAGCAGCGTAATGGCCCGATTGGTGCGATCAAGCTGGCGTTTATCGGCAAGTACACGCGCTTCGACAATCTGGCCCCGGGCAGTTACCAGTTCGACGAAGAGTAAGTACGCCGATCGCGAAAACCACAAGGGCGACCCTTGGGTCGCCCTTCTTGCATTCTGCACTGCGCCAGCGATCTAGCTGCGACGCTCGACAATAAAGCGCGCGAGTGCGCGCAGCGGTTCGGCAGGAGCGCCAAACGGACGCAAGGCGTGCGTGGCCTGTTCGCATAACTCCAGGGCATAGGTCTTTGCCGCCGCCATCCCCAGCAAGGCCGGGTAGGTGGGTTTGTCGCGGGCGATGTCGGCACCCTGGCGCTTGCCGAGTGTGGCGGTATCGCTTTCCACATCGAGGATGTCGTCCTGTACCTGGAAGGTCAGACCGATCGCTTCTGCGTAGCGTTGCAAAGCGCTCAACCCCAGTGTGTCTGCCTTGCCGCTGGCCAGGGCGCCGAGTTGCACACTGGCTTCAATCAGTGCGCCGGTCTTGTGTCGGTGCATGCGCTCAAGGGCGTTCTGGTCGATCTTCTGGCCCACCGCTGCCAGATCAATGGCCTGGCCTCCGACCATCCCGGCCGGACCAGCGGCCCGCGCCAGTGTGGCAAGCATGGCCAGTTTGATCTCGGCCTTGATGGCGATGTTCTGGGTGTCGGTGAGCACTTCAAAGGCCAGGCTGTGCAAGGCATCGCCAGCCAGAATGGCGGTGGCTTCATCAAAGGCTTTATGGGTGGTCGGCTGCCCGCGGCGCAGATCGTCGTCATCCATCGCCGGCAGGTCATCGTGCACCAGCGAGTAGGCGTGGATCAGTTCGACCGCGCAGGCCGCGGCATCGGCCTGCTCCTGTGAGCCGCCGAAGGCTTCGCACGCGGCATACACCAGCAGTGGGCGGATGCGCTTGCCGCCATTGATCACGCTGTAACGCATGGCCGCATAGAGGGGTTGCAAGTCGCTGTGTGGGGCGATGAACAGCGGTTCTAGGGCGGCGTCGACGCGCGCCTGACAGTGTTTCTGATACGCCTCGATCATGCCTGGTCATCCGTGCTGAAGGGCGTTTCTTCAACTTCGCCGTTGCGTTCGAGCAACAGCTGCACTTTCTGCTCGGCCTGAGTCAGAGCGCTCTGGCACTCGCGGCTCAGACGGATGCCCTGTTCAAAGGTGCTCAGCGAGTCTTCCAGAGACAGCTCGCCAGTTTCCAGGCGCTCGACCAGCGTTTGCAGTTCGGCAAGGGAATGTTCGAAATCAGGGGAGGTTTTCTTGCGGGCCATTGGCGGGGTCTCGGCGGGCGAACAACCGGCGCGACACTAGCAGAGCGGGGCGGTCCGGGCAAATTCAGCGGACCGCCTGTGCACGCCACTACAGCAAGACAGACTGCACGTTGCGGCGCGGGCTGAGGTTGGCCTGGCGCAGAGGGTATCCCAGGCGAAAGGCAAAGGTGGGCTGCCAGTCAGGTTCGCCAGTCAGATCTGCCAGGGCTTTTTCAATGGTGGCGGGCTGTTGCAGTTGCCGTTGCCGGTCTACCAGTTCGACCGGCTGATTCAGCGGTTGCATCGCCAGCCCTTGCGCCGTGGCCCACAGATGCAAACGTTGCCATATACGGCCGGCCTGCAGCGCCTGCGGCCGGTCATAGCGATCACGCACGGCCAGCACTCCGAACACCGGGGCCGTGGCCACATGCACATCGCGTGTACCTTCAAGCCAGTAGCGGTGATTGGTTTCCGGGGAAGAGGGCGGCAGCAGCTTGGCGATTGCCGTCATCAATGGTGGCAGGCCGGCGGCATCGAGTGTGACGCCGTCACGCAGGCGCTGCAGTTCGGCTCCGTCATGGCGGAACCAGTGCTCACTGTCCGCGACCATGCTTGCGTCATTGATAATGGTTTGGGTGGTGCTCACCACCAACTCGCCAAATGCCTTGCGCGGTGCTGCGTCGGCAAACAGGAACGTGCGTACGTGCGGATCTGCTGCAGTTATTTGACGAACACCCTCGAGGGTTTTTTCATCGGGTCTCTGGTCCGGAATATAGGGCCCTCGATTGGTCTGTCGCAGCGGAATTTGCTCAAACAGCGGATCAGCGCTGCGCTCACTCGCCGACAGCGCAAGCCGGGCGACCAGTTCCGGCTGCTCCCGTTGCGGCAGATCGGTCAGATTGCCTGCTGGCAATCTCAGCGCTACCGCATAGCCATTTGCCGTGGCCGCCAGCAGCATGTTTTCCACGGCGCATCCCAGACCGATATGCATTTCCCGCAAATAGGGATCGAAGCTGCCCAGATTGCGTGCGGTGTCGGCATACAGGTCGATCTGTCCGGGGTTTATCCGAAACAGCCAGGGTTGGGTGTTGTGCGGGTTGGAGGCGAGAATCCCAGCCCGTACCAGCGCCAGCGGACCCGATGAACTGTCGCTTCGCCAGTCTCGCCAGGGCTCGTAGGCAGGCCCGCTGCCAACACTGGCAACACCCTGTGTAGTGGCACGCCAGACGCCGCCGGCTGCCACCACCACCGTAAGCACTCCGGCAGACTGCAAAAGCGTTCTACGTTTCATCTGGGTACCTTCTACTGAAATCCTGACACTCGTGTCGATTGAGCAGTAAAGACTGGTTTTCAGCAGGCGGTAGGCCGCGAGCGGCGTGTTGGCTTACATGCCCAGCAAGGCACCCACCATGGGCACGCTCTGCGTGGAGGCAAACAGTTCGCCCATTTGCAGGTAGCCGATGGTTGCGCAGATGGCAAACAGTGAGCCAATGAATATCAGTTGCAGACGTGCGCGGTTTTCAACGGTGTCGGCCGGCAGTTGTGCGAACAGGTTGTTTTCAGTGGCTACGTGGTTGATCGAGTTGCTCATGATGTTCACCTTCGCATTGCTGTGTTGAGGAGGTGATTCATAGTGCTTGATCAGCAGGCGTGGAACGTCTCGGAGGGGTATCGGTTTATTTCGCTTTGTATCAATGCCAAGCAAGTGTTGCGCCGGTGCGCCGCTGCGCTTTGGCTGATACCCGAGAGTCAAATGCCTGAATAACTCCACCCTGTTGCAGGGAATCACTTGCCCTAATGTTCATACAGGGCTATCACAGCTAACCGGCAAATCCTGCCAATCCAGCCAAGAGAACCCGCCATGACCACTCAAGTGAATCGACAGTTTCAACTCGCCCAGCGCCCGCTGGGGCTGCCAAGCCGTGAAACCTTCAGCTATGTAGAGGCCCCTGTCGGTGAACCGGGCCCCGGACAGATTCTGGTCAGCAATGAATACCTGTCACTGGATCCTGCCATGCGCGGCTGGATGAATGATGCCAAGTCTTACATTCCGCCGGTGGGCATAGGCGAGGTGATGCGCGCTCTCGGGGTTGGCAAGGTGATTGCCTCGCAGAATCCGGCGTTTGCCGTGGGTGACTACGTGAATGGCGCGCTTGGTGTGCAGGATTACTTCCTCGGCGAGCCCAAGGGTTTTTACAAAGTTGATCCGAGTAAAGCGCCGCTGCCTTTGTATCTCTCTGCACTGGGCATGACCGGCATGACCGCCTACTTTGCCCTGCTGGATGTCGGTCAGCCAAAAGCCGGTGAAACGGTGGTCATTTCCGGGGCTGCCGGTGCGGTGGGCAGCATTGCCGGGCAGATTGCCAAGCTCAAGGGCTGCCGCGTAATCGGCATTGCCGGTGGAGCCGCCAAGTGCCAATCACTGATCGACGAGTTCGGCTTCGATGGCGTGATCGACTACAAGAATGAAGACGTTATTGCCGGCCTCAAGCGCGAGTGTCCGAAGGGCGTTGACGTGTATTTCGACAATGTCGGCGGTGACATCCTCGATGCCGTGCTGACCCGTTTGGCATTCCGCGCGCGGGTGATTATTTGCGGCGCCATCAGCCAGTACAACAACAAGCAGAACATGAAGGGACCGGCCAATTACCTGAATCTGCTGGTGATGAGTGCGCGCATGGAAGGCATGGTGGTGATGACCTAT
>DATMWH010000286.1:0-3157 GCA_035562615.1 Pseudomonas sp. | reverse complement strand
TTCCTGAAAGCGATCCATCGGCGGCTCCTGTCGGTCTGCGACGAGTGTGCGTGATTTGTTTCAATTTCTGCAATAGAGCCTTGTCTTTGCTGGTCGTTCATCTTCCGGGTGTTGCGACCTAGAGTGGCTTCACGTCGAACGCCCCGGCTTGCGACGCCCACAACCCCACTCTGATTGCCATACAAGGAACTACCCCATGAACTTCAAGAACACTTTTATCGCCAGCTCCCTGACTGTAGCCCTGTCCCTGGGGGCCGTTGCATTGCTCACCGCGACCAGCAGCTTTGCCTATGACGAAACCTCGACCTCCTCGATCAATGTCGATGCGGCGCAGGTCATCCTCAAAGGCTATGACAGCGTGTCCTACTTCAAGGGCCAACCGGTCCAGGGCGACAAGCGTTTTGCGGCTACGCACGATGGCGCGACCTATTACTTTGCCAACGCGGAGAACCTGCAGGCCTTCCAGGCCAATCCGGCCAAATTTGCCCCGCAATACGGCGGCTACTGCGCCATGGGTGCGGCCCTGGGCAAGAAGCTGGATGTGGACCCAAGCCAGTACAAGTTGGTCGACGGCAAGCTGTACCTGAACGTGAACGCTGATGTGTTCATGAAGTGGTCGTAAGACTTGCCGGGCAACATTGCCAAGGCCGACGCCAACTGGCCATCGATTCAGAACAAGGCTGCCAACACGCTGTAAGCGCGGCCTGCCTGACACCCCGCCGGGGGTGTCAGGCCTTTTCAGCCGATCAGGAGTCTGACATGCATACTCGAGCGTTTCTCCCGCATCTGCCGGCATTGGCTGGTGACGCATTATTGCTGCTGGCGCGGCTGGCCCCGGCGGCCATTTTCTGGCAGTCCGGCCGTACCAAGGTGGATGGATGGCAGCTCAACGACAGCGCCATTTACCTGTTCCAGCATGAGTATCAGGTGCCCCTGCTGTCGGCGACCAGCGCCGCCATGCTGGCGGTCATCGCTGAACACCTGTTGCCGATTTTCTTGCTGCTGGGTCTGGGCACCCGGTTGGCGGCCCTGGGCTTGCTGGGCATGACTCTGGTGATCCAGCTGTTTGTCTATCCCGCCGCCTGGCCTACCCACGGTACCTGGGCGGTGGCGCTGTTGCTGTTGCTTGGTCAGGGACCGGGGCGCTTATCGCTGGATCACTGGATCAGGGCTTGCTGGCTCCGGCGTGCAACCAGGGGCAATGAGCGCCTGAGCGGCAATGGCTGTGTCGAGCATGCGGATCCTGAACAGTGTCTGAGGGCGCCGCAATGATCGAGGTCTATACCGCGCTTACGCCGAATGGCATCAAGGTGCCGATTGCCCTCGAAGAGCTGGGTCTGGAGTACCGGGTGATCCCGGTCAACCTGGCTGGAGGGGAACAGAGTCGGCCGGCCTTTCTCGCCCTCAATCCCAATGGCCGCATTCCGGTCATTGTGGACCCGCAGGGGCCGGGCGGAACAACCATCAGCCTGTTCGAGTCCGGCGCCATTCTGCTGTACCTGGCCGAGAAAGCCGGAGGCCTGTTGCCGCGTGATCCGGTGGAGCGGCTGCGGGCCATGGAGTACCTGTTTCTGCAAGTTGCCAGTGTCGGGCCCACGTTTGGTCAGGCCGGCTGGTTTCTGCGCTCCACACCAGCACCCTGCGCGATAGCGATTGAACGCTTTCGCGGCGAGGCTTTGCGCCTGACCGGCGTTCTTGAAGCCCGGTTACGTCAGCAGCCCTGGCTGGCCGGCAGTGAATATTCGCTGGCCGACATCATGAATTTTTCCTGGTTGCGCGTGGCCAACTACGGCGGTGTCGAACTGGACAGGTTTCCCGCCGTGGCCGCCTGGGTCGCCACGATCAGCGAGCGCCCAGCCGTGCAGCGGGCACTGGCGCGGATGCAATAACGTCACTGCTGAGAGGTGCGAAACATGAATCATCGAAATCTGCAGGCCGCGTTGGCGTTGTCGCTGACAACGGCCTTACTGAGCAGTCAGACACTCTCCGCCGCGGAGGGCGAGGTCAATGCGGGTAAGGAGAAATGCTATGGCATCTCGCTGGCCGGGCAGAATGATTGCGCCGCCGGTGCAGGAACTTCCTGCGCTGGCTCTTCCAAGACCGACTACCAGGGGAATGCCTGGAAATTGGTGCCAGCCGGCACCTGTGTGCATATTGAGACTCCTCAGGGTGTCGGCTCACTGACACCACTGATACGACCCTGACGACTGATCGGGAGTCGTAAGCAAAGAGGGAAATCAATGGAAAGCCGTTTGCAGTTGCACGGCGCAGGGGTGTCGTTTCTAGCGGAACATTTCACCGCGATCATGGCCGATCCGCAGCGGCTGGATTTTGTCGAGATCCAGACAGAGCGGCATTTCTCTGCAGGGCCAATGGCGCAGAGGCAGATCCTTGCCTTGCGTCAGTGCCTGCCCCTGTCGGTGCATGACACCCGCCTGTCTCTGGGAGGGCTGTCGGCACCGGATAACGCGCATGTGCGCCAACTGTCAGAACTCTGCCGGCGCTTTCAGCCGGCAGTGGTTTCAGTCCGCCTGGGTTGTGCGCCGCAGGCGCTCAGCCCACTCGGCAGTCATCAGGCTCTGGCGTTCAACCCCCGTACCTTGCAGCGCCTGGTTGAACAGGTCGATCAGGTGCAAACCGCGCTGGCTCGGCCGTTGCTGATTGAAAATCCACCGGCCTTTCTGCCGCTGGCGGACAGTCATATGCATGAAGCGGACTTTCTCCGTGAACTCAGCCAGCGCAGCGGCTGCGGCTTGTTGCTGGATATCGGCAATCTGCTGATCAGCTGTCATAACGGCGGCGGCACTCCCGAGGACTATCTGCAACGTTTGCCGGCACAGCCGATCGGCGAAATTCGCCTGAGCGGTTATAGCCCGCTGCGTCTGGAGAGTGGCCGCTGTCTGCTGGTGGATGAGCATGCTGGCGTGATTGCGGATGCCACCTGGGACCTGTATGCCATGCTGCTGCGGGACATCGGCCAGCGCCCTACGGTGGTGGAATGGTCCCGCCAGTTGCCGTCCTGGATGGTGCTGGCTGCCGAAGTCGACTGCGTGCGTGCCCTGCAGCACTTTCCGTTTATGCCGGCGTGAAGTGCGCTGAATGTCACTCGCCTGATCGGGCATGCAGAAGCTAGACCGTTCATTGTTGGTGGGGCGGT